>NZ_JAHAIF010000049.1 GCF_018372875.1 Clostridium sp. | reverse complement strand
TGGAAATAAATACATATAAAGTTATGAATAAAATTTAAAATTATAAAAATAAGGCTGTATCAGCCTAAGGTAAAAAACCTTAATCTGATACAGCCCCTTAACTAACTATTTCTTTAATTTAAATGAGAACTTAGTCCATGGCTTAATGTAATCTAATAAGAATAATTCTTCTTCTACTATTCTAGCAACTACATTACTCTTCCCACTATTCTTCATATCCTTAAGTGCTACTTGTAGTTCTCCAGCATATCTAGTATATAAATCAGATTCTACAATTATATCTCCTCTTCTTATATCTGGAGTGTTAAATGGTGGGAACTTCTCACCTTTATACTTAACTCTTGATTGAGTTGATCTAGCCATATATTCCGAGTTATCTCCTCTATTAAAGTGGAATTCTTCAAGAACTATTTTTCTTTCTATTTCAGGAATTCCATCAACTAACTCAACTGTAAATTCAAGCATTTCTTTATTGATTTCACTTAAAGCCTTTAATTCTTCTTCAGATGCATAGCAATTAGCTATTATAACATCATCAATACCTGTTGCAAATAAGTGTTTTGCTTGAACATCTATTGGCATATCTCTATGCATTTCTAGAGTACATAACCCTTCTGATACAGGCCATGGTCCAAATTTAGCTGTTGGAGAATTTACAAAGGCAGCTGTATTAATTCCTAATTCCTTAAATTGTTCTGTACATTTCATATAATGTTCTAGTGAAAGTCCAGTATAAACGTGTGGATAGAAATTATGACATCCATATATGTTATTTACATTTGGTCTAAATGATAATATGTTATCTACATACTTTGTACCATTACTCATATTTAGTTCAACTTTTAAATCATATGGATTAAATGACATTATAGATTCTTCATTTCCGGCAAAACCTTCATCAAATCTAATTCCGCTTAATCCCATTTCTTTAAATACAGATAAATCTGTTATAGATGCCCCTAAGTTTTTAAATACTATTGGGTCTAAATCTGCTATTACTTCCATTCCATGCTTGTTAGCTACATCTAACATTCTTTTGAACTCTGCAACTACTTCTTCAGTAGTTTTTCCTTCTGCAGAAAGTAGACAAGTAAAAATTCTCTTAAACCCATATTTTGCAGCTAATTCTACATACTCAATTATTTCATCCATAGAACTATGACTTGGATAAACTGAAATCCCTAATCTTTTCATTTTGTGCCCTCCAATAAAATCAGTTGTTTGTTTTTTTGTAAATATAGTATGCTCCTTTTGCAGCTGAAACATCGTTATCAACATAAGCAACTACATTAATATTTTCTTTCAAGTAATTTTCGAAGGCTTTTCTTAAATCTTTAGATTTTCTAATAACGCCTCCTACTAACCCTATTCTACATTTATCAAAGTTTAACTTCTTAAATACCCTCTCTGCTGACTTTGCAATTTCTATACCTTCATTTATTAATATATTTTTAGCATAGTTATCACCTTTTTCAGCATAAATAGATACTAAGCTGGCCATTGCGGCAACTTCATCTTTCGTTGCAGAATAGATAAATCCAACAATTTCATCTACACTAGTCATGTTCAACTTATCTAAAATAGCTTGTGAAAGTTCACTTCTATCTATTCCATAATCTTCTTCATGAATCATTCTTTTGAAAGCTTCTATAGAAATTTTATAGGCACTTCCTTCATCTCCAAGTAGGTGTCCCCATCCACCACAACGTGCCTGTTTATCTTCTTTAACACCAAATGCTGTTGAGCCAGTTCCTGCTATTACTAGAATTCCATCTTCACCTTCTAATAATGCCTTTAAAGCCAAGTCACCATCATTCATAACCACTGGTTCTATAGAAAACTTATTCTTTACTTCACTATAAATTAATTTAGCATTTTCCCCAACTTCGCTTCCTGCAATCCCCAAGTATATTCCCTTTAACCCATCTTGTCCAAGCTTTATAATTAACTCTTCTATTGAAGTAGTTATGTTATTTAAAGCCTCTTCTTTTCCATTAACAAGGTTACCAAAACCAGTTAACTCTCTTGCTAAAACTTCCCCACTTAAGTCATAAGCAACAGCTTCAGTTTTAGTTCCTCCTCCATCTACTCCAATTATATAATCCATAACTATTCCCCTTTATTAATTATTTCTCATCTAATTCTGTATTAAAATAACCCGTTAATCAGCGTTTAAACAATAGAATTATAATTAATGAACTCTAATGTAAAACATTAGAGTTCATATTAAATTAATATTATAATCTTGTGTATATATCAATTATTTCTATAGCTACATCTTTTAATGTCATTGTAGTCATAAAGTGGTCTTGTGCGTGACAAAGTAATAATGAAAACTCTGCCTTATCTCCACCTGCTTCTGCTTGAATTAAGCTTGTTTGTGCATTATGTGCATGTCCTAATTCTTCATCAGCTTTTTCTATTAGATTTTTAGCTTCTTCTATGTTATTTTCTTTTGCTGCTTGAATAGCCTCCATAGAGTAGCTTCTAGCTTCTCCACTGTGCATAATTAAATTCATTATGATTTCTTCCATCACTTATACATCCTTTCACTTGGCTTTAGCTTATATGCCGATATAAATACCCCCCAGTATTCTCCCCTTTTATAACCTAAATTACTTTCCAGCCATCTTTAATGCTAAAGCTAAAACTTTTGCACCATTCATTGTTCCATAATCAACTGTTGGGATTATGTCTACTGGAATTCCCTTTGGTTCATATTTTTCTTTCATCTTCTTTAATAAGAATCTAACTTGTGGTCCTAATAATAATACGTCCATTTCGTCTTCGTGATTCTTAACTTCACCTTCTGCCATAGCTTGGATTGAACATTCAATTCCTTGCTCTTTAGCAGCAGCTTGCATCTTAGTTACTAATAAGCTAGTTGACATACCAGCTGAACAACATAATAAAATTTTTAACATGGTTGATTCCCCCTCAAATTATATTGAAATTTTTATGATTTTAAATTATTTACTTTTGCACTATATATTATAAGCAATTTACATGCCAACTATTTATCTTTTTTTTATTTTTTTAAATGACTCTATACCTAAGTTTTATATAGGTAAAAAAAAGATAACTATGTATTTTAAATACACAGTTATCTTACACACAATTTTACACACTTTTTTTATTACACACTTTATTTAATTATTACACAGATATATCATTTTCTGTTACCATTCTAACTATAAATGCAAGTTCATTATCAGATATATTAATATTATAAGTCAATTCAATTCTTCTTAAACTTTGCTTAACTAAAATAAATTCCTTGCTATGTTTATCTCTATATTCATTAAGTCTATCAAAGCGCTTTCCTTTACCACCACTAATTGTCTTCTCAATTAAAAAGCATAGATGTATTATTATCCCTACTTTAACTTCATGAGATATAATTATCCCCAAGTTTTCTTCAGTTCGTTGCATAGCTTCTCTTACAAGTTGAACTAATTCAATACCATCTATATTTTGAATTTGAGTATCTATGGATTTTGTAATTCTCTTAAAGTCTTCTTCCCTACTAATAAACTCATCAAGTCGATCTATGCCATCCTCTGCCAATATATCTGGTGCTGGAATGAATGGAATACCTTCTATATTTAATGATACTGTACCTACAACAGCTAATATCCTATACTCTAATTTCAAACTATCTATCTTATCAATGAAATCAGATTTATCTAATATATTTAGTGAAATAATTTTTACTTTATCTCTATTAGATAGTCTTTGTAATAGAATTTGTCTTAATTTTTCTGCGGATCCTTCTCCTGTAAAGCAAGCAGTAATAATTAGATTTTCTTTTAACTCAGTATTATTCCTTACTCCTTGTATACCGTATCTGCTTATTTCTAAACACGATTTGTATATTTCATTTATATCTCTTCCATTAATGGCCTTCCTTCCAGCCTCTATTACTAATAATGTACTTACCATATCAATTGCTCTTACATCAATTCCTGTTTCCTCTTTAATCATACTTCCAAAGTTGGTTAATGATCCCATATCAACTAGTAATAGAACACCTTTACCACTATTCATTTCAATTACTTTCCGTTTAGCTATTTCATACATTTGTTCTGCTTTCATGGTTAAAGGCATATCTAATGCTCTAGAGTAATTTTCTCCTATCAAAGAATTAGCTACTTCCACCATACTACTAGCAGTTGAATGCCCATGCATTATAACAAGTACACCAACCTTACCATCTTTCTTCTCATCTATTTCGTAAGGTCTAGCTGATATAAACATAGTAAGATATCCTATTTCATCTAGTGGCACTTCAACATCAAATTTATCATCTATCTTCTGTGCTACTTCCATAGCTATAAGAAACTCTTTTGAATAATGTGAGCGTATAAAATTTAACTTAGGATGATATATTTTATTCCCTTGCTTTATTCTCTCTAAACTTCCTTGAAGATGTAACGCTAATCCAAAATATACTTTTTCATCATATTGCCTACCTAATTTAGATGAAGCTATGTCCAAAATCTCTGCAACAATATCTACTATTTCACTATCTACTATTTTAGTTATTTCATCTCTTCTAAATTCTTTAGGCAAGTCTCTTATATATTTTTGAAAATATCTTTCTATATCTATATTTAAAATATCATTTATTTCTTTTTCTTCTAATCCTTTTCTTTTAAGATCCTCTAATTTATTTTCTATAATATCATAAAAATACTCACCTGTTATTTTACTTTCCTCATTAAAATCCACCATATTAAATTCATTTTCATTATCTTTATAGGAAAATCTAAGAACATCACCCATATTTCTCAAAAGCTCATCTACTTCGCTTCTAAATTCTTGCAACTTCATTAATCCCTTATTAACTCTTTGATGTAGGTCACTTTGTTCTACAAGAATGTAATCTCTTCCATTTGCCTTGTAATTAAGAAATGCTTTAGCACAAGCTAATTGTATGTCACTTTTTAACTGACCTATATTATTAGGACAATCATATAATAAAAATGAAATTAACGCATTTTTATTAAAATATATACTCTTTCCTAGTCTTACAGACTCTTCTTTTATAAATTCTTCTAATAGGTAATACCTCTCTTGAACACTACGCTCTTTTAATGATGGCAGTGTTATGGTCATAGGTATTCTCCTAGTAAATGTCTTAAGCATAAATGATTGTGGTTCTTCAGTGGTAGCTGCAATTATTTGAGCTTCTACATTAATAGGATTTTCAGTATCACCTAATGGTCTAAAATAACCTTTATCTATATATGTAAATAACATTTCTTGACCTTGAGGTGATAACCTATGTATTTCATCTAAAAATATAATTCCCCCATCAGCCTTTTTTAAAAGTCCATCCTTATCACAGTCAGCACCAGTATACGCCCCTTTTTTTACTCCAAAAATTTGTGCCATGACTAATTGAGGGTTATCTACATAGTCAGCGCAATTAAATCTTATAAATGGAGCATTTTCAGATATAACACCTGACTCTCTTGCAAATTCATACATTAGTTCAGCAAACATTGATTTACCTACACCTGTTTCTCCTAAGATTAATGTGTGTAATCCCCTTGGAGGGTAAAGTATAGCTGCCTTTGCCTGCTGTATAGGTATCTGCAGACTTTGTTCTGCTCCAACCATTTTATCCAAGCTATTTTTATTATTTAAATCTATATTTGAACCTTTATTTTTATAAAGACTATTCTTTTTTATAACAGAATATAATACAGGTCTACCTTCTATTTTTTCCAGTTTTCCTTCCTTATATAAAGTGTTTAAATATCTAGAAATATTAGCTCTATCTAAATCCATAAAGTTACTTAATTCTATTGCTGATATACCATTACGGCCTTTATTTTCTAGTTGTAATAATGAGTTATAAACTTCATCTAATTTACTCATATTTGCCCCCTAAAAAAATAGTTAGGTACTATTAAGTACCTAACTATAATTATACTATATTAATAACTAACTTTCAGCTAATTGCATACTTAAAGATACATTTTTTCCATTTCTATATACAACTATTTCTACCTTATCTCCTGCATTTTTATTATTCTTTAATTTAGTTAACTCATCAAAAGTTTTTACTTCTTTTCCATCAAACTTTACAATTAAATCGGATGGTTGTATTCCTGCTTTTGCTGCTGGTGAATTTTCAGTAACCCCAACTACCCATAAACCTTCTTTAGGAAGATTATTTTGTTTTGCTAATTCTGAATTCACTTCTCTAACAGTTATTCCTAAATTCAAAATTGGCTTAGACAAGCTTTCTATTCTATCTTTTGCATCATTAATTGGAATTGCAAATCCCATACCTTCTATAGTTGTTTCTGATTGACCTGATAATTTTGCTGTATTTATTCCAATTACTTCACCTTTAGTATTTATTAGAGGTCCTCCACTATTACCTGAATTTATTGCTGCATCAGTTTGAATATAGTCACCAGTGTTTCCACCTTCAGTTGTTAAATTTCTATTTACTCCACTAACAATTCCTTTTGTTAATGTTTGTGCAAAATTCTTTCCAAGCGGTGTACCTATAGCAACAACTTCTTGACCTACATATAATCCATCAGAATCTCCTAACTCTACTACAGCTGGCACCTTAGTTCCATCTACTAACTTAACCATTGCAATATCTCTATTTTGATCATAGTTAACAACTTTTGCAGCTATCTCTTCTCCAGTACTTAATATTACTGTTACATCCTTTGTATTATTAGAAATAGCTAATTCAACAACATGATAGTTTGTTAAGATGTAGCCATCCTCATTTATGATAAATCCAGATCCTATCCCCTCAACATCTTGAGCAAAAAAACCTTTATATTCAGTTCCTTTAGCCGAAATAGTAACAACTGCTGGACTTACCTTTTGATATACTTCCTGTGCTGAAAGAGCATTTTCATCACTTTGAGTAAAATTTACTGGAGCCAAGTTCACTGTCTTGCCTTCTAAGTTACTTGTTATTGTCTTATAGGTTACTAACCCACCTATTAACCCTCCAGACAATGCTATTGTAAGTGCTATTGCTATTGTACCAAATATTTTTAATCCTCTTTTATTTTTCAGTTTCTTATTATCTCCAAAATTATTATGTTCTTCAAATTTATCAGGCTCATGATAAAAAACAAATCCTTGTTCATTATTGTTTTCGTTATCCATTGTTAAAACCTCCTATATCCACTTTCTTTAACTTGAGTATATATTTTTTTTGTGACAACTATATGACATAAAACTTCAAAAAAGGATGGGTGGATATTTATTTTGATCGTTCCGTCGCAATCTCCAAGTCACATCAAAACAAATATCCACACCTCACAACTAAAGGTAAGGAAATTATAAAATTATTATCCTTGATTTTATATTTTATAATATAAAAATATAATAGTACCTTTGATTTATACCTAATTAAAATTTTATATTTTCCTAAATTGAAAAAAATTGGTGCAGAATATATTTATATTCTGCACCAATAAATCCCTATTTACTCTTATTTGCTAGTTTTTCTATTTTTTTAGCTTCTTTTAATACAATTGATATTGCAGATTCAATAGCATCCTTACCTGTACTTGCAATTATACCTGCTTCAGATTCTGTGTGATATACAGTTGTTAATTCGCTTGTACCAATTTTTGCAACAGGTTCATTTTCATTACTAGTTATTATATACAAAGGCTTGTCTATAAACATATTGTCTAGTTGGTTTTCTCCATTATATTTATATAAGTTTTCTAATTCATTACTCACTGCTTTTCTATAGTTCTTTTTAGTTTTGTGTACTGCAAATTCCTCATCTGCTCCTTTTGGAAGATTTTCTTCAAACCCATCTACAGAATAAGTAAGACCTAACTTGTCCATTAAAGTAGTTAGACCAAAGGAAGCTCCCACTGCTTCAACTTTACTTTTATAATACTTCCATCTTACACTTTTCTTAAATTCTTTACTTTTTAAAATTTCTTCTGATAATGGCCTTATTAATACCATCCCCGATACCAATTCTGGATACTCTTTTGCAAAATTAGTCATGATTAAACTGCCATACTCTTCTCCTACAAGAATCAAGTTATCAGTTAGACCTAATTTTTTTATTAATTCTCTAAGTTCTTCTGTTTGAGATTCTATATCTTTTTTATCCTTAATAGTATTAAAGCCATATCCATCCCTATTATATACTAGTGTTCTAACACCTAATTCTTTTTCAACAATTTTACACACATCATTCCAAGCATAAAGATTAGTTCCTAAAGCTCCATCAAAAACAATTGTGTAACTTCCACTTCCACTACTTTTATACTCTATTTTGTTATCATCTATCTTTACATAGTTTAACCTTTGCTTTACTTGTTCATTTCCTATAAAATTACTTAAGCTTTGAAATATAAAGCCACATAGTAAAACTATAACTAATACAGTACTAACTTTTTTTACCCATTGCAATACAGATAATTTTTCCCTCATATTAACTCTATGAAGTCCATTCGATTCAGGTATAAGATTCAAGCTTTTCACCTATCCTTCATTTAATTTTAAATTTGGTTTTGCATTTAAATCTAGGGAAGAAGATTCATTATACATAAATCTAAAATATGCTGCTGAACCTATCATAGCTGCATTATCTGTACATAACTTTAGCTCTGGAAATAAGATTTGAACTCCAAATTTCTTACCTTCACTAATTAAAGCATCTCTTAAAGCTGAGTTAGCTGCTACACCTCCAGCTATAGCAATTTTATCTAATCCTTTATTTTTAATTGTTAAAAATACATTATCTCTTAAAACTTCTACCACAGCTTTTTGGAAAGATGCTGCAACATCAGCTTTATTAACTTCAATATTTTGCATACTGCATTTGTTTAAGTAATTTAATACTGCAGATTTTAAACCACTAAAAGAAAAATCTAAAGTTTCTTCATGGAATCTTGCTCTAGGAAACTCTATTGCATTTGGATTTCCTTCCTTTGCAAGCTTATCTATTTTCGGACCACCTGGATATCCTAATCCTAAAGCTCTTGCTACTTTGTCGTAAGCTTCTCCAGCAGCATCATCCCTTGTTTGACCTAATACTTCATATTTTCCATAATCCTTAACATGAACAATGAAAGTATGACCTCCTGATACCACTAAAGACACAAAAGGTGGTTTTAAATCCTTATGTTGAATAAAATTAGCAGATATATGTCCTTCTATATGATTCACTCCAATTAAAGGTTTATTAGCTGCATATGCTAACCCTTTAGCATACTGAAGCCCAACTAATAATGCTCCAACTAGTCCTGGTCCATATGTAACTCCAATTGCATCAATATCTTCTAAAGTTACATTAGCTTCATCTAAAGCTTCCTTCACAACTTTATCTATTACTTCTATATGCATTCTTGATGCTACTTCTGGAACTACTCCTCCAAACTTTTTATGTGTATCTATTTGTGTAGCTATTATATTTGATAATACTATTCTTCCATTTTCAATAACTGCAGCAGATGTTTCGTCACAGCTAGATTCAATAGATAATATTAATTTCTTTTCCATTTTGTTATCCCTCGTACTTTTTATTTATTAAAACTATATTGTATAATACTTAATTAAGCATTATATATGAATTTTTATATCTTGTATTAATAAGAATAATACTGTAAATTTAAAATTGAAATTCTATTTTAATTATAATCGTTAATGGTCAATATTTCAGCTATTTTGTTATAGAATTTATGGAAAATTAAGTTTTACTTAAAATAAAGGAGTAAATATTATGTCATCTTATGCAAAAGTTATAGTAAATGGATCTCCTATAACTAAATCTAACTTTAAACTACATAATGTTAATGGTCGCGCTATATTACCTTATAATTCTGGACAATATCACGATAGATATGCACTATATGAACAAGAAATAGCATATATTGCTCGTTCTCAAAATCCAGAAATTGTTTTAACTGAAAGTTTAATAGCACTCCTTAAGGTATACTATAAAAGCGAAAAAAGACATCCAGATACTATAAATATTTGTAAAAGTATTTTTGATGGTGTGGAAAAAAGCGGATTAATAGTTAATGACGCTCAAGTAAGAAGAATAGTAATTGAAGAGTTTTATGATAAGGAAAACCCTAGATTTGAACTTGAACTATTTGGAGAAAGTGAATACTCTCTTAAATATTCAGTTTTACCTAAGGAAACTTTAACAAAAAAAAATGAATATAAACCTCTTCGAAAGAACTTTCATGAAAAAAGTATTTCTAACCTAAAGCAGGAAACTATTAAACCTGACAAGGTATGTAGTATGTGTAAAAAATCAATTATTTCTGATGATTTTATTACTGCTGATAAAGGAAAGACATTGATTTGTAAAAACTGTTTTAAAAAACTTTTCTAGAGAGGATAATCTAATTATGATAAGTAAAATATTATGTATTGGTGATAGTCTTACATACGGATATGGATTAGCTAAAGATGAGGCTTGGGTTAGTCTATTAGGAAACTGTTTAGATATAGAGATTATTAATAAAGGAATAAATGGAGATACAACTCCATCAATGTTAAATAGGTTGTATGAAAATCTTATAAAACATAAACCCGACATGACTTTTATAATGGGTGGGACAAATGATCTTCTATGTGGTAGAAAACTTTTTAATATAATAGACAATATTGAAGAAATGATTTTAGAAACTATATCTAATAACTCTAATGTAGTAATTGGAATTCCACCTATTATAATAACAGAGATGGCAGAAGAATTATTTATGCCATCCCAATTATATGATTACTGTTTCTCATCACTTCCAAAACTACGTACTTCCTTAATAGATGTCTGTGAAAAACACAATGTTAAGTATATAGATTTTTATAACCTATCACTTAAAAATATAGATAAAAATATTTTTATTGATGGTATTCATCTTAATTCTTTTGGTAATACACTTATGAAGGATGAGGCATTAAGAATATTTAGTAATAATAATTTCTAATATATTCTGCTGCCCTTTTTCCTGCTTCTCCTCCATTAATATCCTTCTTAGTTAGTGCTTTTGTACCATATATTAAATTTCCACAAGCAAAAATACCTTTAATTCCTGTCTCATAATCATTTACAATTGGTGCAAGTGTTTCTTTGTCCATTTCAACTTTTATATTTTTTAATAGCCCATTCTCAGGAAAATATTCTACAGATAATAATAATGAGTCACACCCTAAAATAATCTCCTTCTTATCTATAATAGAACCTATTTTAACTCCTGTAACCCTTTCATCACCGAATATTTCTATCACCTTTGAATTAAGGTATATAGGCATATTAAATCCTTCTATTATATCTTTGTTTTCATCATCAAATGTGAAATTTTCATTTTCTCTTATTAAAACTCCTTTTATATTAGCACCTTCTATGTATAATCTTCGTGCTACTATTAAAGCCCACTTACTACTTGCTACTATAACAGGTTCTTTTCCTAATAAATATCCATCTAAATTTACTACTCTATGAGCATTTCCTATACTACTAATACCTGTATAGGTATTAGTTGCTATATTTATACTTCCAGTAAATTTCTCTCTACATCCCGTAGCAAAAATTATTGAGCTTCCTCTTATTTCTGTAACTCCATCTAAAGAATTTACATATGTTATAACCTTATCTTTATATAAGTCTATTACTTCTGTTTCTAATTTTATATGGACTTTATGATTAAGTAATCTATTTCTAATAAAATTAACATATTCAGGACCTGTAACTTCAGTATTTAAAATACTACTACCAAATCCACTATGAATACACTGATTCACCACTCCTCCTAATGAATCTTCTCTTTCTATAATAATTACATTTTTCACTCCATTTTCTAAGGCACTTAGGGCTGCTGTCATGCCACTAATCCCACCACCAACAACTATCAAATCATATTGAATCATAAAGAAACTTCCTCCTTAGACTGCCTTATATCACTCAAATTTCTTAACATAAATTGATTATAACATATTAACTTTCACTATTAAATTTCGAAAATAAATAAGGTGATTTAATGATAACGAAAAGGACTTATATACTCTTAATTTACTTGAAAATAATAAAAGATATAAAGTAGATTAAATAAAATCTACTTTATATCTTTATTAATTGATCTGCTTCATTCATAATATCAACAATTTCACTCATATCTATTTTTGTACCAACTAAAACTTTGCTTCTTAAATCATAGTGGTCTATGCACATTGATGATGAGTAGATTTTAACACCTTTTTCAATTAGCAGTCTTATTCCTTCAATAACTTTAGAATCTTCAGATAACAACTTTACACCACTATTTAAAAAGATAATCTTCTTAGGTAACCTAAACTCTTCACTTATTGTATCTAAATAAGAAATCATTAATTTCTTTCCTAATTCCTCATCACCTTTTCCTAACATATCAGTTGAAATTATAACAACATAATTTTTATCTTCTTCTAATACCTCTAAGCATCCTCTTTTTTCAATAGTTAGCTTAAACTCATCCCCAACCTCTTGTGAATCAACATGATATCCTTGAGTCATTGCATATTTTGTTATGTTACTATTTGCAATATCATTATCTACACGTACAGTTGCTTCACCTTCACCAATAGAATCAAAATATTTTTTTACTTTCCTTATCACCTTTGGACCTTCTATACCTCTACAGTCAATCCTCTTCATACCATCACCTCATACTGTAATTAAAGCTATTTATTTATAAAAATGGTTACATTTAAATTATAGCATTTATTAAGATTTAATAAATACTCTTTCTTTAATTTGATTTGCCATATCATATTATACTATAATTGATTATGATTACTGTTGAGAGGTGAAGAAATGAGTAACTTATTAGAACAAATTAAGAATTATCTAAAAAACTTTGATAAAAATAAGTTAATAAAAATAGGATTATTCCTTATTCCTCTTTTGGGAATAGTTTTAAAAGCTATATTTCTACAAGGATTTATACAAAATCAAAATCCATATAACTTTAACATATCTCTTGGATTTTCCAATGCATCTCCTTGTATAAATTATTATTTTGCTTATACCTTAGTATGCTTAAGTTTTAGCTTATTATTCAAAGGGAAAGGTAGAATAATATATCTATTTGTTATAGATGCTCTAATTACTGCATTAACATTATTAGATGTTATGTATTTTAGAGGATTTTTAACAGTACCTTCAATCCTTATATTAACTCAAACTGCTAATTTGGACAATCTTGGTGGCTCAGTAATATCCATGCTTAGCTCATATGATTTCATATTCTTCTTAGACTTTATCATTTTAGGAATTTATGTTTTCTTTACTAGAAAAACTTACTCAATTAATCCTAAAAGAGCTATAAAAACATTTTTAATTACATTTATTATTCCTTTAACATTTATACTATATGTTCCTTTTAATCTTTTTGTATTAAACAATGAGGATGTTAAGGATGCTTATCTTTTTGATGGATATGACCCAACTAATACAGTAAAATATTTTACGCCTGTTGGGTATCACATAATGGATATAATAAATGTATATAAAGATTCCAAACCTTATGAATTAACAGAAGAAGAAGAAAAACAAATTAATCAGTATTATAATTGGAAAAATGAAAATCTACCTGATAATGAGTATGCAGGAATTTCAAAAAATAAAAATTTAATTGTTATTCAAGTAGAATCTCTTGAATCATTTATTTTAGGCAAAGAAATTAACGGTAAGAAAATTACCCCTGTAATGGATGAACTAATAAAAAAAGGATTGTACTTTCCAAACATATATGAACAAGTTAACGAAGGAACAAGCTCTGATTCTGACTTAATGGTAAATACATCTATGTTGCCATTAAGAAGAGGAAGCACATTCTTCAGATATCCAAATACTACTTATAATTCATTACCTATAGTTCTTAGAAATGCAGGATACACATCCTCTTCTATTCATCCTGATAAAGGTTCTTTCTGGAACTATGCAAATGCATTAAAGGGTGGTATTGATTTTGATAACTTTATAGATTATTTTTCATTTAATGATGATGAACAAATAGGTATGGGTATAAGTGATAGAAGTTACTTCGAACAAGTTGTACCAATGCTAAAGAATTTAAATTCACCATTCTTTGCTCATACTATAACCTTAACTAATCACGGTCCTTTCGACATTCCTAAAGAATATAGAAAGTTAGGATTAGATGAAGAATTAGATAAGAGTGAGCTTGGAGGCTACTTTGAAAGTGTTCATTATACAGATGAACAAATTGGATATTTCTTAGAGTTACTTGACAAAGAAGGAATTCTTGATAATTCTTTAGTAGTTATAGTTGGAGACCATACTGGGGTTCATAAATACTATAATCATAGCATAAACCAACTTTCTCAAAAAGAAGCTTGGTATTTAGATGATGGTAATCCGATTGTTCCTTTAATAATCTATGATAAAGATATTAAAGAACCAAAGACATTCGAAACTATTGGTGGTCAAATTGATATAATGCCTACTATGTTATATTTACTTGGAATAGATAAATCATTATATGAAAATACAGCACTAGGTAGAAATCTATTAAATACTAATAGAAGCTATGCTATATTAACTAATGGAACAATTAAGGGAGAAAACTTATCAGCAGAAGATGAAGAAACAATAAAATCTTCCTTAGACCTTTCAGATAAAATGATAAGAGCTAATTATTTCAAAAAAGTTAATTAAAATAATAAGACACGCTATTTACAGCGTGTCTTATTATTTTACTATTTTCCTGCAACAGATAATTCATTAATAACAACAGATGGTGATCCCACACTACTCATTGGGAACTTTAAGTCTTCCCCTATAACTTTAATTTCTTTCAATAAATCAAAGAAGTTACCAGCTATAGTTATTTGTTCAACAGGAAATGACCTCTTTCCATTTTCTATATAAAATCCTTTTGCTGCTAATGAGAAATCTCCAGTAATAGAATTTGCTCCCGAATGCATTCCTGCAAGCTCAGTTATCATTAGCCCTTCCCCTACTTCTTCATATAATTCATCTATAGATTTACTTCCCTTCTCTATATAGAAGTTAGTTGGAGATATTCCAACTGTAGATGCATATGAAGCTTTAAATCCATTTCCTGTAGTTTTTATACCAGCTTTATTTGCAGTCTTTAGATTGTGAAGTAAAGTTTCTAACTTTCCTTTAGATATAATTTCTTTTTTATATGTTGCTACCCCTTCATCATCAAATGGAGTAGAAGCTAGACCATCCTTTAATAATGGATTATCAACTAAAGTTACTATTGATGATGCAATTATTTCTCCTTCTCTATCCTTTAATAGAGAAAGACCTTTTTGTGCTGCATCTCCACTAAATACTCCAGAAAATGTTGATAATAAGGAAACCATAGCTTCATTATATATTAATGTCTTATACTTATCTGACTTAATACTTTTACCATTTATTCTTGATAATGCCTCTTCAATACCTTGTTTAGCTATCTTTGTTGGATTTACTTCTTTTAATGAGTTTGCTGTTACATAACCCGTTCCATCATATTTTTCCCCTGCTTCTTCAACTATAGGTACTACATATGCTGTTAACAGGTTAGTCTTATTACTAAGCTCTAATCCCTTTGTATTATATATTCCATAACTAGATGTTCCATATCCTACACTACATCCACCAAGATTAACTACTTTATCAGATAACTGCTTAGCTTCCTTTTCTATACTTAAAGCAATATCTATTAATTCGCTAGGTTTTACTGATTCTAGGTCTTCAGAATAAGTCTTAACCTCCTCATATTCTTTATCCCCTTCATAAATAAACTGTATATCTTCGCTCTCAACAGTTTTAGCTCCATCCTTAGCATTCTTTACTAACATTTCAATTGCTTCTTCATCCATAATTTCCGTATATGAATATCCCATCTTCTCTTGAATTTTTCCTCTAAAAGATAAGCCAAAAGTTTTATTTAAATTATATTTTTCAACCTCTTCTTCATAAACAGTTATATTTAAACTTTCTCTGTTTACAAAGTATATCTCACACTCTTGAAAACCTTCATTTTTAGCTCTATCAAATAACTTTTCTTTAAATTCTCTAAATTCCATGTTAACCTCCTATCTTCCACCTACAGTAATTTCTTTTACTCTAATCATAGGTTGCCCAACATTAACAGGAACGCTACCAGATGAAGAACCACACATTCCTTGAGCTTGTGCTAAATTAGTTCCAACCATATCAATATTCATTAATACTTCGCTACCCTTACCTATTAAACTTGCCCCTCTAACAGGCTCTTGAATTTCACCATTCTTAACAAGATATCCCTCTGCTACAGCAAAATTGAACTCACCAGTTACAGGATTAACAGAACCTCCACCAAGTTTCTTAGCGTATAAACCTTCTGGAATTGATGCAATTATATCCTTAGGATCATCTTCTCCTGCTGCAATATAAGTGTTAGTCATTCTAGATGTTGGAGCAAACTTATAGCTTTGTCTACGAGCATTTCCTGTTGGATTCATACCCATCCTTCTACCATTTAACTTGTCTATCATATATGACTTTAATATTCCATTTTCTATAAGAACATTTTTTCTTCCAGGTGTTCCCTCATCATCAACATTAATTGAACCCCAATGGTTTGGTAATTTACCATCATCAATTGCAGTTACTTTTGAAGATGCTATTTGCTTGCCTAAACAATCAGAGAATACAGAGTTACCTTTTGCTACTGATGTAGCTTCTAATGAATGTCCACACGCTTCATGGAATATAACCCCTCCAAATCCATTATCAATAGCAGCCATCATTCTACCTGCTGGACAGTTACGAGCATTTAACATTACATATGCAGAACGTGCTGCTTCCTTACCGTAATATTCAGGATCAATCTCATTAAACATTTCAAAGCCTTTATATCTTCCTGGCCCTTCAAATCCTGTTTGATTTTCACCATCCTTAGATGCTACAGCATTTATTGCTAATCTTGTTCTAATTCTTCTATCTTCAACGTAAAGTCCTTCTGTATTTGCAATAAGTACTTTTTGATCTTTATCTATATATGATACACTTACTTGAGCTATATCTGAATGATATTCCTTAGCACTTTTATATGCTATTTTCATTACACCAACTTTTTTATTGTAATCAACAACATTAGGGAATATTTCAATGTTATGTCTATCATTTATTACAGTTCTATTATTAATTACAATAGTTCTCTCTTCCTTTAAATCCCCTAAGGCTAAGGCTGCTTTATATGCAGTATCTAAAAGACCTTCCTTACTGCTATCATTTGTATATGCATAAACGCTTTTTAATCCTTTAAAGATTCGAATACCAACGCCATAACTTCTACCCCCTAAGGCATTTTCAACCTTATTGTCTAAAATCCCAATAGAATTATTTATACTATCTTCTTCAAATATTTCTGCAAAATCACCACCGGTAATTAGACACTTAGATAAAACCTTTGATGCTACCTCTCTTGAAATCATTTCAATCCTCCTATTTTATTGTTCTACTGTTTTCTTTAAAAGCACTTGCCCACTTATCAATATAATTTGAACTACACCATTCAGCCATTATAACAGTTTCTCCCTCTTCAAGCTGTATCCTTTTTAGAGGTTCGTCTGATAATGTACCATCTACAATTCTGTAAATAAGCATCTCATCCTTAAGAATTATAACTGCCAAAGATTTATATGGTGATGTATACGCATCTATCATATATGGGTTAACGCCTTTTAAAAGTTTCCATGATATTAATAGTGTATCATAATTTAATAATTTTTTAATAGGCTTTAATGTTGTTGGAAAGTTAATATATTTATCATTTTTTAAAGACGACATTCTTCCCTGTATAACCCATTTTCCATTATCTCTTACCAAAGTAAAATTACTATAATCTATATATTGTGATAATGATGATTTAATTTCATTATTAAGTGTACTATAAGTTTCATTATAAGCTTCTGTATAATCAGAATATGAATCTTTAGTTGTATATAAATCACTTATAGATATTCCAGTTGATGTATTCATATTATCTATTGGTAGTACTTCGTAATAACCAGATTCATATTTACTATTATTACTTACTACTTCTGTTGCTATATAATCATTACCTATAAAATTTATATTCCTTAATAATGTTGTTCCATCTTCGATATTACCTTTTATTTCTTCAACTAACTTGTTATTATACTCAACTGTTGTTGTATCAATTGGAGCTGATTCAAAATACTCATACTTTATCTTTCTTTCTTTATTCTCATACAACTTTGGCTCTAAATACCATATACCCTTAAGTCTTGGGAATATAATATTCTCTCTTTCTTTAACATCTTGAAGGCTTCCATCTTGTGTACTAATCCATAAGGTCCTATATGTTTCTGGCATTCCTTCTATTGTAGAAGGCTTCTTCAAAGCTATATATAATCCTTCTGAAATGCCTGATTCATCTTTAACAGCTGAACCTTCATAATCAGTATAATTTTGCTCCTCACTTATATCTATATCTTTATCTAACTTAACTTTAAAAATTATCCCTTGATAATATAAATAGGATTCCTCTTCTGTATTATAAAAAAATTCCGCTAGTACTTTATTCTGATATATTATAGAATATACATCTATACTCTCTATCTCATTTCCTAATAAGTTTAACATTTTATATTTATTCTCATAAGAAATTGTATAATTAGGTTTTACAACCTTTACTGTATATCTTATTTTTTTAATATCTTCTCCAGATAGGCTAATTCCATTGCTTCTTATTTTTATAGGATTTGAGGTTATATTTTTTATATCCTCATCTGATAATACATTAGCTTCCAATATCTTATATACCTCTGCATTCCATCCTCCTTTTATTTTCAAGTTCATATTACGTGGCTGTACTATTACTGAGCTACTTTCCTCTTGAACAAAAGAACACCCCATTAGAAGAAAGATACATAAAAAAATACATATAAAACTACTAAAAAGTCTTTTCATTAGCTTCTTCCTCCTTAATTACTGGTAAAGTTATGGTTACTAATGTCCCTTTCCCCTCTTCACTTTCAATAAAAATCTCCCCATTATGTAATTTAACTATTTCATCACATATAGACAAACCTATACCATTTTTAGATTTTGCATTCTTTCCCTTATAGAATTTTTCTTTTACCCTTGGCAAATCTTCCTTCGATATTCCACAACCATTATCCTGAACAATTATCTTCAAAGAACCTTCAACAGAGCAAAAACTTATACTTATAGTACCTTCTGCTTCTGTAAACTTGAAAGCATTATCTAAAAGATTTATTAATACTTGCTTTATTCTATCAATATCTACATAGATTTTTTTATTCTCAGAGTCTAAATTTATATTAAGCCTTTTATTTTCACGCCTAGCTCTAGCTGACATATATACATCAATATAATCAGATATAGCTTTTATTGAAATTTCTTTTTTATTTAAAGTCATTTTACCACTTGATAACTTAGAAAAATCTAAAAGTTCTTCTACCATATTAACTAATCTATCAGTTTCTTTTTCAATTATATTCAACCCCATTTTTAAAGTATCTTTATCTGTTTGCGAATCATCTAATGTTATTACCCATCCCTTTATAGCTGTTAATGGAGTCCTTAATTCATGTGAAATAGATGAAATAAATTCATTTTTAAGTTGTTCTCTCTTTTGTATTTCTTCTGCCATATAATCCAAGGTCTTAGCTAATTTACCTATCTCATCTCTTGAATTAGTATCGCTTCTTACCCCTAAATCTCCTCCAGCCATTTCCTCTGCAACTATAGTAAGCTTCTTTATTGGCACTACTATATTTTTTGCTAAAATTGTACTAACTAAAATTGAAAAAATAAGAACAGTCATAGATATAATTAAGAAAAATACTATTATATTACTTATTCCTTTATCTACAGCTTCAAGAGAAACAACTAGCCTCATTACTCCTATAACTTTCCCATCAGACTCTATTGGCGTTGATAATGCCATTACTTTATAATCATAATAACTTACATTTCCAATCCACCTATTATTTTTCTCTCCTTGAAGTGATCTTTGCACGTCAATATATTTGACGTTATCTTCTATCACTCCTATAGAATCCATTAACAACTCACCATTATTATCATATATCTGTATTTGTGCATCAGTTTGTTCCCAAAATGAATCTAAATTATCATAAATATTTTCCTCTAAAGAATATAAATTAAAGTACTTTTTATAAAAATTTGTTGTTACTTGTAACTGATTTTTTAATAAATCATTCATATTATCATAGTAGTACTTTCTTACAAAAGTAATAAGTAATATGTCTAATACTAAAATAGTTATAAATATTACTATAGAGAAACTCTTAACTAACCTACTTTTGATTGTTCTCATATTTTATCCCTTCCATCTATAACCTATTCCCCATACAGTTTCTATATACTGTGGATTTGACGAATCATCCTCTATCTTTGATCTTAACCTTCTTATATTAACATCTATTATTTTAGGATCCCCAAAAAAGTTATATCCCCATATTAAATTTAATAATTCATCTCTAGTAAATGCTTTATTAGGATTTTCTATAAACAGCTTCATTAGCATGTATTCCTTAGGTGTTACATCAATCTCTTTATTATTCTTTAATAATTTTTGAGAGTATAAATCAATTATAAATGGACCACCAATTAACTTGTTTTTATTACTACTTTCATCTTCACTTATCCCTATACGTCTTAAAATAGCTTTTACCCTTAGCACAACTTCTAAAGGATTGAATGGCTTGATTATATAATCATCAGCACCAAACTCTAATCCCATAATTTTATCCATATCTTGCCCTTTTGCTGTTAGCATAATTATTCCTACATTAGGGAACTCTTTTCTTAGTCTACTACACACTTGAAACCCATCAATTCCAGGAAGCATAACATCTAAGATTATTATTTCAGGCTTTTCTAATAAAGCTTTTTCAATTCCTTCTTCTCCAGTTCCTGCCTCTATAACCTGAAAAGAGTTTCGTTCTAGATTTATCTTTAAAAAACTTCTTATACTTTCTTCATCTTCTACTAATAAAATCTTTGTCATCATAACACCTCAATACTATTTTCTCTTCTATTATTAATACTTACCTCATTTTATATCATACTATTAATTTTTATTATAATATAAATATTATTCAAGGTAGTTACAATTTAATTAACATATTTGTATATACAAAAAAAGCGATGGTAATCCATCGCTTAAAATTCTAAATGGCTCCGCGGAGAGGGCTCGAACCTCCAACCTATCGGTTAACAGCCGAGTGCTCCACCATTGAGCTACCGCGGAATATTAATCAGAGTTGTTCTCTGAAAATTGCACATAATCATTGAAATTTCTTTAACTTGGTCAAGCCCTCGACCTATTAGTATCAGTCAGCTACATACATTA
>NZ_JAHAIF010000048.1 GCF_018372875.1 Clostridium sp. | reverse complement strand
AGCACAAAAGAATTGGGAATATGAACTAGGATTAGATAGATATAATAATAGAATTCTTGATTATCATAATGAAAATGCGATAAATAATGCTATAAAGGGGGTAAGTAAAGCTGATAGACTTATCCCAGGAAATATTGGAGTAGTTATAGGTGGTGATTCTACTAAGCTAGGTAAAAATATAATGGAATCGATGGGATTAAAAAGGTCAACTAAATGGCCTGGACATCAATCACAACATATAATTTCTGCAGAAATGGCAGATAATCCAATACTTCAAAAACAAGTATTTGACTTACAGAGTGATTTAAGAAAGCTACAAGAAAGTGGGTTACCATTGTATCCAAGTCAAGGAGCAACGGTAGACTTGTGGGAAAGAAGTTTAAGTAGAATTAGAAAGTAATAATTAAGCAGGATTTCAAATGGATAAGTCTAAAAAGGAATATGTATATAAATTGCTCTATAGTGAAAATAAAAAAGATACTATAGATGAGATTAAAAGTATAACAGATACTGAGTTATTGCATATAATAGCAGGAAATTATAACTGGGATAATGGTTTTGAGATTCCATATAATATAATAAATAATAAGAATTGTGATTTAGGGACTGCTTTAATGATTTTTTATGACGCTGATGGATATAGAGTTTTAGAGAATAAGGAAGAACTAAAGAATCCTAATTTAAAAGATTGGGCTAACTTTATTTCAGAAATAGAGGAGCAAATTATAAATAATGAATTTAAAGTAAATCACATTAAGTTTATTCCACCATTAACAAAGGTTCAAATTTTTAAATTGAAGAAGAATAATCCTAATATAACTAAGGTATTTATAGAAGAAACTGATGGCTATGTAGTAGAGATATATAATATTTAATAGTGACTGCATAATAAAGAATTGTGTGACTGCATAAAAATAATTAACACTAGAATATAGTTAAATAAACAACTGTAAGAATAATTAAGACTGCATAAATCTAATAATGCAGTGAAAGAAGTTAAAAGGTTAATGTTTCAGCAAATGGAGCATTAATCTTTTTTTCATGCATAGAAATATTTATAAAATAGATGATAAATATATATTATACTAAAGTGAAAGTTTGAAGAGCAAAATATAAAATTTTGATTCTCGCTTTTAAATCTGATAAAAGAGTTAATGTTTCTAATGAATGAAGTAGCAACTCTTTTTCTATAAAATTCAATTGGTGTATAAAAAAGTAAGTGATAAAATTATAATTGATAATATAATTTAGAATGGAGTAGTTTTATGGCAGGTGGAGACACAATAAAATTCAATTACGAAGATATTCAAGTTTCTTATACAAAATTAATAGATATAAGCGAAAAAACGAAAGAAGCTTTAGATAGATTAGAAAAAGTTTGTGATGTAGCAGATCAAGATATGAAAGGAAAATATAGGGCTGGTTTTAAAGATAAAAAAGATGAGGTATTTAAAGAAGTTAAGGATGTTGCTGTCGACGGTGTAAGAAAAATAGCAAAAATAATGAATGTTACAAGCAAAGATATGGAAAAAAAGAATTAGAGATAATTCAATGCCTAGAAAAATAATGGGGGAAAGTGTATGACTAATCAAGAGATTTGTAATGAAATTAATTATATAAATCGAAAATAATGATAATCTTTATATTAATTTGGATACAATAGAAATGTTAAAAGATTCATTTAATAAAGAAATAGAAAATTTAACAGAGTTATTTTTAGAATTAATGAATGAAGTCAAGATAATAGAAACTAGTGATATGTGGAGTGGGAAAAGTTATGATTCATTTAAAACTGAATTTGAAACTTGGAAATTAGATTATTTAGAAGGAATTACAAAACTACTTCAACTTAAACAATATTTAGAAGAAGTTAAGGCAGTAGGAGAAAGCTTAATTAGTGAAAGAAATTCTCTTACAACATTTTTAGAGGTGTTATGTCTTTGGAGCAGTATGAGCAATTTACAAAAAATGGAGAAGAAATTGATGATATAGTAGCAGCAGTTGGAATAGATGTAGGTGGAATTTTAGTAGCAGGAGCAGCGGGACAAGCGACAGGACAATATATTTGTGGGGCAGTTGGTGGCCCTGTAGGAACAGTAGTTGGTGGAGTAGTTGGAACAGTTGGAGGGTTTGTTATAGGTGCTACTGTTAATATAGTATATAGCATGGTGGTAGATCCAATTTTGACAGCAGCATATGATAATATAGTAGAGCCCGTTGGCGAATGGGTAGAAGATAAATTAAATGATTTAGGAGATTGGTGGGATTCATTATGGTGGTAGAACAAGAAATTGATAAACTAATTAAAGAAAATAAAAGAAGTGAAGTTAGAAAAATAGTAGATGAGTATAAAAAACAAATTAAATTTCATGTAAATGCTCCATTTCTAAGAGAAAAAACAGGAACTTTTATTTTTGTTATTATAGGAATATTTCTGGGAATAGGTGCATTAGTAATTGGAGATGAAGTTTCATTAGTAGTAAAATTAATATATATAGTTCCTTTAATTTTAAGTAGCATAACTATTTTAATATTATATTTTAAGGCAAAGAGTAGTGATTTTTCAGATGAAAAAACTATGGAACTAATGCTTAACTTTATTTTGCTAGAGACTATTTGTATATGTTTTTTAAGTTCATATTTTTATCAATATTTTTTATTTAAAGATTTTACACAAATAGATTATTTAAAAAGTATGGGATTTGTATTAGTATGCATTGGATTAATAACTATATTAACATTACTTGATGCACCAAAGAAGTTTATGAAAGAATTTAAAGTAGAAAAAAAGAAATATATATATCCAGGAGCGATATCAGGAGGATTAATATACACTTTAGTATTAATAGCAAATATAACTAAGCCATATACATTATTATTAATGTTGGCATATGGATTAATTATGATTTTAACAAGATTTTATGTTTATGGTATGTTTAAATATAGTAAATATGATTATATAAAGAATTTAAAATACTAGTGTAAAGGAAAGGAAGATAATGGTGAAGTTATTACCATTAGGTTCAGTAGTTATCATTGATACAGAAAAAAGTGAAAAAATATTAATAGTAGGTAGATTAGTAAGAAAAGATATTGATAGTAATGTATTTGATTATTGTGGTGTAAGGGCTCCACTTGGCTTAAATGGAGAGGAACTAGTAATGTTTAATCATGAAGATGTAAAAAGATTAATGTTTGTAGGATTCCAAGATGAGGATGAGTTGGTATACTCAGCTACTATAACTAAACAAAGAGAGGATGTCAAAAAAAACAATACAAAGTATTGATAAGTTTCTAATATATTATATATAAGGATTAAATTATAGTTATTTATATCCAGGTATAAGCATCACAGAGGTGAACTGTAACCTTTTAAGTAGACAGGGGGAAGTTTAAAAAGTGATGCTTTTTGTTAGATTGAGGTGAGCTATATTTTCACTGTGCAAAGATATACTTTTCTGTGACTTGGAGCTTGCAACGGAACAAGCAAATTAAATATTTACCTCATCTTTTTTATCTTCATAATTGCTTCAAAAGTCTAGTGTATAATCTAAAGCTAATTCAAGGCGGAGGATTAAGTAATGAAAAAGAAGATGATTAAATATTTGACTATATTATTAATTTGTAATATTACAATCAATTATATTGAAGGTCCTATTAGAGTACATGCTGATACACTTCAGGAAAAGAATGATAAGAAAGAGGATATAGAAAATAAGCTAGAAGCTACTAATGATGAAAGAAAAACTATAGAAAAGGAAAGTGCAAAGCTTCAAGAGGAACTAGATTTAGTTAAGACTAAATTGGACAAGCTTAATGAAGAAATTAATACCCTTAATAAAGAAAATAAGAATATAGAAGAAGAGATATTAGAGGTAGAGAAGGTTCTTGAGGAAAATTATGAGATAATAAGAAGTATTATTAAAATTCAATATGAACAAAAGGTTGGAGGATATTTATCTATACTTTTAGAGGCTAAGGACTTTGGAAATTTCCTTAGAAGGTTAGAGGTAGTTTCAAATTTAATAAAGAATAATGATGAAACTATAAGAGAGATTAAAGAGCTTCAAGTTGAGTTAGAAAGCAAAAAAGAAACTTTAACTAAACAAATGGATGAGATTAATAAAAATAAGATAATAGTAGAAGAGGAAAAGGGTAGACTAGATAAATTAAATAAAGAAAATAAAGCTAAGGTTAAAAAATTGATTAAGCTTCAGGGAGAGTTATCTTCTCAGATTAAACTTACAGAAAAAGAAATATCAGAATTAGAGTCTAGAGGACAAGAAATAAATAATGAGATAGTTTCTTCTTCAGGTGGAGGAAGTTACAATGGAAGTAAGATGGCTTGGCCAGTAATAGGATATACTACTATTTCATCAAAGTTTGGATATAGAATACATCCTATTTCAGGAGAAAAGAAGCTACATACTGGAATTGATATTCCTGCACCAGCTGGAACTCCTGTAGTGGCTGCAAATTCTGGAACAGTAATAATATCTAGATATGATAACTCTTATGGTAATATGGTTGCAATTGATCATGGTGGCGGAATTGTTTCTTTCTATGCCCATAATACAGAAAGACTAGTTAAGGTTGGAGATAAGGTTTCAAAGGGGCAGAAGATTTCAACTGTTGGAACAACAGGATATTCTACAGGAAATCACCTACATTTTGAAGTTAAGAAAAATGGAACTTTTGTAGATCCAATGAATTACTTATAGTGGGAGTGGAAATGATGAAGTCTTGGACAATAAAAGCACTATCTAAAGATGGTTTAAGAAGTATAAAAAGTAATAAGTTATTGGCTTTTGCAGCTATCTTAACTTCAGTAATATCATTTACCTTACTTGGAATATTTTATTCAATAATAGATATTACTAATGACAATATTATAAAACTTCAAGAGGAAGTAAGAGTTGTAGCTTTCTTAGAGGAGGATGTTGAAGAATCAGAAGTATTAAATATAAAAGAAGGTATTGAAGATATAAGTGGTGTAGAAAGCGTTATATATGTTCCTTCAGATGAAGGGTTAGAAGCTTATAAGAGAGATATTGTAAGTGAAGAAGACGATGATATGATGAGAATAGTTGAGGAAGCAATAGACAAAGGAAATAATCCAATTCCTGACACCTTAGAAATAGAAACAGAAAATATAAATATTAATGAAGAGGTAATGAATAAAGTATTAGAGTTAGAAAATGTTTATAAGGTTTCTGATGGAAATTTAATCACAGATTTTCTTAAAACAATGAGTAAATATGTAAGGATTTTTGGTATAGTACTAATTCTAATATTAGTTATTTCATCAACTATATTAATATCTAATGTAATAAAGGTTTCAGTTTTTGTTAGAAAAAGAGAAATTGGAATTATGAAGTATATTGGAGCAACTGATAACTATATTAGATTACCTTTCATAATAGAGGGGGCATTAATAGGAGCTTTGGGAGCAGGAATTAGTGCTTTAATGGTATCCATAGTTCATTCATTGGTTAATACTAATATGTCTGAAACACTAGTTAGTTTTATACCAGGTTTTTATATTACACCTTTAGGAAATATAATGATTATTTTATTACCATTACTTTTCTTCATGGGAATAACTATAGGGGTTGTAGGAAGCCTAATATCATTAAAGAAGTACTTAATAGTATAGAATAAAGTCTATAGGAGTAGTAGTTTATTTAGCTACATTCTTATAGACTTTTTGTGGTATTCTATAGAAAGCTTATGGAGCCAATATGAAGATTTTCCATAAAAAATACATAAGTTCTTGATAAGTTTACAAATAATATTAAGAAGAACATTTAGGAGGAAGACATGTATTTAGATGTACTAATTGTTGAGGATGAAGAAAAAATTTTAGATGTTATAGAAGCATATCTAAAGAAGGATGGATTTAATACAATAAGAGCAGTAGATGGAGTGGAAGCATTAGAACAGTTTAAAACCTTATCTCCTGATATTGTTATTCTAGATTTAATGCTACCTGATATTTCGGGGGAAGAGGTATGCAAGAGAATAAAGAAGGATTCTAATACTCCTGTAATAATGCTTACAGCAAAATCAGCTGAAGAGGATATATTAAATGGCTTTTCTTTGGGATGTGATGATTATGTAGTAAAGCCTTTTAGGCCTAAGGAGTTAGTTGCAAGAGTTAATTCGGTATTAAAAAGAACTTTAGGAATAGATAATATGAGTGAGCTAACCTTTAATGGTGGAGAGTTAAAAATTAATTTAAAGACAGGAGAGGTCTTTAAAAATGATAATCTTGTTATATTAACTCAATCAGAATATAAAATATTACAAACTTTAGCTACAAATCCTAAAATAACTTTTACTAGGAATGTATTAATAAGCAAACTTAATGATGAATCAGGAGCTTTTGATAGGGTAATAGATACTCACATAAAGAACCTAAGGGCTAAGATAGAAGAAAATAGTAGAGAGCCAAAGTTTATAGTTACAGTTTATGGCGTTGGATATAGATTTGGAGGGGAAAATGAGAACACTAAATAAAAGAATGTTTCTATCTTTTATGATTATTTCCTTTGCCATTATATTTTCAATTAGCTTTACTTTTAGATATTTTATAGAAAAAAGTTTTAATTCTTATATAGAAAGTTGCAATATTGAAAGAATGGATGAGATAGCAAGAAGCTTAAGCTATGCCTATTCTAATGGTACTTGGAATAATAGCTTTATAGAGGAGGTAGCTTTAAAAGTCTTAGATGATGGACTTATTATAAGTATTCATGATAATAAAAACAATTTAATTTGGAGTACTGATGAGGAGCATAGGGGACGATGTGAATCTATGATGAAAAATGCCTTTAGTAATAAATTAAATAATGGAATTATAAAGAGTAGTTTAAATATTACTAAGAATGGAGAAAAGATTGGGAGTGTACATATAAGCCATTATGGAACTTACTATAGGGATGTTGATACAACTTATTATGATACTTTAAATAAAGTTTTAATTATCATAACTATTATGGCAACTATTTTATCCTTAATTATAAGTTTAATACTTTCTAAATCTATTAATAAGCCTATTTATAAGATTATAGATACAGTTAAGCTATTAGGAAAAGGAAAATATAAGGAAAGGGTAGATAATAGCAGTAGTATAGTAGAAATTCAAGATATGATAGAGTCAATAAATATTATGGCAAAAAGACTGGACTCTCAAGATGCTATGAGAAAGAGATTAACTAAGGATATAGCTCATGAATTAAGGACGCCTATTACCATAATTTTAGGGCAACTTGAAGCTATTAAGGATGGAATATGGGAGCCAACAGAGGAAAGACTTAATGGTATTTATGAAGAGATTCAAAGGCTTGATAGGTTAGCAAATTCATTAAATAGTTTATCAAAGATTGAGGAAGAAAATGGAATATTACACAAGGAAAAAGTGGAGATGTCTGAGCTTATAGAGAATATATTTATAAATTTTGAAAAAGAACTTCACAATAAAAATATAGAGGGGCAGCTTAATCTAAGTAAATGCGAAATAGAAGTTGATAAGGATAAAATTAGTGGAGCAATTATAAATCTAATATCTAATGCTTTAAGATATACTGAAAATGGTGGATCAATTAATATAAAAACATTTTTAAAAGAAGATTACTTATCTATTGAGGTAGAAGATACTGGCATAGGCATAGCAAAAGATGATATTCCTTATGTTTTTGAAAGGTTTTATAGAACAGATGAGTCAAGAGCAAGGGTTACAGGCGGCGCAGGTATAGGACTTTCAATAACTTTAGCAATAGTTGAAGCCCATAATGGTACAGTTTATGTTAAGAGTGAGTTAGGAAAGGGAAGTAAATTTGTAATTGAATTACCTTTAAATTCATAATTTCTTCATAAGACTTTTTTATAATCCTATTAGATTTAAGAAAGGTGGGAAAATTTATGTTTGGATGCGGTATTTCTAATGTAGGAACAATGGGAGGTGACTCATTAATAGTTAGTCTTTTATATTTAGGTTTTAGAGTTGCTGTCTTTGGATTAATTATATATCTATTATTTAAACTATTTAGTGGAGGAAACAGTAATAATAAAGCTATTAATGTTTTAAATGAAAAATATGCTAGTGGAGAAATAAGTTTTGAAGAATATGAGGAAAGAAGAAGTAATTTAAATATAAAGTAATATAATTTTATAATTTCCTTATCTCAGAATTAGAGAAGTGGATATTTGTTTTGCTGTGACTTGGAGCATTGTGGATTAAGAAGTAAAATAAATATACATTTTTTCAAGGGAAATAATGTATAATAAGGTTGTAGAATTAATTTTTATGGGAACAATATGGAGTATATTATACAACTTTTACCACTAATTATTACTGGAACACTAATATTTTTCTTTGTAAGATGGATAATAAAAATAATTAGATGTAATATATTATAAAGTTTAATGATTAAAGTGCAAAGATAATAATTGAATATATGGAGTCAGTTATTGGCTAGAAAAACCTCCGAGAAATCGGAGTTTTTTATTTAAGAATATCTTTACAAAAGAACAAGTGTTCTGCTATAATGAATACGAACAAATGTTTGCGATGGAGTGAAGATTATGAAAGTAGTGTCAAAATCAATTGATGTTATAGCGTGTTTTGAAAAAGATGGGGGGGTAAAGCCTTTAAGGTTTAGAATAAATGAGGATGAAGAAGAAAGGGTAATTAAGATAAATAGAGTAGTAAATAGGGAAATAGAAAAGCTTGCAGGAAATGTAATGGAGAAGTTTGTATGTATAGCTTCAGTTAATGGAATAGAGAGAATTTTTGAAATTAAATATGAACTATTAACTAAAAAGTGGATTCTATTTAAGTTTTAGGTGAATTAATATGAGTAGTAGAATAATATTTCATATTGATGTTAATTCAGCTTATCTTTCATGGACAGCAGTAAACCTTCTTCAACTTGGGAAAAGTAAAATAGATATTAGAGAAGTTCCTTCAATAATAGGAGGGAAAACAGAAGAGAGGCATGGAATCGTATTAGCAAAATCAATACCTGCTAAGAAATTTAAAATTAAGACAGGAGAATCTACTTATGAAGCTTTAAGAAAGTGTCCTAAGCTCTTAATATATCCTCCAGATTATGGTCTATATATGCAAAGTTCTAATGCAATGTATAAACTTTTATGTGAATATTCCCCTAAGATACAAAGGTTTTCTGTAGATGAGGTGTTTATTGATGTGTCTCATTATAAAGAAAATTATATGGAAAAAGCAGTAGAAATTCAAAGTAGAATAAGGGATGAACTTGGGTTTAATGTAAACATAGGTATAAGTACTAATAAGCTACTTGCAAAGATGGCAAGTGATTTTAACCCTAAGAATTCTATTCATACACTTTTTGAAAATGAAATAGAAAAGAAGATGTGGCATTTACCAGTAGAGGAACTTTTTATGGTTGGTAGGGCAACAAAGAAAAAACTTGAGAAGTTAAATGTAGAAACTATAGGTGAGCTTGCAACTTATAATTTAGAAATTTTAAAGAGTACATTTAAAAGCTTTGGGATAGTTCTTCATAATTATGCAAATGGAATAGATTCTTCAGAGATAAGAAGCACAAGCTATATAAATATGAAAGGTTTAGGTAATTCAACTACCATTCCATGGGATGTTACAAAGAGAGAAGAGGCTCTAAGGATTATTCTTTCTCTTGTAGAAATGATGAGTTTAAGGCTTAGAAAGTGTAATAGTTTATGTAGAGTGGTTGTAATTTCTATTAAAAGTAATGCCTTTGAAAAATATAGTCATCAAAGGAAGATGGAGAATTATACAGATTGTACAATAGATATTTATAGAGAAATAGTTAAGGCTTTTGATGAAGCTTGGAGTAAGGAGCCTATTAGGCAGATAGGGGTAAGGGTTACTGATTTATGTTATAATGAATTTTTTCAAACTTCACTTTTTGATGGTGAAAGGATTGATAAACAAAGGGCACTAGATAAAACTTTAGATTCTTTAAGAAGCAGGTTTGGAAGTAAATCAGTTGTTAGATCAACTTTTATTAATTCTGGAATAAGTCCTTTAAGTGGAGGTAATGGGGAAGAGGACTATTTGATGATGAGTAGTAGAATATAACGAATGGATATTGAAGTAGAGAAATAAGAGTCATATAATGAAGATTGTGGTATTTAAGGTTAGTAGTTAAATTTTTAATAAGTAACTAATAAGTTGGGGGAGAGTATAAAATATGAAACTTAATCTTATTTATTTTAGTCCTACTGGAGGAACAAAAAAGGTTTTAGATATTATTAGTGAAGAATGGAATTGTGATAAGAGAGAAATTGATTTATCTTTAGCAGAAAATGATTTTTCTAAGTATAGTTTTGAAAGAGATGATATTTGTATTGTTGGAGTTCCTTCTTTTGGTGGACGTGCTCCTCAGGTAGCCTTATCTAGAATTAAACAAATGTCTGGTGGGAGTGCAGACACTATAATGATAGCTGTTTATGGGAATCGTGCATATGAAGATACTTTATTAGAGCTTGAAGATACATTAGAGCAATGTAATTTTCATTGTATTGCAGCTATTGCGGCTAATGCAGAACACTCAATTATGCATGAGTTTGGCAAAGGCAGACCAGATATTGAAGATGAAAAAGATTTAAAGGGATTTGTAAAAAAGATTAAAGCAGTCCTTAAGAAAAAATGTGCAGAAAAAGTTGTACAGGTTCCAGGTAATAACCCATATAAAGAATTTAAGGTTGTTCCATTTATCCCGGTGGTTAGTAATGAATGTAATAAATGTGGCCTATGCATTAAAAAATGTCCTACTAATGCCATATGTAAAGGTAATCCACTATTTTTAGATGAGTCAAAGTGTATTTCATGTATGCGTTGTATATCTATTTGCCCTAAGAATGCACGAATGTTAGATAAAGAAAAGTTATCTTTATTGATACAGAAGTTAGAGAAGGTATGCAGTGCTAGAAAGGGTAATGAGCTTTTTATTATTTAATAGATAAAAGAGGCATTTATGCCTCTTTTTTTCTATAATCAATTGGAGATATTCCTGTAATTTTTTTGAATGTTGTACTATAGTAACTTTGATTTTTAAATCCAGTAGCAAGAGCAATATCTAAAAGTGAATATTGGGTGTGTTTAAGCATCTCTTTAGATTTTTCAACTCTAAATGTATTTAAAAAGTTGGTAAAGGTAAGTCCAGTTTCTTTCTTAAAGACATTACAAAAATAACTTTTATTTATATTAAACTTAGAGCATAAGTTTTCCATGTCTATTTCTTCATCGTAGTTATTATGAATATACTTTATTGCGTTTAGAACAAATGGTGAATATGCGTATTCACAGTGCATACTCATAAATTTATCCTTAGATATTAATATTAGTAAATCTCTAAGATAATTTATGCAACATTCATTCTTTATATAAATAATGCCATCTCTATTTAAATCCTTATTAGTTGTAACAGGACCAAATATAAAAATAAGTGGTATTTGACATCTAGTAAATAGAGTAACTACAGAAAAGATTAGGTTCTTTTCCACTTTTATATTAATTGGTTTACTTTCTTTAAGTTCTTTTAATTTATGAATAATTTCTTCCTTTGTAAAAATACTTAAAGTTTCTTTTGTGTGTTTGTAGTTAAATATAAACTCAAAGTTTTTATTAAGTACAAGTATTGGAATAGAAGTACAGTAATAAAAGTCTTTAGCTATATCTTCAAATAAAAACATATAACATTTCTCCTGATCTATAAAACTTAATATATTAAAAAAAATAGAAAATATAGTGAAAAGTTCTTAGTTATATCTATGTTAATATAAATGTAGTTGAAATTGATTCTCATTTATTATTGATTAAAAAATAAGTTTTGTCAATACACAGAGATATAGGAGGAGAAATAATGGTAAGAAATAAAGTTAAAAAGTTTTTAGCTGCCGCTTTAATAGTAGCAGCAACAATAAGCGTTGGAGGAAATCTTGTACAAGCTTCAGTGGTATCGCAAGAAGGGAGTTTTGTAGAACTTGCATCTCAAAGCTTAAAAAATGGTGAGTATGAGGTAAATAATGTTACAAATTATGTAGATGAATCCAATAATACAGGTCAATCAATGGCCAGAAATGCTGTAAAAGAGAAGAGTAAAGTTATAGTAAAAGACGGAGTTATATCAGTAACAACATATTTTAGCGAAGATCTTTTCCCAATGATGAATAACTTTAAGGTTAGTATAAATGGAAATGATTTAAATGGAAAAGTTGATAGTGGAAATATGTCAATAACTTATGAAATACCTTCATTAGATTCAAAGGTTTTAATGGAGATGTTTATTGTTGTAATGGGAAGACAGGTAAGTTTTAACTTAAGCAATAACTTAGATAGCTTAAAGTTAATAAAAGAATATGAAACAGCTGAAAAGGTTGAAAACGGAAATTATACAATAAAAAATGATGTTAAGTATACAGGAACAGGGAATGCAGAGACAGGAAATGCATCAGCAAGAAAAACTTTAAAAGATGTAAGTGATGTAACAGTAAAGGATGGAAAGTATAATTTAACTTTAAACTTTAATGAAAGTTCCTTTGGTTTTATAGGTGATATTAATATTAAGGTAGATGGAAGTGAAGTTGATCCAGTTATTGATAGAGAAAATGCCAAAGTATCTTTTGAAATCAACTCATTAGATAGCAAGATAGATGTAAGTGTATTTGTAACAATGATGAATAGATATACAGATTTTGAAACGATACTTTTACAAGATACATTAGAAAAAAGTGATAGTGATTCATCAAAGGATGAAGGAAATGATGCTGTAACAGGTCCATCAACTGGAGGTTCTACAGGTAGTACAACAGGAGGAGCCACTGAGAGTAATACTGGAAATACTACAGGAGGTACAACTACAGAAACTAAGGTAGAGGATGAAGTTGTAATTATAGAGGGTAAGCTTTATACAATCAAAAATAAGGTAACTCACTCTAACCCAACTGGACAAGCTATGGCTAGACAATATTTAAATGAATCATCTTCATTAGAAGAGATAGAAGGAAAATATTACTTAACACTAACTTTTACAGGTATGGACTATATGAGTAATCATAAGTTTACTATAAATGGTAAAGAAGTATCTGCAAAGGCAACTAAAATAGATAATAAGACCACAAAATATAGATTCCAAATTCCATCATTAGATGTAACTATAAAGGTAAACACATATGTTGCACCAATGGGAAGAAATGTAGACTTTGATGTAACTTTATTGAAGGATACTAAGGCATTTGTAAAAGAATTTACTGTAGAAAAGCTACCTCAAACAGGTGGAGCTTTAAGTAGTGATGTTTTATTAGGTATGGGTACAGCAATGTTAGGGGCAGCAGGATTATTAAAGAGAAAGAAAAAATAGTTTTTTAAGGGAGGGGATTTATCTCCCTTTCCCCTTTTAATAAAGGAGTAAGAATTATGAAGAAGTATATTTCTAATATTCTTATAGTTTTAGGTATTTTATTTATCTTAGTAGCACTAGGAAGTAAATATATAAACATAAATGAAGTTAAAAAATCAGAAGAGAGTTTAGTTAATAAATTAGAAGAAGTAGAAAATAAAGAAAATGTTTATGAGGATATAAAAGTAGGGGATGAAATAGGAAAAATTATTGTTCCATCTTTAAATATTGAAGGAATTATAGTTGAAGGAACTGGTGATGAAGAAATAAAGCATAATATAGGCCATTTTCAGGGAACTTCAATGCCAGGAGAGGAAGGAAACTTTGCCATTGCTGGTCATAGTAGTACTATTTATAACAATGTTTTTAACAATATGTACAGGATTAATGTTGGAGATGAAATGATAGTAACTGCGCTAAATGGTGAATTTATATATAAAGTCAGTGAAAGCTTTGTTGTAGAGCCAGAGGATACAACAGTTTTAAATAGCTTTGTGGGAAAAAAAGAAATTACCATAGTAACATGTACTAATGGAGGAAAAGATAGATTAATCATAAAAGGTAATTTAGTGGAGGAATAGAAATGAAATTAAAGAAGTTAGGATTATTAACAGCAGTAGGAGTATTAGGATTATCTTTAGTATCTTGTGGATCAAAAACTGATGGAAATACAGGAGCATCAAAAGAGAATAAAGAAACTTCAGTGGTAGAAGAGCAAACAGAAGTAGTAGTAGGAACTTCAGTAGCTGTTGTACAGATATTAGATAAGCTTGGAGTAAAGGTATCAGGCGTACCTACATCATCATATAATTTACCTGAATCTACCAAAGATGCTACTAAAGTAGGTAATCCTATAAGCCCTGATATGGAAATAATAAAGTCTTTAAGCCCAGATGTAGTAATATCTACAGATACTTTAGGAGATGATTATGAAGAGTTATTTAAATCAAATAATATACCAAGTCTTTTTGTTAATTTAGATAGCGTAGATGGTCTTAGAGAAACAATTAAAACATTAGCTGAGAAGTTTAATAAAATTGAAAATGGTGAAACAATATTAGCTGAATTAGATGAAAAGGAAAAATTTCTTAAGGAAGTTGCAAGTGAAAAGGGTGAAAAGAATGTAATGGTAGCATTTGCAGCACCAGGGGGAGTAAGTATGTTAGCTACTGGAGAAAGTTATGTTGGAAACTTAGTAGAAATGGTTGGAGCTAAAAATATTATTTCAGATACAACAGGACCTTTTGTTACTTATAATAAGGAAACTTTATCACAAATGAATCCAGATATGGTTTTAGTTATGACTCATGCACTTCCAGAGCAAACACAAAAAGAGTTTGCAGAAATGATTAAGACAGATACAGCTTGGAAAAATATTGGAGCAGTTAAGGAAGGTAAGGTAGTTTATCTTGATAGTTCCAAATTTGGTATGAGTGCAAACTTAAATGTTATTGAAGCTTTAGAAGAACTTAGCAAAATAATATTTGAATAAAGAGGACATTATGAAAAAGAAGTTATATATAATAATATCCTTAATAATTCTTTCAATACTACTATTTGCTTCTCTTGCACAAGGTAGTATAGATATTACTGTAAAAGAGTTATTTGAAGGTATTTTGGGAATTGATATAAGCAATAATTATGAAATAGTTAGAGATTTAAGAATGCCAAGAGTATTTATTGCTGTACTTATTGGTGCTAACCTTTCAATCGCAGGGGTTCTTTTACAAGCTGTAATAAGAAATCCATTAGCAGATCCATATGTAACAGGGATTTCTTCAGGCGCATCTCTGGTAACAGTAGCTGTTATGATATTTATTCCTAGCATTGGGATGATGAGACCTATTTTAGGCTTCTTAGGAGGTGTGATTTCTTGTGGAATAGTTTATATATTTGCATACAAGAAGGAGCTTTCTCCAATTAGAATAGTACTTGTAGGTGCAGCTATTAATGCACTATTTGGTGGATTCACATCTATGATGACAACAAGTCTTGGAATGGGTGCATCAAATATTCAAAGATGGCTTCAAGGAAGCTTAGCTGCTGTTAAGTGGAGTGATGTAAGCATAATATTTATTTATTCAATTATAGGAGTTGTAATAGCTTTACTTTTAAGAAGAAACTGTAACATTCTTATGCTTGGGAATAAGAATGCAAAAAGTCTTGGAATAAATGGTGACGTACAAATGATTATAATTACAGGTGTTGCTGTATTTTTATCAAGTATATCAACCTCAATTGGAGGTGTAATATCCTTCGTTGGTCTTGTGGTTCCACATATCTGTAGAATGATAATAGGTTCTGACCACAAATATTTGATACCTTTTAGTGGACTTGTTGGAGCAAATCTATTACTACTTGCAGACACTTTAGGAAGAGTAATTATGAAACCTTATGAGGTTCCAGTTGGAATTATAATGGCTATAATAGGAGCTCCTTTCTTCCTATATATCCTAAGAAGGAGTGACATAAAATAATGCTTAAAGTTGAAGGAATAAAGTTTTCTTATAATAAGAATGAAGAGTTTATAAAAGATTTATCAGTTGAATTTGAGAAGGGAAAAATAACAACAATACTTGGGCCAAATGGAAGTGGAAAATCTACCTTGCTTTCTTTGTTATGTGGGTTGAATAAGGCTAAATCAGGGAGCATTTTTATTGAGGGGAAGGATATAACAAAGCTTAAGTATAAGGATATTGCTAAAATTGTAGCAACTGTTCATCAGCAAAATTCTGTGCCTAATGATATTACTGTAAGAGATTTAGTAAGCTATGGTAGACTACCTTTTAAAAATAGATTTGAACATATTAATAGGGAGGATGAAGAAATAATTAATTGGGCATTAAAAGAAACTGGACTTGAAGGAATGAAAGAAAAGCTTGTAATGAGCATGTCTGGAGGGGAAAGACAAAGGGCTTTCATTGCAATGGCATTAGTTCAAAAACCTAAGATTCTTTTCCTTGATGAACCAACAACTTATTTAGATATATATCATCAAATAGAAATTTTAGAGTTGGTTCAAAGATTAAATAGAGAGCATGGAACAACAATAGTTATGGTTTTACATGATATTAACCAAGCTATTAAGTATAGTGATAATGTAGTCGTTATGAAGGATGGAGTATTAGTTAAGGAAGGAAGAGCTAATGATATTATTAATGAGAATTTAATTAGGAAAGTCTATGGAGTAAGTGGAACTATGGAAGAAGTTAATGGAGAGCCTTACTATGTAGCAGAGAAAACTTGCGTAGGATAAGAAGGATAAGGCTGCAATTCTATTTATAAATTTTCTTTTAGGGATGTTAATTTTTAAATTCAATTTCTATAAAATATATAGGTGAAAATAAATATTTAAATATTGTTATAAATATATGTTTATATAAATATGTACACATTTTATTTAAAATCGCTTTTAAACATGGTAATACATAACCAAAAACTTATGAAATTAAAATTCAATAAAATAGGATTAGTAATACTATAAAAAACTGTTGAGTATATCAGCAGTTTTTTACTGTTTAATTATATAAAAAGTATGATAGAATTTAATTGTAATAAATGGAAAGGAAAAGGGGATGAGATGAAAGATAAAAAGATAAGAACTGGTTTTGTACTTTTATCAGATGAAGGCTTTAATATAAAAGAGGTTAAGAGAAACTTATATAGAGATTGGGAAATTATGATTAAGGAAGAAGATCAAAGTGAAATTTTAATATTTGAAGTAAGTGATATTAAGGTTGTATGTGCATTAATTAATTCACCTGTTCCAAATAAAGAAGCAGAAGAAAATGCAATGAATAATTATCTTTGGAAAGAGGGGAAAGAGGAAACTGCTAAGCATAAGGCTCATATAGTTGTGTCAGTTACAAAAGGAGAAAATCCAATAGGAAATAGCATCGTATTTACTATGGTGGTTTCTTCTCTATTGAAGTTAAAAAATGCAATAGGTATATATCAATACCCAACAGTTTTACCTTCTGATTTTTATATAAGATGTGCTGAGGATTTAAAAGAAAAAGTTCTTCCTGTATTAAATTGGATATATATAGGTATTTATCCAAGTGAAAAAGGATTTTCAGCCTATACATGTGGAATGGACTATTTTGATAAAGATGAGATTGAAGTTATTAACTCAAAAACTACACCTTCAGAGTTATATGGATTTATTTATGATATAGTATCCTATGTTCTTGAGTATAATGCAGTACTTAATGATGGAGAAACAATAGGATTTTCAGAAAAGGAAAAACTGCCTATAACTAAGTCAAAAGGAGTTGCTGTAGAAGGAAATAGTATAAAGATAAAATATAAGTAGGATAGCAAAAGGGGATTATCAATGTATGAAGAGTGTAAAAATGTGATATAAAGCAGGTTGATAAGATATGTAAAATTCTTAAATTAGATAGTTATAGGAGAGAAGAACTGAGAAATAAGGTGATTTCTTTTTTAGATAAGGTAGATATGGATAAAACAAATCCAGAGGTGATGGGGGATATATGGAAGATAATTAGTGAAGATATAAAGAATGAAAATTCATATAAGGATGTTAAGACTTATTTTAATAAAAAGTTACTAAATTCACTCCCTTATTTGAAAAAATTAATAGAAATTACAAAGAAAGAGTTAGCAATTAACCATAGTGAAGAAATGTTTAAGGATGTGGAATTAGCTGAATCGATATTATATTTAGGAGATAATTGTGGAGAGATTGTATTAGATAAATTGTTTATAACAGTTTTAAAGGAGAATTATCCAAACCTAGAAATATATTATGGTGTTAGAGGAGAACCTATAGTAAATGATGTAACTGTGGAGGATGCTAAGGAAGTTAAAATGAACGAGGTTTCTCAGGTTTTATCTAATGGTGATGGTTCATTAGGTACTGAGTTAAAAAAGACAAGTTCTGAATTTAATAAAATATTTAATGATGTCCATATGGTGATTTGTAAAGGACAAGGAAATTATGAGAGCCTAATAAATTGTAATAGAGAAAATTTATATTTTATGTTTATGGCAAAGTGTAACATGGTAGCAAAACCATTAAATATTTCGTTTAAAAGTTTATTTAGATAAGAATAAGGATAAAAGCTGTGCTGGAAATAAGTCAATATATGAATCTAATTTATCTAATAATACTTTAGTAGGAGAAGTAAAGAAATTAAGTAAAGAAGAGATAGATAAATACTTAAAAGAACAAAGTGCAAAGTAATATTTAAAATCTGCGGGAATGTATCAAAGATACATTCCTTTTTATGTATAAAATGTGTGCCTTAGTAAAAATAGTATAGATTTTTGTAATTAAGGACGGTGAACTAATGAATAACCTATATCATAAGAGTTTAAATTGTATCTCAATAATATTATTATCTTTAGTAATTTTATCTACCTCAATATTTATAAACCTTCAAAAGAGAGAAAATGTGCAATCAACTTTTTTAGAAGAGGTGAGTAATGACATTATTCCAAAACTTTTAAGTTATGTAAAGAATAATGGAAAGTTTATTTTAAGTAAGGAATTTTCTCTCTATATATAAGGAAAGAATAAAGAAGAAACAGAGGAAATACGAATAGTAGCAGAGTTTCTAAGAGAAAAGTTAATAAGTCCAACAGGATATGAATTAAAAATAGTTGAAGGAGAGAATCATCCCTCAGGAAGTATTTACTTAACTACTTTAGGAGGAAATGAAGGATACAATTTAATAACTACAAAAGAGAAAATATAGATTATAGCTTATAAGGCAGAGGGTATTTCTAGAGGTGTTCAAAGCTTAAGGCAGTTATTACCTCCAGATATAGAGAAAAACAAATTGGTTAATAATGTGGAATGGAGTGTTCCAGCTTCTAATATAAAGGATAAACCAGAATATAGTTATAGAGGATTAATGATTGATGTAGCTAGGAATTTCTTTTCAGTAGATGAAATTAAATAGTATCCTGATTTAACTAAAATAGGTGGTAGCACAGAAGTTGGATGGGGAAAAGGAGGATATTATACTCAAGAGCAATTTAAAGAGAGAGTAAAATATGCAAGAGATAGATATGTAGAGATAATTCCTTAATTTGATATGCCTGGTCATAGTAATGCAGCCCCAGCTTCCTATGGATTTTTAAATCTAGATGGTAAAAGGAAGCCTTTGTACACAGGAACAGAGATTGGTTTTAGCTCTTTTATGACACATAGTGAAGAGACATATAAGTTTTTAGATAATGTGTTTAAGGAAGTAGCAGCTATTTCTCCTTCAAAATATATTCATATAGGAGGAGATGAAGCTCTTAGCACTAAGAAGGAGGATTATGATTATTTTGTTGGAAGAGTAGCTAAAATGGTTGATGCTTTAGGAAAAACTCCAATAGGATGGGATCCCATTGATACATCACCAGAGATAAACTCAAGGGTAATACTACAAAATTGGAAGGATTCAAATGAAGCAGCAAGGAAAAAGACTGAAGAATCTAGGAATTAACTACTATAGAGATAGTAGCATATGGTCTTGAGATAGGAAATAATAAAATATTTCTCAGGAAATAAATGGAAATAAATATATAGAAAAAGAGCTAGTACATTATTATACTAGCTTTTTATTTTGCCCACTATTTTATCTATTATTATTGCTAAAGCGCCGTCTCCGCTGATATTAGTGGCAGTACCAAAGCTATCTTGAGCTGCATGTAATGCAATCATTATAGACTTTTCTACAGAACCAAAACCTAACATCATTTCTAAAATACCAAGTGCAGCCATTACACCACCGCCAGGTACTCCAGGTGCAGCTACCATTGTAATACCTAACATTAATATGAAAGGAAAAAAACTACTAAAGGTAGGAGTTTGTCCATTCATATACATTACCCCCATAGATGTTAAAACTAATGCTATAGTATCACCTGCTAAATGGATTGTTGCACATAGAGGTATAACAAAATCTGCTATCTCTTCACTTACATTATTATTCTTTGTAGATTCTAATGTGACAGGAATTGTAGCAGCAGAAGATTGAGTACCAACTGCTGTAAAGTATGCAGGTATCATATTTTTAATAAGCTTTAAAGGATTTTGCTTTTTAAAGCTACCAGCAACTAAATATTGAATTAAAATATACCCAACTTGTAAGGTAAACAATATTATATAAACAATACCAAAAGCTTTTAATGTACTAAATATCTCTCCACTAAAGCTTAGTTTTGCAAATATTGAAAATATATAAAAGGGAACAAGAGGTATTAATATATTCTTTATTACCATTTCTACTATAGAACTAAATTCTTCAAATATTTTTAATAAATTACTATTTTTTATGCGAGATAGTCCAACTCCTAGTATAAATGCAAATACTAAAGCTGACATTATATTTAGCATTGGTGGAATGTCGATAGTGAAATAAGGAGTTAAATCTACAGTACCTTGTTCAAGTAAAAATCCCCCATTTATGAACTTCGGTAGTAGATTAAATCCAATAATAAATGCTAAAAATCCAGCAATTAAAGTAGATGTATAAGCTAGTAGGATAGTTAATAATAAAGTTTTACCAGACTTGTTCCCTAAAGAAGCAACTCCAGGAACTATAAACCCTATAATTATTAGTGGAATAATAAAGGATAAGAAGTTTCCAAATAAACCACTAAAGGTAGTTAATATTCTCATAGGGAATACTATAGAAAGGGATTTACAAATAAGTCCCACGCTAACCCCTAGTATTAAAGCTATTATAATTTTGCCGATTAGTGAAAATTTTTTCATATGTTTAAGCCCCTTTAATTGTGTCTTTATTTAAAAAACACATGTTTTGCAATTGAGTACACTATACTATGGATAAAGAAAAAAGTCAACCCAAAATTTAAATTTTAACAGGAAATTTATATATAAATAAAAAATAAATATAAACAATGAAGTTCATAAGATCAAAGTCTCCTAATAGCTAGTATAATAGCAGGTTGATTAACATATTTAGGAACAAATTTAATGTTAAAAAAGCACTGTATAAAAGTACAGTGATTTTTTAGCATTAATTTGTAATAATAGCCACTAAGGCTTTAGGGTCACTTAAAACAGAGATATCTTTTGGAATAGATATGTCTTTAAGTAATATTCTATTATCAAAATTCATATTAGAAACATCAATATTAATTGACTCAGAAATTTTTTCAACATCCCCTTGTAGTTCAATAGATGTAATATGTGTTTCTAATACCAATCTTTTTGATTCTAAGTTTTCCTGTCCACTAAATTTTATAGGAATTTTCATTTTAATTCTTTCATTAGGTTTTGTATATTGAAAATCTACATGTTTAAATCAGAACTATCAATTTTAATAGGAATTGGGTTTTTTAGAAATTCACCATAAATAATACAATGATAATAAGGGTAGTGATAAATTAACATTATGGAAAATAAAGATGGATATATTATAAAACTGGGAATTCCTAAAAAACTAGTTGAGGTTAAAACAATAGACAATCTAAGACATTTTATACTTGAGATGTTTCAATCTTATAAGATTTAGTGTAACAAAATTTGGTTATTTCCCTTATTGAAAATGATTTTATTAAGAAATGTATAAAGTCACTAGAATTGAATTAAATGAATACCATATAGGAGAAAGGAGTTGATATAAAGTGTCATTAGAAATATTTGATTATGAAAGAAATGATATGTCTATTTATGAACAGTGCCAGAGATGTATATCTTACCACACAATTATCAAAATGAAAGACGGTAGTAGCTTTGATGGAATTATAGAAGGTATAGATGGAAATGTGGTTTTTGTGTTGGTTGGTGAGGATGTAATGACTGATGATAGGGATAATGAAATGACAAGACAACCAAGACAACCCTTTGGACCAATGAGAAATAGATATAGAAGATTTAGAAGAAGACCATTTCCTATTAACACAATAGCTGCTTTAGCACTATTAAGGTATCCATTTATAGTGCCCCCTTATCCATATTATCCATATTATCCTTACTAGTTTAGATATACTTATTAACAAATAAGGTTAAAATTAATCCGGGTCATAAGTAATAAATTAAAGTACGCTTTATTCATTTAGAATGGACTTTTTTAATATGTTGAGAAAGTTATACTTAATCTTAGAATATAATTAAAATAAACTAATTAGAGATAAATATTAAGATATAATTGGTGTTAATGTAGAAGAAAAAGTAGAAGAAGGAAAAGCTAAGGCAAAAGAATTGTAAAAGAGTTTTAGTGAAAATGCTAGGAATTTACTTCCTAGTATTTTTTTTGTTCCTGTCTAGGAATTTATAAAATTTTTAAGAAGTGAAAGCTAGATTATATCTAGCTTTCATCTTCGTTATATGGTAAATTAGTTAATCATATAGTAGAGGT
>NZ_JAHAIF010000109.1 GCF_018372875.1 Clostridium sp. | reverse complement strand
TATTCCACTTAAACAAGTGGTATTTGATGACTCGAATAGTCCTAAATATCAGAAATTTAAAGTGGACAAACTACCTAAAATCATTAAGTTTGAAAAGGTCGATTATATTTTGCTTTTAGGTTATTACAAGCACAGATACAACAAATTAGTTAAGCCCGTCAATAGACGTAACGGTAAGTCTATTCCTAAAGAAACCATCTGTCCTAAATGTGGTACTCCTCATGAGTATATTTACGATAACAATGGATCTAAGGGACAGTACCTTCGTAAAGTTTGTGGTTTAACATTTAAAGAAAATAACTTCACATCTAAAGCTCTAAACTTTAAATGTCCTTATTGCAATACTACACTTGATATTCACAAAAAGAAGAAAAGTTTTATCGTCCATAAGTGTAGGAATCCTAAATGCTCTTATTACTTAAATAACCTTAAAAAGTTGCCAAACAATCTATCCCATTCTGAGAAATCAAAATATAAATTACATTACAAGTATAGAGAATTTACTTTAAATTTTTTCAAAATGAACTTATATGAAGTTTCTCCTAAAGCTACAAGTTTTAATTTCAAAAAGTTTAATCCTCATATCCTTGGCTTATGCTTGACTTATCATGTTAATCTTAAATTGTCTACAAGACAAACCGCTCACGCATTAGCGGAAGTACACGGTATTAAAATTTCACATACCCAAGTTGCTAATTATGCTTTAACAGCTGCTAGTATTATAAAACCTTTTGTAGATACATTTGATTACAAACCATCCAAAATACTTGCAGCAGATAAACCTTATATAAAAATTAAAGGCATTATGCACTATATATGGATAGTAATGGATGCCTGTAAAAAATCTATTCTTGGTTATCAAGTATCTGATACAAGAACTGTTGGCCCTTGCATAAAACCAATTCGTTATAACCTATAATTGTAAAAACCTCATTTACTTATGATACGGTTCTCCGTAACTATTATAAATGCGAATACTTTTCCACTTTAGTTAGAGTATAATTTTAGTAGGCAGAGATAGTAATAAAAACTAGATAAAAATAAAAGGAGATGCAAAAGCATCTCCCAATATACATAAATATCCATT
>NZ_JAHAIF010000047.1 GCF_018372875.1 Clostridium sp. | reverse complement strand
AAGTTTAATCTGACAACTTGATTTCTCAAGTTTACTCGTAAAAAAGAATTGCTGGTTTTTAACTTTATATTCTGTTCAATTTTCAAAGACCAATTTGTGTATCGCACTCAAGCGACTTTCTTATCTTATCACCTTTGCTGAATATTGTCAACAAGTTTTTTATTTTTTCTTGTTGTTTTTTGTTGTTTGCATCAGCGACGTGTTTTATAATATCACACACAAATAATAATTAATTTCTTATATATATAATTTAATTAAATTATATTAATATTTCTCTAATATTCTACTTATTTCTCTATTTATTATATATTGATACGCTAGGATATGATGATTGATATATTCATAAAAAAAAGAAGCATTCTTGATATTTACAAGAATACTTCTTTAACACAATTACTCTTCAGAATCACTTTTTGCTCTATTTACTAATTCATCTAATATGTCATTTTCATCATCATAATTATCTAATATATCTATTTGTTCTTGAGTATTTTCCTCTTCACTACCTGATATCTTAGCAACTGCTACTACTTTTTCATCTTCATTAGTTCTCATTAATGTAACTCCCATTGCGGCCCTTCCAGTAACAGATATATCTTTTACATTTATTCTAATAGCTACTCCACTTGAATTTATTAGCATAAGTTCATCAAGTTCATTACATATTGTAGCACCAATAACTTTTCCTGTCTTTTCACCTATTTTATAAGTTATTAATCCTACCCCACCTCTATTTTGAACTTTATATTCGCTTATAGGTGTCCTCTTACCAAATCCATATTCACTTATAATTAATAAATCTTCATTATCTACAGATATATCCATACAAACAGCTATATCATCATCCTTAAGATTTATTGATCTTACACCGGATGCTGTTCTTCCCATAGCTCTTACATTTTTTTCACTAAATCTAACTGCATAACCATTTTGAGTTACTATTATTATATTAGCATCTCCCCTAGTTACTTTAACCTTAAGTAATTCATCACCTTCTCTTAAGTTAATAGCTATTAACCCATTCTTTCTTAGGTTTTTAAAATCACTTAACGGGGTCTTTTTCACTATACCTTGCTTAGTTGCCATAAACAAGAATCCATCCTTAGTATTATCCCTTATTGACAATACAGTTTCTATTCTCTCATCTGGCTCTATAGCAATTAAGTTAATTATGTTAGTTCCCTTTGCTACTCTTCCCGCTTCTGGTATTTCATAAGCTCTTAGCTTATATACTCTTCCTTTGTTAGTAAAGAATAGTACATCTGAATGAGTAGATGTTACCATTATATGTTCAACAAAATCATCCTCTTTTGTCGACATTGCTTGAATACCTTTTCCCCCCCTTCTCTGTGCAGAATAAGTATCAGCAGGTATCCTCTTAATATATCCAGAATGGGTTAATGTTATTGTAACATCCTCTTCTTGGATTAAGTCCTCTATATCAATTTCATTAACTACTTTTTCAATTGATGTTCTTCTTTCGTCACTGTATTTATTTTTTATCTCTATTAGTTCTTCCTTAATTACACCTAGTAGCTTTTCCTCACTTGCTAAAATAGAATTTAAGTACTCTATTTGTTTCATAAGCTCATTATACTCTTCTTCAATCTTACCTCTTTCTAAACCTGTAAGTCTTCTCAATCTCATTTCTAAAATTGCTGTTGCCTGTTTATCTGTAAAATTAAATCTTTCAATAAGAGTATTCCTTGCTATTTCTGAAGTTTCTGAATGTCTAATTATACTTATAACTTCATCTATATGGTCCAAGGCTATCCTTAATCCCTCAAGTATATGCGCCCTCGATTTAGCTTTATTTAAATCAAATATAGTCCTTCTAGTTATTACTTCTTTTTGGAAGTCTATATAATTACATAAAACTTGTTTTAGATTTAAGACTTGAGGTTCGTTATCAACAAGTGCAAGCATTATAACACCAAATGTATCTTGCATTTTTGTATGCTTGTATAGTAAATTTAGTATTACATTAGGATTCGCATCCTTCTTCAATTCAATAACTATACGCATACCTTGCCTATCAGATTCATCTCTTAAGTCAGATATTCCTACTATTTTCTTATCTTTTACTAAATCAGCTATATTTTCTATAAGTTTAGCCTTATTAACTTGATAAGGTAATTCAGTAACAATAATTCTATGTCTTGAATTTTCTTCTTCAATATCAGCCTTTGCTCTTACAACTATTTTTCCTTTACCTGTCTCATATGCTGCCCTTATTCCAGCCTTACCCATTATAATACCAGCTGTAGGGAAGTCGGGTCCCTTTATTATAGTCATTAATTCAAGTACTGACGTTTCTGGATTATCTATTAACATTACAGTACCATCTATAATTTCACCCAAGTTATGTGGTGGAATATTAGTTGCCATACCAACAGCTATTCCTGATGAACCATTTACTAATAAATTTGGATATCTAGCTGGTAATACTGATGGCTCTTTTTCAGACCCATCAAAATTTGGAACAAAATCAATAGTATTCTTATTTATATCCCTTAGCATTTCTACAGCTATCTTATTCATTCTAGCTTCTGTGTATCTCATTGCAGCTGCACTATCACCATCAACTGATCCAAAGTTACCATGTCCATCAACTAACATATATCTCATTGAGAAATCTTGTGCCATTCTAACTAATGCATCATATACTGATGAGTCTCCATGCGGATGATATTTACCTAAAACATCTCCAACAATTCTTGCACATTTTCTATATGATTTATCTGGAGTTATTCCCAACTCTTGCAATGAATATAAAATTCTTCTATGAACTGGCTTCAAACCATCTCTTACATCTGGAAGGGCACGACCAACTATAACACTCATTGCATAGTCAATATAACATCTCTTCATTTCCTTATTAATATCTATAGGAATGACTTTTCCCTCATTAAAATTCATGTACTTCACCTCGTTTTAGTACTAAATATCTAAGTTACTTACTTTCTTAGCATTTTGTTGTATAAATTCTCTTCTTGGTTCAACCTTATCCCCCATTAATATAGTGAATATTTCATCTGCAGCCATGGCATCTTCTATTGTTGCTTTTAATAATATTCTCTTTTCAGGGTCCATTGTAGTATCCCACAATTGTTCAGCATTCATTTCACCAAGACCTTTGTATCTTTGTATATCAAGTGAGTTATCTCTTCCTCCAAACTCATTTAATATTCGTTCTAATTCATCATCTGAATACGCATATGCCTCATTCTTACCTTTAGAAACCTTATACAAAGGTGGTTGCGCTATATATACATGACCTCCATCTATAAGTTCTCTCATATACCTATAGAAAAATGTTAATAGTAATGTTCTTATATGAGCACCATCAACATCAGCATCTGTCATAATAATTATTCTATTATATCTTATTTTTTCTATATCAAAATCTGTTCCTATTCCTGCTCCAAATGCAGTTATCATAGACCTTATCGTATCTGCATTTAGAATTCGGTCTAACCTTTGTTTTTCAACATTTAAAATTTTACCTCTTAGAGGTAATATAGCTTGGAATTTTCTATCTCTTCCTTGTTTAGCAGAACCTCCTGCCGAATCACCTTCGACTATATATATTTCACATTCCCTAGGATCCTTTGATGAACAATCTGCAAGCTTACCCGGTAACGATGATCTCTCTAGTACTGATTTTCTTGTTAATTCCCTAGCCTTCCTAGCAGCTTCCCTTGCCCTAGCAGCCATCAATGCCTTATCTATTACAGTCTTACCAACTAATGGATTTTCCTCTAAGAATATTGACATTCCTTCTCCAACTATAGAATCAACAATACCTCTAACTTCACTATTTCCAAGCTTTGTCTTTGTTTGTCCTTCAAATTGAGGCTCTCCAATCTTAACAGATATTACAGCAGTCAGACCTTCTCTTATGTCATCTCCAGATAAATTTTTATCATTCTCTTTTAAATGTCCGAACTTTTTACCATAATCATTTAATACTCTAGTTAAAGCCGTCTTGAATCCAACTAAGTGTGTTCCCCCCTCAATAGTATCTATATTATTGGCAAAAGAGAAAATATTCTCATTATATCCATCATGATATTGAAGAGCTACTTCTACTGAAATTCCATCCTTTATTCCTTCAACATATATTGTTTGTTCATGAAGAGGTTCCTTATTTCTATTTAGATATTCAACAAAAGACTTTATACCGCCCTCGTAGTAATATTCCTCTTCTTTATCAACTCTCTTATCAATAAGGGTAATACTTATTCCCTTATTTAAGAATGCTAATTCCCTTAACCTTTGAGACAGAACTTCAAAATCATATACAACTTCATCGAATATCTCTTCATCTGGTTTAAAATAAACTTCAGTTCCTGTTTCATCAGTATTTCCAACAATATTTAAATCAGTTATAACATTCCCTTTATGATATTCTTGCTGCCATATATGACCTTCTCTCTTTACAGTTACTATACATTTATCTGACAATGCATTAACTACAGAAGCACCAACACCGTGTAAACCACCAGATACTTTATATCCGCCACCTCCGAATTTACCACCAGCATGCAAAACAGTCATTATTACTTCAACAGTTGGTTTTTTCATCTTAGGATGCATACCTACTGGCATACCCCTACCATCATCTATAACTTTTATAGAATTATCTTCATTTATTGTAACTTTTATATTTTTGCAGAACCCTGCTAAAGCCTCATCTATACTATTATCTACAATTTCATATACCAAGTGATGTAAACCTCTTGAGCTAGTACTGCCTATATACATTCCAGGTCTTTTTCTTACAGCTTCTAAACCTTCTAGAACCTGTATCTGATTTTCATCATAGCTTTGTTTATTTTGTTCCAAAATACATTCCTCCTAAATAAAAGTAATTAAAACCAAGGTTTTAACTATTGGAGTTAAGGATTATAATCCATTCCAGTTCTCTTTGTTAAAGTAGATGATGAAATTGGTGAAAGATACACTTTACTCATCTTATTAACTTCTGCTATAACAAATGACTTTGGTCTTTCTTTAGTTATTCGTTCAACAAATCCATCTTCTTCAGCCAACCTTAGAAATTGTATTGTATCTGAACTATACATTGTGGTTTGTAGATCAAATATTCCTATAACATCTTTTATAGGAACAACTACGTTTTCTCCTAAATGTAGAAACATAAATTTTGCCTCCTTTAGCTAGAGATATGCCCCTCTTGCACTTTAAAAATTTTAGATTCATTATCTAGATATTCACATATATCACTAATTCCAGTACATGTAATTATAGTTTGTATATTATTAATAGTACTTAGGATATATTTTTTCCTATTAAAATCAAGTTCTGAAAGAACATCATCTAATAAAAGTACAGGGTATTCACCAGTTATCTCTTTTATTATTTTTAGAGACGAGAATTTCATAGTTAAAACAGCAGTTCTTTGTTGTCCTTGTGACCCATAACTCTTTGTATCTATATTATTAATTAATACTATAAAATCATCTCGATGAGGACCAACTGTAGTTATTCCTTTCTCCTTATCTCTTTTTCTGTTCTTAATTAAATAACTTCTAAACTTTTCCTTGAATTCATTATCAATATTATTGTTAAACTCTTTTATTGACGATGTGTATATATATTCTATATTTTCTTTATTTAAAGTTATATCTTTATGAATTTCAGCACCATAGTAATTTAACTTTTCTATGTATTTTAGTCTCTCATTTACTATGTATTCTCCAAATTTAATTAACTGCTCATCATATATATCTAATATATCATCGGTTATTTTACGACTTTTTAACAGAGTATTTCTCTCGTTAAGAACCTTATTATATTGTACAAGATTGTAGTAATATCTATTATTTATTTGACATAATTCCATGTCTATAAATCTACGTCTAATACCAGGAGATTCCTTTATTATTTTTAAATCTTCTGGTGAAAACATAACAACATTAAATGTTCCAAATAATTCTCCAATCTTATTAATTTTTATAGAATTAACTCTTATTGCCTTTTTTCCATCTTTAAGTATATTTATATCTATTCTTTTATCCAAACGTTCTTTACCAATACTTAAACTTATATATGCACCGTCTTCATCCCAATGAATCAATTCTCTGTCCTTAGAAGTTCTATGCGATTTAGCTAATCCACAATAATATATAGATTCTAGAATATTTGTTTTTCCCTGAGCATTATCTCCCATAAAAACATTAACATTCCTACTAAAATCTATATTTACATTTTTATAATTTCGATAGTTTAATAACATAAGCTTTTTTATAAACATCTACATGCACCCATTTAATTATATCACAATACTAGCTTAAACGCTTATTATTGATATAATTATACAATTTCATACTTTTCTTGATTAAACGAAATTATATCTCCACGTTTTAGCTTTTTTCCTCTTTGTACGCATACTTCACCATTAACCTTAACTAGACCGTCTTGAATATATAACTTAGCTTCAGATCCTAATGAAGCAATACCACTCCACTTCAAAAATGCATCTAATTTAATAATGTCAGTATTAATTAATATTTTGTTCATATTTATTGCATAAAATTTTAATATTTATGCATCCTCCTATCTAATTAATCTAACTGGTAAAACTAAATATTTATATGATTCAGCTTCTTTACCTTTTATAACACATGGACTTACACTTGAAGTCATTTCTATTTGTACATTATCATCTTCCATGTTCTTAAGAACATCAATTATGTACCTAGAATTAAATGCAATTTGTATCTGCTCTCCTTGCATATTAGCAGTTACTTCTTCCCTTACTTTTCCCAATTGAGAATTAGATGTGATAATTATGCTTTCTTCATTCATCTCTAATTTTACTAAATTACTATTTCCTTCCTTAGCCATAAGAGAAGCTCTTTCTATTCCATTTTGAAGTTCTTGCCTATTAACATTAATTAACAACTTATGTTCTTGAGGTAGTAATGATAAATAATTTACATATTTACCTTCTAGTAACCTTGATATTATTTTAGTTTCTCCTAAATTAAATAAGATATGATTATTAGTAAAAGTTATATTTACTATAGACTCAACATCTTCCAGTATCTTAGAAACCTCATTTAACGTCTTACCTGGAATAACAACTTCAATATCAAAGTCATTATCTAAATACTCTGTTTTTATAGCCATTCTATACCCATCTAAAGCAACTAGATTTAACTTTTTTTCTTTAACTTCAAATAATATTCCTTGAAGTATAGGTCTAGTCTCATCTTGGGCAATAGCAAATGAAGTACTTTTTATCATATTTTTCAGTATATTTTGAGGAACCTTTAATTCCTTAGCTATATCTAATTTAGGGATTGAAGGGAATTCATCTGCATTCATAAATACAACATTAAACACAGATTTTTCACATGTTATTTGAACAGTATCATCTTGAATTATTTCAATTCTTACATCAGAGTTAGGTAATTTTCTTATTATTTCTCCGAATATTTTTGAATCTATTACAACTTTCCCTTCTTCCAGTACATCTGCATCAACTTTTGTTTCTATACAGACATCAATGTCTGATCCTACAAGTGTGATACCTTCTTTTGTAGCATTCATATATATACCTTCTAAAATAGGCATTGTTGATTTTCCAGTAATAGCTTTTTGACATATTGATATACCATCTTGTAGTTTTTGTTTATTACATATAATTATCATAAAAATAACCTCCTCTGTTAATAACATAACTATTTATATAAATATAGATATATAATTTTAATTTAGTAATAATAGTAGTAGGCGTTGTGGATTTGTTGAAAAGTACCTAAAGCCCTTATAAATAGTAGAAAAGTTATAAAAAAATATTGTGGATAAGTTAGTAACAAATTAATAGACTTATCCACAGAATAAACAATGGGTTTATTTTAAAATAGTTATCCACAAGATATTATAAAGTTATTATGTACAGTTGTTAATTAATTTTGAGTTAACTTCTTTGTAATATCTTCTATGGTATGTTGTAAATTTTCATCTGTATTAAGGTTTTCTGATATTTTTTCATAAGCATGTATAACTGTAGTATGATCTCTACCCCCAAATTCTTCACCTATTTTAGGTAGAGACATATCAGTAAGTTTTCTACTTAAATACATAGCTATTTGTCTTGGATATGCTACATTTCTTGTTCTTCTTTGTGATTTTAAGTCTTCTATTCGAAGATTAAAGTAACTTGCAACAATATCTTGAATTATGCCTATTGTAATATTCTTGCCTTGTTTTTTAGATATTATATCTTTTAATGCTTCTGAAGCTAAATCAACTGTAATTTCTTTATTAGTTAATGAGGAATAAGCTACTATTCTTATTAATGCACCTTCAAGTTCTCTTATATTTGATTTTATTTTTGTAGCTATGTATACCATAACTTCATTTGCTACATTTAGTTTTTCTACATCTGCTTTCTTTTTTAATATTGCCATCCTTGTTTCAAAGTCTGGTACTTGGATATCTGCAATTAATCCCCATTCAAAACGTGACCTTAACCTATCTTCTAAAGTAGGAATTTCTTTTGGAGGTCTATCAGAAGATAATATAATTTGTTTATTTGCATCATGTAGTGCATTAAATGTATGGAAAAATTCTTCTTGAGTTCTTTCTTTTCCAGCTATAAATTGAATATCATCGATTAAAAGTACATCAACATTCCTATATTTATTTCTAAATTCTTCATTTTTATCATCTTTAATTGCATTTATTAATTCGTTTGTAAATTTTTCAGATGAAACGTACTCTACCCTTGCATTAGGATTACTATCTAATATATAGTGACCTATTGCATGCATTAAGTGAGTTTTTCCTAATCCTACGCCTCCATATATAAATAAAGGATTATATGCTTTAGCAGGTGATTCTGCAACAGCTAAAGATGCGGCATGTGCAAACCTATTACTATTACCAATTACAAATGAATCAAATGTGTACTTTGGATTCAGTGTAGTTGATAGTTCATCATTGATTAATACAGCCTTATTTTTCTTTAGTTCAGGAGTATCTTCTTTGGATGTTTCATCTGATTTTATATCTGAAGCTATTAAGAACTCTATTTTATATAATTTTGAACAAATTGATTTGATTGAGTTAGCTACTAAATCCTTATATCTTTTTTCTAATATATCTTGGGTGAAGGAGTTCGGTACACTAATCCTAATAGTATCATTGGAAATAGATATAGGCTCACAACTTTTTATCCAAGTATTAAAGCTAACTTCACTCATTTCAGCTTTTATAATAGTAAGTGTTTGATCCCATAATTTTTTTAAATCAGCATCCATATATAAATCCTCCAAATAAAATAAAAAAATTTTAACTTACTTATTAACAATAAAATAACAACATATATACAAGTAATGTTGATAACTTATATTATGTTGATAAACTCATCTTATATTATGAACATGTTTATAAATTTATAAAAAGTAAAAATATATTTGATTTATCCACAGCTTATAAATCTATAACTTATACACATAATATTTTTGTATAAAGTCTGTATTTTATAGTAATAATACAATATGTATATAAAAATTAACAATATCTAAACAAGTTATCAACAATTTTGTCCACAGTTGTGGATAAGATTAAGTTAATAACATATTATTCACAGTTTAATTTAATAATAGCATACTAGAATATAGATATTCAATAAGTTATCCACAAAAAAACTATTTTGTTTTCCACCTATCTACAAATAACTAGATTCTTGACACTTTATCATCATATATATATAATTAATAAGTAACATAAAAATCGAGTAGTATAGTTTTTACTATAAAAATTACTATTGAAGGGGGTGCATTTTTACAATGTTCATGACATATCAACCTAAAAAGAGACAAAGAAAGAAAGAGCACGGCTTCAGAAAGAGAATGAGCACTCTATCAGGAAGAAACGTTCTTAAGAGAAGAAGACAAAAAGGTAGAAAGAAATTAACAGCATAAGGGCCGCAATTGTGGCCTTTTTTCTGCAAATGGCAGAAAAAAAGGAGAATAGAAATACCTATGATATATAGATTGAAGAAAAATTTAGAGTTTCGCTTTATTTATAGACGTGGTAAATCTTTTGCTAATAGTTTGTTAGTATTATATGTTTTAAAAAATAAAATGAATAAAGATAAGGAAGGAAACCTATATAATAAAGTGGGGATTTCTGTTAGTAAAAAAGTTGGAAATAGCGTTATACGAAGTAGAAGCAAAAGATTGATTTATGAAAACTATAGATTTAAAGATGATTATCTAAATAAAGGATATGATCTTGTTTTTGTTGCAAGAACAAAGTTAAAAGATAAGAATTTCAATGAAGTGGAAAATGCTATGGACAATTTATTGAAGAAAGCTGGCTTATATAATAATGAAAAAATTAGTATTAAGTCTAATAAAATTTTATAGAAGAAACATTTCGCCAATGAGTCCACCAAAGTGTAAATATATACCTACTTGTTCTCAGTATGCTTTAGAAGCAATTGAAAGATATGGAGTTGTTAAAGGTGGAATAATGGCTCTTTGGCGTATTTTTAGATGTAATCCTTTTAGTAAGGGTGGTTTTGACCCTGTTAAATAATATTTTGAATTTAGGAGGAATTTTATAGGATGTTGACCATTTTTGAACCAATAACGAAATTCTTTACAGTTATATTTAATTTCTTTTTAAATCTTGTAAAGGGATTAGGAGTAACTAATGAAGGATATCAATATGTATTGGCAGTAACATTATTAACAATATTGATTAGGTTATGTTTATTACCTTTTAATATTAAATCAGCTAGATCTACACAAAAAATGCAAGAGGTTCAACCTGAAATTAAAAAAATACAAGAAAAATATAAAAATGATCCTCAAAAGCAAAACATGGAATTAATGAGAGTTTATAAAGAGAATAATGTTAGTATGACTGGTGGATGTTTACCAGCCTTATTACCACTTCCAATACTTATGGCTCTTTACGGAGTTTTCTATTCTATAAATCCAACAGGATCGTTTTTATGGATTAGTAATATAGGTGCTCCAGATCCATTCTTTATATTACCTATACTTGCTGCGTTAACAACATACTTACCATCTTATTTAATGACTAAATCAGCTCCGGCAGCTGAAGGTGGTATGAATATGGGAACTATGAATATAGTTATGTCGTTAATGATGGGATTTATGGCATTAAGATTTCAATCACTACTTGTAATTTACTGGGTATTAGGTGGTGTAATTCAATTAATAACAACTTATTTTATAAACTATAGACCAGCTATGCAGAAAAAAAGAGCGGTTGAAGCAGTTGAAGCTGAAAAAGAAGCTTCAAGAACGCCTAAGTTTGTTATGCCAGATTATGAAGATTCTAATAAAGCTAGTAAGAAAAAGAAAAATAAGAAAAAGAAAAAGTAGAATTTATAATTTAGAGGTGGGTGAATAGGGTATGAAATCTATTGAAGTTACTGGAAAAAACGTAGATGATGCAATAGCTAAAGCCTTACAACATTTAAATGTAACTAAGGATGAAATTGAATACGAAGTAATAGATGAGGGTTCTAAGGGGTTATTTAATTTTATTGGATCAAAACCTGCAAAGTTAATAGTTTCTTTAAAGAAAAATTATATCGATAATGCAAAAGAATTTTTAGTTAATGTTTTAAATTCTATGGGAATTGAACCTCAAATAAAAATTACAGAAGAAGGTAATACAATCAAAATTGATTTAGAAGGTATTAAGATGGGAAATGTAATTGGTTATAGGGGTGAGACTTTAGATTCCCTTCAATATCTAGTATCATTAGTAATAAATAAGAATCATGAAATTCCTTATAAAAGAGTTGTATTAGATGTTGAAAATTATAGATCAAAAAGAGAAGAGACTCTTAAAAGGGTTGCTGAAAAAACAGCTTATAAAGTAAAAAAGATTAATAGAGCATATAAACTAGAACCTATGAATCCATATGAACGTAGAATAATACATTCAGCTTTACAAGATAAGGAAGGAATATTCACATATAGTGAAGGAGAAGAACCTTATAGAAGAGTAGTTGTTGATATTAAACCTAAAAAATAAATATCTATTTAAATAATTAAACCTTTATGTGATTAGTATATATCTCATAAAGGTTTTTTATTATTTAGATTTGTAAAAACATTATTTATATATTGATGGTATATAATTAGAAAAGTAATATCTTTCTTTAAATAGAAGTTGAAAAACATATTTGGATTTCTTTTAATTTTGACTAATTAAATATAGTTATGTAAAATGTATATTAGTCAAATTCGGTTATAATACTTAAAAGTATAAAATTTAGGAGGTTAGTTAATGAAAGAATTCGATACTATTTGTGGTATAGCTACACCTATTGGTGAAGGTGGAATATCTATTATAAGAGTATCAGGCGATAGATCTAAAGAAATAGTTGATAAGATTTTTTGTGCTAAAAGCGGTAAAAGTATGGATGATATGAAGTCTTATACTATGCGATATGGATATATAAAAGATATTAATAATAAAGATACTATAGATGAAGTTATAATAAGTTTTATGAAGGGGCCTAAGAGCTTTACAGCAGAAGACGTAATAGAAATTAATTGCCATGGTGGTGTTATATCTACAAATAAGGTTCTGGAAGAAGTAATTAAGGCTGGTGCAAGATTATCTGAACCAGGAGAATTTACAAAAAGGGCATTTTTAAATGGGAGAATAGACTTAAGCCAAGCAGAAGCTGTTATGGATATTATAAGAGCAAAAACAGATTTATCTATGAAATCTGCTATGCTACAACATGAAGGTGCTCTATCTAAGGAAATAAATAAATTAAGAGAATATATGCTTAATACATTGGCATTAATAGAATATGCTGTTGATTTTACAGAAGATGAAGAAGAAATAGATCCTGATATACCTATTAAAGTTGAAAGTGAAATAAAAAAGGCAATAGATAGAATGTATTATTTACTAAAAAATGCAGATGAGGGTAGAATTATAAGAGATGGTTTAAGTTTGGCTATAGTAGGAAAGCCAAATGTTGGTAAATCATCATTGTTAAATGCTTTATTAAAAGAAAAAAGAGCAATTGTTACAGATATACCAGGAACAACTAGAGATATAATTGAAGAATTTATAAGTTTAGATGGTATTCCAATAAGGATAACTGATACAGCTGGAATTAGAGAAACTGATGATATTGTAGAAAAGATAGGTGTAGAGAAATCGCGAGAAAAAATAAATGAAGCAGATCTTGTAATTTTAATGCTTGATAGATCTAGAGAATTAGAAGAAGAGGATAGAGAGATAATAAATTCTATTACTGATAAGAATTATATTGTTCTTCTAAATAAAGTGGATTTACAGAATAAGATAAGTGAAAAAGAAATTGAAGATTTAAATAACAAAATATATGTATCAGCTAAAGAAGAAATTGGATTAGATAATTTAAAAGAAAAAATAAAAGAGATGTTTTTTAGTGGTAATGTAAGTACAGAAAGCTTAATTATATCTAATAATAGACATAAGCAAGCGTTATATAGAGCTTTAGAAAATTGTGAAACTGCTTATGAAAAAGTTAAAATGAATGAATTTTTAGATTTAATTTCAATATATGTAACGGCATCTCTAAAAGCATTAGGTGAAATAACAGGATCTGAATTAGAAGAAGACTTAGTAAATAAAATATTTAAAGATTTTTGTTGTGGAAAGTAGGAGTAAACTATTATGAAATACAATGCAGGTGAATTTGATATTGTTATTATAGGTGCAGGGCATGCAGGCTGTGAAGCTGCTTTAGCATGTGCGAGATTGGGTCTAAATACATTAATGTGTACTATTAGTTTAGATTCAATTGCAATGATGCCTTGTAATCCTAATATAGGGGGAACAGCAAAGGGGCACTTAGTTAAAGAGATTGATGCATTAGGTGGAGAAATGGGAATGAATATTGATGAAACGTTCATTCAATCCAGAATGTTAAATACATCTAAGGGGCCAGCGGTTCATTCATTAAGAGCACAAGCTGATAAGTTAAAATATCAAAATAGAATGAAAAGAATTATGGAAGATACAAAAAATCTTCAAGTAAGACAGTTAGAAGTAATTGAATTAATAATAGAAGATAATAAAGTAACAGGTGTGGTTACAAAAAATGGTGCTATATTTAAATGTAAAGCTGTAGTATTAGCTACTGGTACATATTTAAAGGGAAGAGTAATAATTGGAGATGTAAGCTATAGTAGTGGGCCAAATGGGCTTTTTCCAGCTAACGATTTATCTCAATCATTAATAGACTTGGGTATAAGTTTAAGAAGATTCAAAACTGGAACACCAGCAAGAATAAATAGACGTTCAGTTGACTTTTCTAAGATGATAGAACAGGGAGGGGATAAAAAAATAGTACCATTTTCATTTATGAATGATAATGTTGATAGAGAACAAATTTCTTGTTATCTTACTTATACTAATGAGGAAACTCATAGAATTATAAATGAAAATATTTCTAGGTCTCCTATGTATAATGGAAGTATTGAAGGTGTAGGACCTAGATATTGCCCTTCAATTGAAGATAAAGTAATGAGATTTCCTGATAAAAAACAACATCAAATATTTATTGAACCAGAAGGTGAGGATACTTTAGAGATGTATGTTGGTGGTATGAGTTCATCATTACCTGAAGATATTCAAGTAATGATGCTAAAAACTATACCAGGCCTAGAAAATGTAGAGATAATGAGAACAGCATATGCTATTGAGTATGATTCAATAGATCCTACGCAGTTAAAGCCAACTTTAGAATTTAAGAATGTTCAAGGATTATATGGAGCTGGTCAGTTAAATGGTAGCTCTGGATATGAAGAAGCTGCTGCGCAAGGATTAGTTGCTGGTATAAATGCAGCATTAAAGATAAAAGGTGAAGAGCCTTTTATATTAACAAGATCTGATGCCTATATAGGTGTTTTAATTGATGATTTAGTTACAAAAGGAACTAACGAGCCATATAGAATGATGACTTCTAGAGCTGAATATAGGCTTTTACTAAGACAAGATAATGCTGACTTTAGATTAACTGAAAAAGGTTACAAGATAGGTTTAGTTACTGATGAAAGAATTAATAGATTTAGACAAAAGCAAAGAATTATAGAAAATGAGATTAACAGAATTAAAGAATTAAAGATTACTAATAAAAGAGAAGTAAATGAATTTTTAAATTCTTTAAATTCGGCAGAATTAAGAAAGCCTATATCTTTCTATGAATTAATAAAGCGAACAGAATTAGATTATTTTTCGCTTAAACAATTAGATCCAGATAGACCTGAATTAAGAGATGAAATAGGGGAACAGATTAATATTATCGCAAAGTATGAAGGTTATATTAATAGCCAATTAGAGCAAGTAAAACAATTTAGTAAGTTTGAAAAGAAGATATTACCACTAAATATAGATTATAATAATGTTAGAGGATTAAGAGTAGAAGCAATGCAAAAACTAAATAATATAAGACCGATAAGTATTGGGCAAGCTTCTAGAATATCTGGAGTATCTCCAGCAGATATATCAGTTTTATTAATATATCTAGAACATCATTATAATAAAGAAAAAAAATAAACTCAGGAGGTAAAAATGAGTTTTTATGAATTAATGGAAAGAGCGTCACAAGACGTTGGAATGACTTTTAATGAAGATAAATATAACAAGTTTATAAAATATATGAGATTAGTACAGGAATGGAATGAAAAAGTTAATCTAACAGCAATATTAGATGATGAAGAATTTATAAAAAAACATTTCATTGACTGTATAAAGATATTCAAGAGTAAAGAGATAAAAAGTGCTAAGACTATAATTGATGTAGGAACAGGAGCAGGGTTTCCTGGATTACCAATTGCTATAATGGATGAAAATAAAGAGATAACGTTACTAGATTCATTAAATAAAAGAATTAATTTTCTTAATGTAGTGATTAAGGAATTAGGATTAACAAATGTAATAACAATACATTCTAGAGCCGAAGATGGTGGGAAAAATAAGAATTTGAGAGAAAAGTTCGATATAGCAACTTCAAGAGCTGTTGCGAATATGACAGTTTTATCAGAATTTTGCCTTCCTTTTGTAAAAGTAGGAGGTAGTTTCGTAGCTTTAAAAGGACCTTTAGTTGATGAGGAGTTAAATCAAAGCAGAAATGCTATTGGAACCCTAGGTGGTAGGTTACAAGATGTGATAAAAGTAGACATTGAAGACACAGAATTAAAACATAATATTGTAGTAGTTAATAAAGTAAAAGAGTGTCCTATGTCGTTTCCTAGGAAGGCAGGGATGGTAACAAAGAAGCCTCTTAAATAAAATGATGTTATATGAATTATTTAATAAAAATTTGTCTTACAAAAAATAAATGTAAAAAGAAGGAAAAAATTCATATATATAGAAAGATATAAATAGACAAAAAGTATTTAAGTTTAAGGATGTGTTGAATTTATGAGCAAAGAAATATTAAAGATAAATGTTAATGATATAATTCCTAATACATATCAGCCAAGAAGGTTTTTTGATGAGGTAGCATTAATAGAATTATCCCAATCTATAAAGGAACATGGAATAATACAGCCTCTAACAGTTAGAAGACGCGGGGATATATATGAATTAGTAGCTGGGGAAAGAAGATTAAGAGCAGCTAAGTTAGCGAGTTTAGGAGAGGTTCCTTGTACATTAATAGATATAACAGATACGCAGTCAGCGCAAATTGCTTTATTAGAAAATTTACAAAGAGAAGATTTAAATTATATTGAAGAAGCAGAAGCGTATTATAATTTAATGAAGGATCATAATTTCACACAAGAAGAAATTGCTTCCAAAATGGGAAAAAAGCAATCAACTGTGGCTAATAAATTAAGATTATTAAAGTTATCATCACAAGTTAGATGTTTATGTCTTGAAAATTCGTTAACAGAAAGACATGCAAGAGCATTATTAAGTGTTACTGATGAGAAGTTACAATTAAAAATAATTGAAAAAGTTATAAAAAATGGACTAAATGTAAAGAAAACAGAGGAATTAATTAATAAAGAACTACTTAAGTTAGCTGGTAAGTCTTTAAATTCTAAAAATAAGAATGTTAAAGCAGTTTTTCCTGCTAAGTTATATGTAAATACTATAAAACAAGTTTTTGATAAATTTAACATTCCAGCAAAGTATAAGTTTAATGAAAGTGAAGAGTATATTCAAATAACTGTAAATATACCAAAAGGAAAAAAGTAAATATTTTAATAAAAGAACTCTTATTTTTTTGATAGGAGTTCTTTTTTATATAAAATTTCTTTTAATATTACATAATTAAATATATAATAATATTATGAAAGGGGGTGTAGGCTCTATAGATTAGAGCTTTATATGAAGGTAATATGTATTTTTAATCAAAAAGGTGGAGTAGGAAAAACAACGACAAACATTAATCTATGTGCATATTTAGCTATGGAAGGTTATAAAGTTTTAACCATAGATATAGATCCCCAAGGTAATACTACAAGTGGGCTAGGGTTAGATAAAAGAAGCCTTGAGTTATCTATGTATGATGTATTGACATCTGATACATCTCTAAAAGATGTTATTTTAAAGAGTGATTTAGTTCAAAATTTACATATAGCTCCTTCTACTATGGAATTGGCAGGAGCAGAAGTTGAGATGATTGAAAGAAATTATAGGGAAAAGATACTAATAGATAAGATATCAGAAGTAAAAGATAACTATGATTTTATATTTATTGATTGTCCTCCTTCATTAGGAATATTAACTATAAATGCATTGACTGCAAGTAACTCAGTTTTAATTCCTATTCAATGTGAATTCTACGCATTAGAGGGCGTAGGCCAACTTATTAATACAATTCAACTAGTTAAGAAGTCACTAAATAAAAATCTTACAATTGAAGGTGTATTAATGACTATGTTTGATTTTAGAACTAATTTAAGTAATGAAGTTTATAAAGAAGTAGAAAAGTATTTTGGAGAAAAAGTTTTTAATATTACTATTCCTAGAAATATTAGATTAGCTGAAGCGCCTAGTTTTGGACTACCAATAATGTTATATGATGAAAAGTGTAAAGGTGCAGAATCATATTTAAATTTTACAAAAGAGTTTTTAGAAAGGCAAAAGTAATAGGGTGGTGTAAATGAACAAAAAGTTTGCTTTAGGTAAGGGGTTAGGAGCTCTTATACCAGATGAGATTAATGAAGGTAATGAAGGAAAGTTAATGATTTCATTAAATAAGATCAAGAGTAATATAGATCAACCCAGAAAGTCTTTCGATAATGAAAAGATAGCAGAATTAGCTGAATCTATTAAAAACCATGGAATTATACAACCCTTAATTTTAAAAGAAAATGATGGCGGGTATATAATAGTAGCAGGTGAAAGAAGATGGAGAGCTGCTAAGATGGTTGGGCTTAAGGAAGTTCCGGCTATAGTAATGGATTTAACTGAAAAGCAGGTATTAGAAATTTCTTTAATTGAAAATATTCAAAGACAAGACTTAAATCCAATAGAAGAAGCTTTAGCTTATAAAAAATTATTATCAGATTTTAACTTAACTCAAGAAGAATTAAGTAAAAGAATTGGTAAGTCAAGAACGGCTATTACTAATACAATAAGATTAATTAACCTAGATAGTAGAGTGCAACAATATGTTATTGATGGAATTATAAGTGAAGGTCATGGAAGAGCGTTGTTATCGTTAGAAGATAGTGAATTACAATATATTTATTCTCAAAAAGTTATCGATGAGAAGTTATCTGTTAGAGAACTTGAAAAACTTATTAGAAACGCTTCTTTAAAATCAGAGAAAAATAAGAAGAATGAACAATTAAATCCTTATTATAAGGATATTAGAGATAGGTTGCAGAATTATTTTGGAACGAAAGTTAATTTGAGTAGTAAAAAAAATAAAGGTAAGATAGAAATAGAATATTATTCACAAGAAGATTTAGAAAGAATTTTAGATATTATTAACTTATAATGTTTCACGTGAAACATTATACTGAAAGGATGACATGGAGTGGAAAGTTTAATAAGTAGTATAAATGAATTTATACCTTATATAATAGGTGGAATGGGGATAATAATTTTACTATTATTTATATTAGTAATTATATTATTTAAGTCATTAGGTAAGCTTGAAAATAAGTATAGAAAGCTTATGAGAGGGACTAATAATAAAAATTTAGAAGAATTAATAATATCTCAATTAGATAAAATCGAAAGCGCAAATAGTAATTCTAAAGCAGCCTTAGAAAAGTGTGAATTTATTCTTACAAGAATGAAGGATTGCGTTCAAAAGGTTGCTATAATGAGATATAAGGCATTTGAAGATGTAGGAAGCGATTTGAGCTTTTCTGTTGCAATATTAGATGACAATAATGATGGAATAATACTGACAGGAATATATGGAAGAAATGAAAGTACTGCATATGCAAAACCAATTGATAAAGGGATATCAAGATATGATTTATCAGAGGAAGAAATATGTGTTTTAAATGAAGCTATCAATAAATATAGTACTAAAAAGAAATAAAATTGGACGAGGTTTACTCGTCCTTTTATTTTGACACATTTTTCGTTAGTAAGTCATTTGATTTTTTACCACCTACACTTTTTAGGATAAAGTGATATATCCCATTTGATATAGAATCAGCAAGTGCCATAACTGTATAAAGTCTAGTATTTTGTAAAACCATAAATTCAAAGTTACCTGATATGTTTACTATACCAGTTATACTCATGTTACCAACAGATGGTAGATTTTTATTTAGAGCAGAGCCAGGAAGTAGAGGCTCTTTCTTTATAATTACTTTACCTACATTTTGAAAACTTCCTAAACATGCATCTACAGCTATTATAAAGGGATCCTTAAAGTTTTCTTGGATTCGTTGGAGAATTATTTCAATGTTTTTTGAGTGAACAGGATTCTCCAAAGTTCCATATATATAAAAATTTTTTCTTTTTAAAAATTGAAGTTTATATCCTATAAGCGGCCCTAGTGAATCACCAGTGGATCTATCAGTTCCTATACATAAAAAGATTATAGGTCTTTTATCCTTTATTATGGGCTTAAGCTCATTATATAAATAGTCTCTAATATTTTCATATGAATTTGGAGACAATGAATCTATATAAAAATCAGTATTCATAAAAAACCTCCTTTATTGGAATTATTTCCAAAGAGGAGGTTCAATATACATGTGTTAAATATTTATATTGTTTAGTATAGATAATGTATAATCAATTTCTTTTTCTGTGTTGAAATAACCAAGACTAAATCTTATAGTGCCACCAGGGTAAGATCCAATGGATTTATGAGCTAGAGGAGCACAATGAAGTCCTGAACGAGTTTTTATACCATTGTATTCTAAGAAATATGAAACTTCAGCAGGATCAAAATTCTTATAATTAAAAGATATACAAGTTGTGTATTTAGAAAAATTAGTATTTCCGTATAATTTTATACCATCAATATTAAGCATACCTTCATAAAGTTTTGATCTTAGATAAGATGTTTTAGAATAGATAGTTTCAAGACCTTCCTTATTTATAAAATCAATTGAATTTGATAATCCTACTATTCCTGGTGAATTTAACGTTCCACATTCAAATTTATCAGGTAAAAAGTTTGGTTGAGTAAGAGAATGAGACAAGCTTCCTGTTCCTCCACTAAAGGTTGAAGTACACTCATCATTTAATAAGTCGTCAATAATAAATCCTCCAATTCCTTGTGGCCCTAACAAGCTCTTATGCCCAGTAAATGCAATAGCATTAGCATTGCATTGATGCATATCTACTTTTACCATTCCTGCAGTTTGAGCTGTATCTATTATGAAAAATACATTATTTTTCTTGCATATAGCTCCGATTTCTTTAATATTTTGAATAGATCCAATAACGTTAGAAGCATGAGAAATTATTACTAGTTTAGTATTCTTATTGATTTTATTTTTTATATCAATAGGATTTATAAACCCATCTTTTGAAGAATTAACTAAATCAATATTAATATTAAGTGAATTAGAACATTCAAATAATGGTCTTAATACAGAGTTATGTTCTAAAGTTGTTGAAATAACATGGTCATTTTGTTTTAACATACCCTTAATTAGAACATTTAAAGAAGAAGTAATGTTATTAGTGAAAATTACATTCTCACTTTTATTATAATTGAAAAAATTCGCTATTTTTTCTCTAGTAAGAAGTATTAACTTATTAGATTCATAAGAATTCGAGTAGTTACCTCTACCAGAATTACCACCAACATTAATTATATAATCATACATTGCATCTGCCATAATTTTAGGTTTTGGAAAAGATGTGCTTGCATTGTCTAAGTAAACTTCCATATAAATCACCTTCTAAAATAAATTTAGTAATTTTTATATTATATAATGATATAAAATAAATAACTAATAAATATTATACTAAACTTTATAAATTATAAAAAATATATATAATATTAATTAAAGATAGATTATAGTGGAGGTAAATATGAAATATTATATTATAGTATACAAAAATACCCATGATGTAATGGAGGCAGAAAGAAATCTTACTAATGAAAATATTGAGTTTAGAGTAATGCCAACACCAACATCAATAACACAAAGTTGTGGAATGTGTACAAGAATTGAAAGTGAAGAAATATTAAAGAATATAATAGAAAGAGAATTAGTAAATTATAAAAATATTTATATAAGAGATAAGGATGGATTTAAACTTATGAAATAAGGAGTTGTTTAGATGTTTTCGATGCTTTTTAAATTAAATTTTGGAGATGGAAGTTTAGATATTGGAAAAGGAATATCTATCGATATGAGAGATATTGAAAATATAGTTAATAAAGGTATTAGGATAGTTGTTATTATTATATTAATGTATATAACTATAAAAATAGGAAATAGGTTAATTAATAAGTTTGTGAAAAGACAAATCGAAAGTAATGCACGGTTTTCTATGGATAATCAAAAAGCAAAAACTATAGGTGAAGTTTTAAAAAGTGTATTAAAATATATGACTTATTTTATAGGAGCAGCTCTAATACTATCAGATGCATTTAATGGTATATCTGTAGCTATGGCAAGTGTTGGAGGATTTGCACTTGGTTTTGGAGCACAGAGTTTAGTTAAGGATATAATTAATGGATTCTTTATATTATTTGAGGATCAATATGGAGTTGGGGATCATGTTACTATAGGAACTTTTTCAGGAATTGTAGAAACTATAGGAATAAGAACTACTGTTATTAGAGATTTCTCTGGAGATGTTCATTTGATACCTAATGGTACTATAAATCAAGTTACCAATCACTCTAGAGGTAATATTAGATTTATTGTTGATGTAGATATTTCTTATGAAGAAGATATAGATAATGCTATAAAAGTTATATCAAATGTATGTAATAAGTATAAAAATGAAAATGAAAATATAGTAGAGCCAATAGAAGTTTTAGGTGTGAATTCTCTTAATGCATCAAGTGTCACAATAAGAATAATAGGAAAGACAAAACCATTAAAGCAATGGGAAGCTGAAAGGGAACTAAGGAAGAGAGTAAAAAAGGTATTAGATGAAGAAGGTATAGAAATACCATATCCAAAAACGCAATTAGTAAATAAGGAAGGAGATAAATAATGATAGAAACATTTGATCTTGGAGATATAGTAGAAATGAAAAAGCAGCATCCTTGTGGAAACTATAATTTTGAAGTTATAAGATTAGGTGCTGATATAAAAATAAAGTGTACTGGGTGTGGAAGAATAATAATGTTACCTAGAAGTAAATTCATTAAAGGTGCTAAGAAAATAATAGAAAGTGTAGAAAAATAGTTAGAGTATAATTTTAGTAGGCAGAGATAGTAATAAAAACTAGATAAAAATAAAAGGAGATGCAAAAGCATCTCCCAATATACATAAATATCCA
>NZ_JAHAIF010000108.1 GCF_018372875.1 Clostridium sp. | reverse complement strand
TTTAATTTAGGATAACATATTGAGTTTCTTATTTGTTCAAAAGCTCTTCCTGCTGCAAACATTGCAAAAGTACTTACAAAAGGTACCTTACCACAAGTTGAAAGTCCTGCTGCAACACCCATCATGTTTCCTTCTGCTATTCCCATGTTAAAGAATTTTTCAGGAGCTACTGCCTTAAAATCTGCAGTCTTTGTTGACTTTGAAAGGTCTGCATCTAATACTACTACATTCTCATTTGTATTAGCTAATGCTGCTAATGCTTTACCATAAGCTTCTCTAGTTGCAATCTTCTTACTCATTATATTTCTCCTCCTAATTCCTTAACTGCTACTTCACATTGTTCCTTGCTTGGAGCTGTTCCATGCCATGAAGCCTCATTTTCCATAAATGAAACTCCCTTTCCTTTAACTGTATTACAAATTATTGCTGTTGGCTCACCTTTATGGTTTTTTGCTTTTTCTATAGCACCTAAAATTTCATCATAGTTATGTCCGTCTATAACTAATACGTTCCAACCAAAGGCTTCAAACTTCTTATCTATTGGACATGGACTCATAACCTTAGTTATATCTCCATCTATTTGTAATCCATTAAAATCTATAAATATAGTTAAATTGTCTAAGTTATAATGAGCTGCACACATACTAGCTTCCCATACTTGACCTTCTTCTAATTCTCCATCTCCAAGTAATGCATATACTCTGTAGTCTTTTTTATCTACCTTACCTGCTAAAGCCATTCCTACTGCTGCTGAAATACCTTGACCTAACGAACCAGTTGACATATCTATTCCTGGTAGATCATTCATGTTAGGATGCCCTTGTAAATCTGAACCAATCTTTCTTAATGTCATTAACTCTTTAGGATCAAAGAATCCTCTTCTTGCTAATGCACTATATAGTACTGGAGCTGCATGACCTTTTGATAAAACAAATCTATCCCTATTTTCATCCTTTGGATTTTCAGGATTAATATTTAATTCATTAAAAAATAGTGTAGTAACTATGTCTGCCGCTGAAAGTGATCCACCTGGATGACCTGATGCTGATTCTGTTAACATTTCTACTATGTCTTTTCTAATTTGTTTAGAAATTTGG
>NZ_JAHAIF010000046.1 GCF_018372875.1 Clostridium sp. | reverse complement strand
ATATTAATATTATACGAAAAGAAGAGAATTCAAATTCATGAATTCTCTTCTTTCTTTTTATCGGATTGTATCAAATTTATTTTGATACAGCCCCTTTTTCTATGGTGGAGGCGATACATGACCTTTAAAATACACCACTCCTAATTATATAAATAATTTAATTAATACTGTATTTAATATTTATTAACCTCTTCATCAATTAGCCTTTGAAATTTATCATCACATCCTACTAACTCATAGCCATACTCTTTAAACTCTTTTATTCTTCCCTTTATTGTATTATATTGAATAGCTATGCAAGTTAATTTTTCCGCTCTACTCATAGCAACATAAGCATTCATTAATGCCTCTTTATCTTCATCTTTTACTTTATCTTTTTTATTTACCATATAATCTAAAATCCTACTAATATCACTAATATCTTTTCCACTATTGAATATTAATTTACTTTCTAAATATAATGTTGCTTTATGTGTTTCTCCTTTAGTTCCACTAATAGTATTAATATTTTCAACTTTTATAAATTCTTCATTTATTTCCGGTTTTTCTAAAGTTATCGCTTCTTCTCCAGTATTTATAGTAATCTTATTTTTTAAAATATCGCCATTATAATTTAATTCTTTAACACTCTCAAATAACTCTTTAGTTTTTGTTAATATATCTACTAATACACTATCTGTATTAATACTAAAATTTTTAATCCAATATACTATATTAGAGCGATATGTTATAAATTCGTTCATATATTTATCTTCCAATAATCTTATTAATTCATCTTTACTAATTTTTTTCTTATTCTTGTCTACTGCTAATAAAACTACAGATATTAAATACTCATAAAACTCTTTAGGGCTATTTATTTCATTTAATTTCTTAATAATTTTTTTATTTAAAGATACCTTTTTATTTCCTTTTGTATTATATCCTTTTACATACGATGATATTGATTTATATTGTTCACTAACTGGAGTCGCTATTTTACCTATTATTTTTATATTTTTGTTTTTATCTTCCTTAATATTATACTCTTTTAAAATATCTAAATATTTAGGTACCACATTATGTATTGTATCGTTGTCAAATATTATTATATGAGGGTTTAGGGTATTAATTGTATCATTACCTATCATACTACCAAATTTTTTAACTCTTAATGGTTCTAAAAACTTAATTACTCCATTTCCATATCTTTTACTAGAATTTATAGGTCTAATATCCTCGTTAAATATCCATATATTCGAATTACTATTAAAGTTATTTATACCTTGATTTATATCTCCAAATCTTTGAATAATAACCTCATTATTAAAAATTTTATCTAAAACTTTTATTTGAATTTCATCCACATCTTGCATTTCATCTATAAAGACATATCTAAATCTGTTTGAGAAATAGTTTTGTAATTGAGGAAACTTTTTCAAGTACACTCTCGCTAGAAAATATGCATCTTCATATCTTAAAATACCTTTATCCAAAGTCTTATTTATCATTACATCTTTGAGCTCTTCATAGAACTTCCAATTAGTCAATATAGTATTATTATTTCCTCTTATTTCTTCACTATCTATATCAAAATGTTTACTATCTATAAATGCAACAAAATTATTCTCATAAGATTCATCAGTGTAATAGCCTTTCTCTATACTTTTTTGTATCGAATAATCTATATTGGGATATTTATTTCTTGATAAATTTCTTATATGATCATAATATTTATCGTTATCGATAATTTTAATATTATCATTATATTTTCTCTTAAAATAAGGTGTGGCTAAATATTTATCTACAAAGTTTTGAAAAGTTCCAAAATAGTTAGGATATTTAAACAAAATATCACTCTTATCACCTAGCTTACTTTTAATTTCGTCTATTGCTACATTAGTGTGAGTTAATACACATATCCCTTGTCCATATTTTAATGGCATTTTTCTAGATAATATAATTAATTTAGCCAGCAAAACTGTAGTTTTTCCACTTCCTGGGCATGCATTTACATCAAATGATTTATTGAAATCTTCTATTATTGGAATTCTATCTTTCTCATCAAAAACATTAGTTTTACCAAAAAGCACCTCCTCTGCATATCTTATGTCTGCTTCTGTAACTTCAATCTTATCAATTATTCTACTCATTACTCTGCAACCTCACTTTTACTATTAGTTACATGATATATAGAATCTAATATATACTTTAAATATTTATCTTCAAGAATATTAACAACTAAATCTTTATCCTCATTTGATTTATTCAATAAAATCTTAGATAAATACTGAGCACAGACAGCTTTAGATGCATTTCCCTTTAGTAGTGGATTATATATGTTATATGCTATATCCATATCATCTTTACCCTCTTTAATAGATTGATCTATTTCTTCTTTAGCCTTACCAATATATTTATCTATATCAATAATATCGACAATACCTTCATCTGATTTTATATCTTTTGCTATTAAAATCGCTGCATATACATATTCTCTTATACAGCTTAATGCTAAATCAAATTCCATAGTCCAGTTGTTTGTAAATACTTTTATATCTTTAAAATTGTATTTTTCTTCTTTTTTTGCACTTACAACTTCTTTAAACTTTTCATAATTATTGTCAATAACTTCAATTTGAGCCTGATACTCACCCTTTTTAAACCTCTGTGATTCTTCTTTACCTAAAATTTCTTTTACTCTTTGTTTTGAGTCATCCTCATTTATAAAATATTCATCAAAACCATTTATTTTATATATTTTATATCCTTTAAATTTACTATCATTATCATAATCTTGATAGTACTGAATAGGTCTTACATCTAGATCAGTGACAATTGAAGTTGGTATTCCTATTGTCTTATCCCCTTCCTTTGAAATAAATATATTTGAGTATCTTAAAAAAGCTACATTTCCCACATTAACAATGGAAACACCATACATATATAATGGCTTTTCTATAATTTGGGCAATAGTTGGTATCAATATATTCTCTGCATCACCTTCAACCATAATTACACCCTTTGCAAAGAATAAATTTGCTTTTGTAGAATCTAAAAATCTTTCTAAGAATTCATAATCCCCTGAAGATAAACGGGTATATTTATTATTTAATGAATATGCATTATTATTCCTACAAAGAATTAAGCTATTTAAATTAGCTATTGATGCTAATGTTATACTGTGTGTTGTAAGTATAGTTTGTGATTTAATATTTTCTTCTAAATATTTTATTATTCTTAACTGTGCTTGTGGATGTATGTGTGCTTCAATTTCTTCAATCAAAGCTAGTCCAAATTCATTATTCTTTTCTTTTATATCTAATAACAGCAACTCCATTGCCATATATAATTGATTTAGAGTTCCTAGCCCTACCTTATCTTCATCTATTTTTAACATAAGTCTAGATAATATTTTACTTAATTCCATTTCAGATATATTAATATTTACTTCATATTTATCTTTATCATTTCCCAAGAATTTACTTAATGTATTTGAAATTGAACTTATAATGCTTGATGGATCACCTTCATAATCAAGTTCTACATTAGTTTCCTCTTTTGAATCACTATCCGTATTATCATGATTGTTATCTTGAGATATACTTCCTTTAAAATATTCCTCAATGTTTTTATTTGCACCTTTCATAATTTCTTCTATTTTATGTGTATTACCATTATTTTTAAATATAGGATGACTTTTCAATACTTGTGCAAACCTAGATCTATAGCCTGGATTTAATTCATGCTCTGCATCTCTTAAAGGCTTTAAATATGTAACTCTCAAATTTTCTGATGCTTCAAAGTTAACATCTAAATCTTCTTTACCGCCTGTTTTTCTTAGTGTTATCTTATTATCCTTTATTCTTGCTGTTAATCTTACCTCTAATTTAGCGTTTCCTTCTTCATCTATATATATCCATTCTAAAAACCTTCCAGCCTCTATATCAGATAAGTTTTCAAATGTACACTCTATTTTCAAATAATTAGTTCTTCTACCATCTTTTCCTCTATAAAAATCATTTTCTTCTAACTTAACATTATCATAACTTTGAGTGCCTAGAACTAATTTTATTGCATCTATAATAGCAGTTTTCCCACTATCATTCTCACCAACAATTAGATTTAATCTATCATTAAATACTACTTCGATTCCTGCATCTTCATTTTCTTTTGTTCCATATTTTCTAAAATTCCATATTTTTAATTTAGATAAAAACATACTGCATCCCCTCTTTTATTTGTCTTAATTGTATTTTAAGTAATTTCATTCTATTTATATTCTATAATATATTACAACTTTTTTAAATATATGGTTATTTTCCCATATACTAAACCTCTAACTGACATTTATAATATTTAAATACTATACCTTTATCATAATAATTAATTTATAAAAAATAAAAATCCACGACATTACTGTCGTGGATTTCATGGTGGAGGCGAGGGGTCGGCAGCATCCATATTTTCATATAGCCCTGACTATATCTTAGACAAGTTTTTCTTGCCTCTTGGCGTATTATAGAAGCATTTTATAGTTTTAATCTTCTATCCTAGTATTCCATAGCTTTAAACTTTAGGAACCTATAAGTCGATACAAGGCTGTTGAATTTCTTCACATACCTCTCGGTATTGCCGTCATCGTCACATGTTACGGTTTCACCGATAAAGCCAAGTTTTCACTTATGTGTTACCACATAAGGCGACTCTTTTACGAATCGAACCCCTGTCCGAAAGCAGACCAGCCTGACTTTCTACGAGCGTAGTTTGTGATTAAAATTTCGGTCATGAGTTAGCTCACAAACAAACTTCTCACTCCCTAGCTTCATAAATACCCCTCTAGCTCAAAGCTTTGCTAGACTTCGTTTCCTACTTTATGACACCAGCTACCCAAGACGTAGGCATCCTGGACTGATGAGCGGCTATATTAAGCTGCTAATGCAAAATTATCTTCTGCGTTTATCTTTAATGCATACTTGATTAACGAGGGAACATGCTTACCTCGGCTCGCTTATCAAACCCATCTTACCCCCGTCGAAGCCAAAACGCCCCCATGTTGATAAGAAGAACTTTCAAAACAAATTTTAATATTTAGTTTTTAATTTCTTCAGTGAATTCATTATATAATATAAAAAATTCACTGTCAATGTGACGGTCCTCTGAAATAATTGCCACGTATAAATATGCTTTTTTGAAAATAATTCTATAAATAAAAGAGAATACTACTACTGAACTTATTAAACAAAGGAGAAAAATTTATGGAGATTTGGATCAGCGATGTGTTATCGGTAATAAAAGAAAAAAGATTAACCTTACGAACTGTTCTTCTAGTTTTAATTCTCATGTACATCTTAGCATCTGCTTTATTTTTAATCACAGGAGAATCAACTTCAGTAGAATACCAACCATTTTATAACTTCACTATAGAAAATATATAAAAATTTATTTAACACTTCTCTCTATAGCTTCCAAAAATTTTTTGAAGCTATTTTTTTTATTTTATAAAATCATTCACAGCTCCACAAAATCTTTCCTCAGACCGGATTATTCCTATATATTTATATATTGTTATATTTATGTATTGTTATATTTATTAGAATTTTTATTATAAAAGAATTTTTCTAAGATTTATTATTTATATTAATAATATTATTTTTATTTTTTATATAACTAAAATGAAGTTCTAACAAAGCAAAGCTCCAAGGAACAGCAAATAAATATCAAATCTACTGATGCTGAAGGTAATGAAATTATAAAAATGTAATAATACCTTTGATTTATAGCTAATTGAAATTTTATATTTTCCTAGACAGTAAAAAAGAGAAATTGCCCAGCAATTTCTCTTTTACCTAGTTATTATCTTTTTTATCCTAACTAATATCTTCCACTATTTTTAATAGCTCTATCCATATCTCTCTTAGCAGCTTTTTCTAGCATAGAATCTCTCTTATCATAATTCTTCTTACCTTTACAAACCCCAAGAGCAACCTTAACTCTACCATTCTTTAAATAAAGTGACAATGGAATTAAAGTATATCCATCCCTTTGAACCAATCCTTGAAGTCTAAAAATTTCTTCCTTATGAAGTAATAACTTTCTATTTCTCATAGGATCAACATTAAAAATGTTTCCTTGTTCATATGGGCTTACATGCATTTGCTTTATAAGAATTTCACCATTCTCTATATCTGCATAGCTATCCTTTAAATTACACTTACCTCCTCTAATTGATTTAACTTCTGTACCAACTAGAGCTAATCCTGCCTCCATAGTTTCTTCAATAAAGTAGTCATGACGTGCTTTTCTATTTTCAGCTAAGGAATTACTATTCTTTTTTCTTACCAAATTTCTCACCTACTTAGCTTTTATTTCTTTTATAAATTATAATATATTATTATCTGTTTCTTCAACGTCTTCCTCTTTAAGTTCTTGCTTAACTTCAGATATTTTTTCAGCCAATTCTTTGCTAGCCTTAATTTCTTCCCTAACATACTCGTCTTCAACCATATCAAAATATATTTCACGGTTTGGAATATCTACCTTGCTACATCTAACCTTAACAAAATCACCCAATCTATAAATCTTCTTAGTTCTTTCACCCATTAAGCATAAATGATTTTCATCATAAATATAGTAATCATCATCTAAAGCTGTTATATGAATTAATCCTTCAATTGTATTAGGCAATTCTACAAACATACCAAATGAAGTAACTGAAGATACAATACCTTCAAACTCTTCTCCAATTCTATCTAACATATATTCAGCCTTCTTAAGATCGTCAACTTCTCTTTCTGCCTCTGTTGCAATATTTTCTCTTTCACTAGATTGTCTTGCTGCATAATCAACAAGAGCTGTTAATTTCTTACTTCTATCATCATCTATCTTACCATTTATAAATTCCTTAATTATTCTATGAATTTGTAAATCTGGATATCTTCTAATTGGGGAAGTAAAGTGGCAATAATACTTAGCTGCAAGACCAAAGTGTCCTACACATTCAGGAGAATATTTTGCTCTCATCATGCTTCTTAAAAGTAAAGTACTTACAACTGTTTCTTCTTTCTTCCCCTTTACCTTTTCTAAAATTTCTTGAAGATTTCTAGGTTTAACCTCTCCATTCCATTTAACAATATAGCCTAGGTTATATATAAATTCTCTGAATTTTTCAAGCTTTTCTTCATCTGGATCCTCATGAATTCTATAAACAAATGGTAAATGGCTCCAGAACATATGCTCAGCTACTGTTTCATTACAAACAAGCATAAATTCTTCTATTATTCTGTTTGCTATTTCTCTCTCATAAGGCTTAATATCAATAGGCTTACCAAATTCATTTAATATAATTTTAGATTCCTCAAACTCAAAATCTATAGCTCCTCTTTTTGTTCTCTTCTTATATAAAATATTACAAAGCTCTTCCATTGCTTTAAAGTCATCTAAAAGATAGTCATATCTCTTACTTAGCTCTGGGTCATTATCCCTAAGTATCTTAGTTACATCTGTATAAGTCATTCTTTCATTTGTTCTTATTACAGATTCAACAATTTCATGGTCTAAAACCTTACCACTACCATCTATAATCATGATACAAGAAAGTGTTAACCTGTCTACCTTAGGATTTAATGAACAAATACCATTAGATAGCTTCTTAGGAAGCATAGGTATAACTCTATCTATTAAGTATACTGATGTACCTCTCTTTAAAGCTTCCTTATCTAAAGGATTCTTTTCTCTAACATAGTGAGATACGTCTGCTATATGAACCCCTAATCTATATCTTCCATTATCAAGTCTTTCTATTGAAACTGCATCGTCTAAGTCCTTGGCATCTTCCCCATCAATAGTTACCATTCTAACATCCCTAAGGTCTTTTCTTCTCTTATATTCTTTTAAAGGTATTTCCTCGTCAATACCTGCTGCAAAAGCCTGAACCTTAGGTGGAAATTCTTCTGGAAGACCATATTTTTTAATTATAGTTAGAATATCTAACCCCTTATCTCCCTTTTGTCCAAGTACTTCTTTAACTACACCTTCAGGACTTCTTCTTTTCTCTGGCCACTTAGTAACTTCTACAACTACAACATCTCCGTCCTTAGCACCATTTCTGTCCTTTTTAGATATAAATATATCTTGGCTAATTCTTGTATCTTCTGCAATTACAAATCCAAAGTTTTTGCTGTCTTCATATACACCAATAATCTTTGTATTAGCTCTTTCTAGAATTTGAATTACTTCTCCTTCTCTCTTCTTGCCATTTTTATCTTCTCTAGTAATTTGTACAAGTATCCTATCTCCATTCATAGCTCCATTTATAAAAGAACTTGGAATAAAAACATCCTTTTCTCCTTCTATTTCTGGAATTAAGAAGCCAAAACCTTTAGCATGAGCTTGTAGTTTACCTGTAATAAGTCCTAATCTTTCTGGAAGTGCAAACTTATCTTTTTTAGTTCTAAAAATAAGCCCTTCCTTCTCCATTGTTTTTAATGTCTTTTTAAATGCTCTATATTCATCAGGATTAATGTCAAAAACTGAAACTAGTTCTTGAATATCCATCGGTCTATATGCTTCTTCACGCATGAACTCTAATAATGTATCTTTTATTCCCATTATTACCTCCTATATATTTGAATAATATTTCATTAATTATATTTCCCATTCTAAAAATAACTAATCTATTTATTATATTACCATATTGTACTACTTTAACATACTTTCATATATTCTACTACATTCTTTGTTTTGTGACATTTCCTTTCTAAATATTATTCATGAATAAAAATTTATAATCACATTTTAAAAACTATTGTCAACTTTTTGTGAACGATTCGGAACCTTTTTCATCGATGTTATCACCATTAAATGGATATAATTATACTTGTATTTACATTTTGTGGGAGGTAAATAAATATGAAAAGAAAATTTTTATCATTAATTCTTACAGCAGCTTTTACAACTTCCTTAGTAATAATGCCTGCTATTTCAACAAGTGCTACTGAAAAAAAAACTAATTCAATATCAGCATTGTCTGAATATGAGAATAACTACATCTCTAATGACTTCGTAAAGCTTTGGTTATCTGAAGATGGTGAGTTTGCAATTACTACAACTGGTGGAGACCCAGTAAATTCAAATGATAATAATAAAGATTTATTATTTGGATATACAAATTCTGAGGTTCTAAAATTCGGAAGCAAATCAATGGAAGCATTTGATAGCAGCTGGAGCGATACCTCTTTTGAAGAAAATCATGTAAAATCAACTTATAACTCTACTAATGGAATTAAAGTATTACGTGAATTAAGCCTAGAAAAAGGTCTTAATTCATCCTACACTGATTCTATTTCTATGAAATATACTTTTGTTAATAATAGTTCTGAATCAAAAACTTTCTCTTTTCAAACAATGTTAGATACTATGCTTGGTTCTAATGACCACGCTCCATTTAATGTACCTGGCATAGGAGGGTTTAGTACGCAAAAAGAACTTAATGGAAACCAAGTGCCAAACTATTGGTTTGCTTATGACAATCTAGAAAATCCTACTATTGTATCTAAATATAATTTTTCCAATAGCTCTAAACCTAATAAAGTTCAATTTACTAATTGGGGTTCATTTACAGCTGGATATAATTGGGACGATAATGTGGATGAAGATTTATCAAATGGAGATAGTTGCGTAATTATGTTTTGGGAAGATATAACTCTTGCTCCTGGAGAATCAAAAACTATTGATAGTAGCTATGGAGTATCTTCTCTAAATACTCAAATTAGTAGTGATATATCTGTATCTGTTTTAAATAACGATACTATAGCAGCAAATGAAGATGGAACTTATCCAACTTACGAGACTACTGCAACTGTAAAAAATAGTGGTGATATTTCATTAAATGATGTTACTTCAACCATTGAAATTCCAGAAGAATATAGAGATTTATTATCTATTGTAGGGGATGCTACACATAATATAGGAACTTTAGCACCTGATCAAAGTGCTAATTCAGACATCCAATTAAAAGTGGCTGAAGGCAACTATTATGATGACATAAATGCTTACTTTAATGTAATTGTTAATTCTGATTCTACAGAGACTAAGACTGTAAGACAAAATGTTACTATAAAGGCTAATGCTGAACGTAATATTACAGCTTCTTTAGCCGGTGGAGAAAATGTATCTATTAATCCAAATGAAGATAATGAATATAACCCATATAAAGTTGATGTAACAATAAATAATAATAGCGAAGAAGATCCTGATTTTAATAATGAACCAAATGTTCATGTTGACTTAGAAATTCCAGAAGAATTTAAGGATGACTTAACTTTATTACCACTTCCAGTTATGGGTGAAGAAGGTGAAGCTGAAGAAGATTCTCCAAATCACTTTATAACAGTAGCTCCAGGTTATGGTGCTGGAGACGGATGGAACTTAGCTATAAAACCTAGCTATGAAGATAGGGTTATAACTTATAATGTTAAAGTAACTTATGGGGATGAAGCTCCAATAGTATTAACTCAAACATTAAATATTAAAGGGTTAACTCCCCCTCCAACACCAGAGATGCCAGAAGCTCCAGAAACTCCTACTACACCTGAAATTAAACCATCTGAACCAGTTAAAACTGGAGACCCTTCAAACATTGCAGGGCTTTTAATAGCATCGATGACTTCATTAGGTGGAGTAGTAGCATTAAGAAAGAAATATAGACCAAAACACTAGTTTAAAGTAAAAAAGGTAATAAGGATGTAAGTTTAATTACCACATCCTTATTATCTTTTTTGTTTTTTACCAATATAATTATTTGATTAAATTAAGAAGTATTCCTCCGTACTTAAGGATAAGTGGTGCAAATACTAATGAAACTATTGTCATAAGCTTAATTAATATATTCATAGATGGACCTGATGTATCCTTAAATGGATCTCCAACTGTATCTCCCACTACACCTGCTTTATGAGCTTCACTTCCCTTACCTCCATGAGCTCCGCCTTCTATATATTTCTTTGCATTATCCCAAGCCCCACCTGCATTTGACATCATAATAGCCATTAGAACACCTGTAACTACTCCCCCAGCAATAAGCCCAGCTAATGCTTCTGCTCCAAGAAGGAGACCAACACCTATTGGAATTACTATTGCTAATATTCCAGGTAAAACCATTTCTTTTAATGCAGCTTGAGTTGATATCTCAACACATCTTGAATAATCTGGCTTTTCTGTTCCTTCTAATATTCCTCTCTTTTCCTTAAACTGTCTTCTTACTTCTTCAACCATTTGAGTTGCTGCTTTTCCTACAGAAGACATTGTTAATGCTCCAAATAAGAAAGGTAACATTCCACCAATAAATACTCCTACCAATGTTGTTGGTTCTAAAAGATTAATTTTTTCTAAATTAACAGCCTGAGCATAGGATGCAAATAGAGCTAAGGCTGTAAGTGCTGCTGAGCCAATAGCAAAGCCCTTGCCTATGGCTGCTGTTGTATTCCCTACAGAGTCCAATTTATCAGTAATATCTCTTACTTCTGGATCTAGATTTGCCATTTCAGCAATTCCTCCAGCGTTATCAGAAATTGGTCCATATGCATCAACTGCTACTGTAATAGCTGTTGTTGATAGCATACCTACTGCTGAAAGGGCAATACCATAAAGTCCTACTTTAGCATCTGAAGCACCTCCTACACCAAAGTAAGCTACTAAAATTCCAATTGCAATTAATATTATTGGGATAACTGTTGATTTCATTCCTACTGATAATCCTGAAATAATGTTAGTTGCTGCTCCTGTTTCTGATTCATCAGCAATAAGTTTTACTGATTTATAATCTGAGGATGTATAAACTTCAGTTATCTTACCTATTATCATTCCAACAGCCAATCCAGCTATTACTGGAATAAATAGTTTTAGTGAGTTAAACATAGAATAACAAGCTATTGCTCCAAATATCACCACTAGTATTCCTGATATTGTACTACCTGTATTTAATATTTTTTGAGGGTTGTTACCCTTTATATTTTTAACAAATAATATTCCTATAATAGAAGCTATAATTCCAAGTCCTGATAATATCATAGGATATATTGCTCCATCTCTTCCTGATACACTAGTTAATAGTGACCCTAAGGTAATTGCAGATATTATAGAACCTACATATGATTCAAAAAGATCTGCTCCCATACCAGCAACATCCCCTACATTATCTCCTACATTATCAGCTATAACAGCAGGATTTCTTGGGTCATCTTCCGGTATACCAGCTTCAACTTTTCCCACTAAGTCAGCTCCAACATCAGCAGCCTTAGTATAAATACCTCCCCCTACTCTTGCAAATAAAGCTATTGAGGAAGCTCCAAGTCCAAAACCTGTTATATATTCTGTATTTAAATCAAAAATAATTGTAAGTAATCCTAATCCAAAAAGTCCTAGTCCAACAACAGATAAACCCATAACTGTTCCACCTGAAAAAGCTACAGACAAGGCCTCTTTAATTCCTGTTTTTGCTGCTTGTGCTGTTCTAACATTAGCTTTTACTGCAACTCTCATGCCAACATAACCCGCTAAAATAGAGAATACTGCACCTATTAAAAATGCTACTGCAGTTTGCACTTTAAGAAATATTGCTATAGTAAGGCCAACTACTACTATAAAAACAGCTAAATACCTATACTCTCTCTTTAAAAAAGCCATAGCTCCCTCTTCAATATGTCCAGCTATTTCCTGCATTTCATTGTCCCCTGGATCTTTTTTAACAATTCCTTTTATAATAAAAATATTTCCTAGTAGAGCTGCTATACCACAAAGTGCAGATATTATTAATAAGTTCACTTTATCATCTCCTTAATAAAAATTAGCAGTCCATTATTATCTCACTATATGCTATTCATCTTCACCATAAAATAGTCACAAGAAATTAGGAAATTTTATTTAAAGGCAAAAAAATAAACAGCTACATAAATAGCTGTTAATTTATCTTATTTATATTATGTTTAATACTAAAGTAGTAGCTGCAAAAAGAACCATTGAAATAACTGTTAATCTTTCTAACATAACTTCTCTTGTTCTTACTTTATTTTTAGCATAGAAAGTTTCATTTTTGCTTCCTTGTACTAATCCACTTAAAGCATCTGATTTACTTGGTTGCATTAATATAGATACAATAACTATTAATCCTAATATAACTTCTAAAACTAATAATGCAGTTTTCATAGGAACACCTCCTGCTTAGTAAGCCTAATAAATACATATCACAATAAAGATATCATATCATACTATGCATTTTTTTACAAATATTTTTAAAGAAGTTTTCTTAAATAACAACATAAAAAAGTAATAGAAGTAATAATTAACCACTTCTATTACTGATTTTAATATTTTAAACTATTTAATATTAAAGAAGGCTTTTCTTCCTCTAAATTCAGCTACATCTTCTAATTCTTCTTCAATTCTAATTAATTGATTGTACTTAGCAACTCTTTCAGATCTCGCTGGTGCTCCAGTCTTAATTTGACCTGCATTAACTCCCACAACTAAATCAGCTATTGTTGTATCTTCAGTTTCACCAGATCTATGAGAAACTACTGCAGTCATTCCTGCTCTATTAGCCATTTCAATAGCATTTAGGGTTTCAGTTAATGTACCAATTTGGTTTAATTTAATAAGAATTGAGTTAGCTACTCCCTTTTCAATTCCCATTTCTAATCTTTCAGTGTTAGTTACAAATAAGTCATCTCCAACTAATTGGACCTTCTTACCTAATCTTTCAGTAAGTAGCTTCCAGCCTTCCCAATCTTCTTCTGCCATACCATCTTCAATGGAGATTATTGGATACTTGTTAACCCAATCTTCTAAGAAGTCTACCATTTCTTCAGCAGTTAAAGTCTTTCCTTCATTTTCCAAAACGTACTTTCCATCTTTGTAGTATTCAGAAGAAGCAGCATCAATAGCAATGAACATATCTTCTCCTGGCTTATAACCTGCTTTAGTTATAGCTTCTATTATAACATCTATAGCTTCTGCATTCGATTTTAGGTTAGGTGCAAATCCACCTTCATCACCAATTGCAGTTGAATATCCTTTTTCATGTAAAGTCTTTTTAAGAGTATGATATACTGTAGCACACATTCTCATAGCATCTGAGAAAGTTTTAGCCCCTACTGGCATAACCATGAATTCTTGTAAATCAACTGAGTTATCTGCATGAGAACCACCATTTATAATGTTCATCATTGGAACTGGTAATACCTTAGCATTAACCCCACCAATATATTGATATAAAGGTAATCCTAAAGAATTAGCAGCTGCTTGTGCACATGCTAAAGATACACCTAAAATAGCATTAGCACCAAGCTTTCCTTTGTTTGGAGTGCCGTCTAATTCAATCATAGTTTTATCAATATATGTTTGGTCAAATACGTTACAACCTATTAATTCTTCAGCGATAGTTTCATTTACATTTCTTACAGCCTTTTCAACGCTCTTTCCTAGATAGTTGTCTTTGTCACCATCTCTTAGTTCTACAGCCTCATATATACCAGTTGAAGCACCTGAAGGTACAGCTGCTCTTCCTACAGTACCATCGTCTAAATAAACCTCAACTTCAACTGTTGGGAAACATCTAGAATCTAGAATTTGTCTTCCAACAATATCAACGATCTCAACATAACTTTTCATAACTCTTCCTCCTTAAAAACTTATATATTTCTAATATTTGTTAGCTCTAGTAACAAGAATAGTATTTACTAAATATTATTCTTATATTCATGAAATTAATTAAGAGGGCCTCAAAATAACTCACTTTTACTTTGACTCCCTCTTAAAAAAATTATAAGTATAAATCTTCATCATCTCTTTGGTATTTCTCTTTTTGACTTTCTTTTTGCCAATACTTATCAAACTTATTTTTCCATTCCTTAGCTTTTTTCTTATCAATCTTCTCCATATACTTTATGAAATCCTCTAAAACTTCAAGCTTTAAAAAGCCTTTCATTAAATGCCTTGGAAAATTTACTTTTCTTTTATAACACTTTTTAGGGTCAATAAGCATTATTGTACAATCATCTTTTACATATACATCTTTGCATCTTGTATCTATTTTAGAGAAATCTAATCTTTTAAATTCTTTTATTAGCTTGTAGATATTTCTTGTTAGCTCTAAATTTAATCCGTTTTTCTTTATGTATTTATCAAGTTGAATACCATCTACCATTTCTCTTACAATATATAATTTGCCTATCTTATATATTTTAGGAAAGTATTTAGACCCGTTAGTTCTTGAAAGAGTATATGATTCGTCACTACAAACTTTTTCTTCAACAAAAATTTTTATCACCTTATTTTCAGGCAACTTATACACAACCCCATTATTTCCTTGACCTAAGAATATAGCTTCTCTAAATAACTCTTCTGTTTTATCATCAAAGCATGCTGAATAACAATGATATTTTTTCATAGAATCTACCTTTATATTATTTTGATATATTTATATGTTTAATAATCATATAATATGAAAAAACAAAATACCCATATTAACTTAATTATTACTAATTTGTAATTTTTGTAGTAATCTCTTAGTAATATTGATTGCTTATCATTAAAACATAGAGTGAAAAAAAGGTGGTAATAAAAATGAAAAAGTTACTAAATACAGATGATATTAAAACTATTTTATTAGGAAGCATGGCTTTTGGTATTATAATCGGTATAGGTAATACACTTGCATATTTAGGAGGAAACTTTTCAGGTGAAAGCATTATGTTAGGATTAATCTCAACTTTATCAGCAATTATTCCTTTTACAATAGTTATTATTATATTAAAAAAGTTTGATTTTAATCCATTTCTATAAAACTAATAATAAAAACAGTTCCTTCTCCCTCTTCACTAATAAGTCTTATTTCTCCCCCTAATTCTTCAACTATACTTTTAGATAAAGATAAACCAATCCCTATACTCTTTGGATCTGTACTACTTTCTCCCTTATAAAATCTCTTAAATACCTTTTTTCTAATATCCTTTGGTATTCCAGGTCCATTATCTTTAATATAAATATTCTTTATAATTTTCCCCTCAGAAACTCTTATTTCTATTTCTCCACCATCCTGAGTATGTTCTATAGCATTCTTAGTAATGTTAGATATAGCTTCACCTAGCCACTCTCTATCATGTATAACATGGCAGTCTAAATCTCCAGTTACTATAAGTTTTTGATTTTTTCTTTCAGCTTCTCCAACTAAAGAAGAAACTGCTAGCTCTATAGTTTCCCTTAAAGGTTGTCTTTCTCTTTTAAAGTTTATTGCCCCTGCCTCTAACCTTCCAACCTTTAAAAGATTCATTATAAGCCATTCCATTCTTACTTCTTGCTCATCACACTTCTCCAAAAACTTTGCCCTATCCTCCTTAGGCATATCCTCATTTTCCTTCATTAAATCTGTAAACATAACTAAAGATGCTAAAGGAGTTTTTAATTGATGAGATATGTCTGACAAGAAATCTTTTAAATTATCTTTATCTTCCTTTAATTTTTGGATAGAATTATTAACCCTTTCTCCCATATAATTAAGTGAAGTTGTAAGTATAGCTACATCTCCCTCTTCATATTTAGGTTCAATTTTTTTAAATTTACCATTTGAAGTGTCTGAAATATTTTTAACTATATTATCAACTTGGACATATATATCCTTTAATTCTTTAATGAATATTAAGTAAAGGATTATAGTAAATAAAATAATTATTGGTATGAATATAACTAATATCTCTGTATAAAATTTATTTGTAACCTCATTAATCAGTACAGATAATTCATCATCATATCCATAACTTTTAAGTATCTCCTTAGCTTCTACTAACTCATTTCCATCCTTTATCTCATAGAATCCTTTAATAATTTCTGGTATATCTTTATTCTCTATAATACTACTTAACACAGAAGTATTTTGATCTATTAAAGTTTTATTTATATTATTTACAACATAGTAAGTTGCTCCAAAAATTGATATAACTCCAACTAAAAAAATAACAATAAATTTTACTGTTATTTTCTTAGCTTCTGGATTATTATATAACCTTCTTAAACTCATTTTTTTTCACCTATCCACTTATAACCTATTCCTCTAACAGTTTCAATATAAGGACTTTCCTTATCCTCTTTAAGTTTTTCTCTTAATCTTTTTATATATACTGTTAATGTGCTCTCTTCAATAAAATCTCCCTCTATATCCCAAAGCTTTTCTAATAAGGTCTTTCTAGTTAATACATTTCCAGAGTTCTCTATTAAAAGTAAAAGTAATTTATATTCTACTGAAGTTAATTGAAGTTTTTCTTCTCCCTTGTAAACTTCATATTTTAAAGGCAATACTTTAATATCTTTAACAATAATTTTATTATCTTCTTTATCTTTAGATACTACACCTTTTCTTCTAGCAACTGCATTTATCCTAGCTACTAATTCCCTAACTCTAACTGGTTTAGTTATATAATCATCAGCACCTAAGTCTAATCCCATAACTATGTTAACCTCTTCATCACAGGCAGTTAGAAAAATTATTGGAACCTCACTATCTACCCTAATCTCTTTACATAACTCGTATCCATTTCCATCAGGTAAGTTTACGTCTAATAAAATAATATCTATATATGAATTATTTATCTTTTCTTTTGCATCTTTTATCTTTCCTACCGTATAAACATTAAATCCTTCGTTTTTTAGAGAATATTCGATTCCCATTGCTAAAGTAACATCATCTTCAACTAATAAAATATTCATTTAATTCTCCTTAAAATTATTATTCCATTTTATTCTAATATATTTCCCCGGAAATTACAAAAACCTCTCTCATTTTTCACATTTTATGGTGCAATGTATTTGTAATTAGTTAAGAAGTTTTCCACGAAAAATAGAACAAGGATAATTAAAAGGAAATTGCAAAAGCAATTTCCTTTCTTAATCCTTATTATCTTTTTTATTTATGTTATCTTAACTACTCTTCTTCACTTATTCCCTCAACTATAGTAAGCTTCTTAAGCTTATTCATTGGAATAACAGTTGCAATATACGTTACTCCTATTGCACATATTATTGAAAGAGCAAATGCAACAAAATCAAAGTTATATTGTACATCTGCAAAACCTGCTCCAAGTTTAACTAATAATCCTAGAAGTGCTGCTGATACTCCTCCACCAATTATAGCTGATAAAATTCCATAAAGGGTACCTTCAAGCAATACGCTCTTCTTAAGTTGCTTTTCGGTCATACCTATAGCTTTTAAAGTAGAAAATTCTTTTCTTCTTAACAATAAATTAGTTGATATTGTATTAAATATATTAACTACTGAAATTATTGTAACAATAGCAATAAAACAATAAACAAAGAATTCAATTTGTCCATATATGCTGTCTACTTCTTTTAGTAAATCCCCTAAATCTTGATAAACAAGTTCCTTTTCATCTGCAAAATTACTAAAATACTTAATGGCTTCTTCTCTTGCCTCATCGTCTCCCTCAAAGTCAAAGAACATACCATTATAATTAAAATCCTTAACCATAGTCTTAAACAAATCTTCATGGAACATTAATTGCGGCGCACTATAAAGTGTATTTCCCATTAATGGTTCTCTATTAGCTATAGCCACAACTTCTAATTCATAGTAATCCTTATTCTTTATTGCTTCTTCTATATTTCTACTAGCATTTTCTACATTTCTACTATAATTATCTAGTTTAGGTATTCTAATCTTATCTCCAACCTTATATTTAGTAGCTTGTACTGATTCTATATCTCCATCTTCATTACGTATTTGATACCCATCTAAAAGAATTACTCCATTTTTCTTAAGCTTATCTAAATCTACTTTTCCATCAACTATATATCTGTCTATAATATTTATTTCATCATTTCCTCCAACATATATTTGTGTGCCACTAGCATCTATCATATCTGACGAAGGGAAACTGTCATAAAATGGATTTATACCCACTTTATCGGCATATTCTGGGTTTATACTATCTTTTGGTATAGCTAAATTAGCATAATCAATATAAAATTTATATTCTTTTCTTATAAAGTCTTTACTTTCTATTTCTTTAATATCTTCACCTTTTAATCCATTATTTGTAACTTCATTAGAAAGCTGAGCATCAAAAGGTGAATACATAAATTGTTGCATTACAGATTGTTTAGCAAAATCAACAAATCCATAGAATACATTAAACATAATAATTGATACTGTTAAAGCTAAACAAGTAATAATGAATCTAAATGGTGTTCTCCTTATATTCTTATAAGCAATACTACCTTCAACACCAAATACTTTCCCAACTATCCTTCCTTTTCTTCTCTTAAGCTTCCCTAATTTTATTTCATTTTTATTCCTTATTGCATCAACTGCCGATATCTTATTTGCCTTCCTAGCTGGCATTAGAATTGATAAGAATATAGTAATAGCAACTAATATGGCTGTAACTAAAATGATGACAGGATAAAATCCAACTTTAAAGCTCTCAATAAACATTAAAGTATCACCAATAAATATCTTAATACCATACTTTAATGCCAAGAACCCTACTATACAGCCTAATGGTAAAGCTATAAGCCCCATTAAAAAGCCTTCTTTGTATATGATTCTTTTTATTTGTTTAGGGGTAGCCCCTATAGCTTTTAATATTCCAAAATACCTTATTCTCTCTATTACTGAAATATTAAATGAATTATAAATAACAACTATGGTACAAATTATTATTGTAGCTATTACAAATATAGCCATATTCCTTAACGCATCTGATACGTATTGATTTCCACCATTACCTGTTAAATATAGTACATTAGAATTATTGTTTATAGATTCCTTATTTATATTGTTTTGCTCTGTTATTTTTGCAATAATCTCTTGTTTATTTTTACCTGACTTTAAATTTAAATATAATTTATACTCAGCATTTTGATCTAAGTTTTTATCATTTAAATAGTCTTTTACATAAAATACATTATTACCTGAATAAAGTGTCCCTTCCTCTATTCCAACCACTTCAACCACTTTTTCATTTCCATTTCTAGATTTTAAATTAATCTTATCTCCAACATTAACTTTTAATAAGGACTTTACAGATTGATTAATTAGAATTTCGTTCTCCTTAGTAGGTACTCTACCTTCTTTAATAGGTGATGTTTGCATTTTTTCATAGTAATCTTTATTACCATACTCAAAAGTTAAAATTTCATCTTTTCCTTCAATTGTGTACTCATCATCACTTGATAGTAATAAAGATGTATCTTTTACTTCTGCATTATTTTTAATTTTATCTACTTGCTCACTTGTTATATTTCTCAATATAAACTCATAATCTCCACCAGTTCTTCTTTGCTCTACTAACATAGAATCTCTAAAGCTTAAAAGAAATGTACCAACTGCAAATATTAATATAGTAGCTAATGTTATTCCAAGTATTGTTAGGGAAGTACGCTTTTTATTTTGCTTCATATATCTATTAGATATTTCACTATAATTTTTCACTTCTTACACCCCTATTCGATTACTTTTCCATCTTTAATCTTTATTACTCTATCAGCATTTTCTGCAATGCTTAAATCATGAGTAATTACGATAGCTGTTTGATTATACTTTCTTACAGATAACTTTAACATTTCCATTATTTCTTTTGATGTTTCACTATCAAGATTTCCCGTTGGTTCATCAGCAAGTATAATAGCTGGCTTATTTATTAAAGCTCTTGCTATAGCAACTCTTTGTTGTTGTCCACCTGAAAGTTCAGATGGAAGATGATTTAGTCTATCGCTTATTCCTAAAGTCTTAACTAAATCTTTAAAGTATTCTTTGTCTACTTTTTGATGATCAAGTAGAGCAGGCATTTTTATATTTTCTTCTACAGATAAAACTGGTATTAAATTAAATGATTGAAATACAAATCCTATTTTTCTTCTTCTAAATATAGCTAGCTTTTCTTCTTTAAGTTTATATATATCTTCATTATCAATAATTACTTTTCCACCTGTTGGTCTATCTACTCCACCAACTTGATGAAGTAATGTACTCTTACCCGAACCACTTGCTCCAACAATTGCAACAAATTCACCTTTTTCAACTTCTATATTTACATTATCTAATGCAATAACCTTATTTCCATCTTTTCCATAAATTTTACTTAAATTCTCTGTTTTAATAACTACCATTTTATTTCCTCACTTTCTCTCTTTTCACTCTATACCTATATAATAAAATCTAAATATTACTATCATATTAAATGAAAAATTACAATTTTGTAATTTTATCAATGTTTAATAATATATATAATTTGCTAAAAAAAAGACTCGCCTAAGCGAGTCTCACCTTAATTATTCATTAACTATTAAGTTTTCTCCAGTCATTTCAGCTGGTACTTCAACCCCCATAACACCTAACATAGTAGGAGCTATATCAGCAAGTTTTCCTGCTTTAAGCTTTCTTCCATCAACATGGTTTGATACCCATACAAATGGAACTGGGTTTGTAGTATGTGCTGTAAATGGATTTCCTGTTGAGAAGTCTATTTCAGTTTCTGCATTTCCGTGGTCAGCAGTTATAAATAATGTACCATCTTTTTCAAGTACCTTTTCAGCAACTTTTCCAAGACAAGTATCTACAGCTTCTACAGCCTTAATAGCAGCATCAACAACACCTGTATGACCAACCATATCTGGGTTAGCATAGTTAAGTATGATCATGTCGTACTTATCTTCATCTAATCTAGCTATTAATTCATCTGTTACTTCAAAAGCAGACATTTCTGGCTTTAAGTCGTAAGTAGCAACCTTTGGAGAAGGTATAACCTTTCTTTCTTCTCCTGGATTTTCCTTTTCAACTCCACCATTGAAGAAGAATGTTACGTGAGCATATTTTTCAGTTTCAGCTATTCTTAATTGTTGTAATCCCTTACTTGAAACATATTCTCCTAATGTATTAACTAATGTTTGAGGCTTAAATGCTATTTCAACGCCTTCTAAAGTTTTATCATATTGAGTCATAGTAACGAAAGTTAAGTTTAATGTTTCTCTCTTAAATCCATCAAATACCTTATCGTTAATTGCTCTTGTTATTTCTCTAGCTCTATCTGGTCTAAAGTTGAAGAACACAACTGAATCACCATTCTTAATTGTAGCAGTTGGATGTCCATCTTCTAAAACTACACATGGTAATACGAACTCATCTGTCTTATTGTCATGGTATGATTTTTCTATAGCTTCAACAGCAGAAGTTGCAGTTTCACCCTTACCTAATACTAAAGCATTGTAAGCAAGTTCAACTCTTTCCCATCTGTTATCTCTATCCATTGCATAGTATCTACCACTTACTGTAGCTATTTGACCTACACCAACTTCTTTCATCATTTCTTCTGTCTTAATTATAAAATCTTTACCTGATGATGGTGGTACGTCTCTTCCGTCCATGAATGCATGAACATAAACTTTTTGAAGTCCTTCTTTTTTAGCGAACTCTAAAAGACCTCTTAAGTGCTCTATGTGAGAGTGAACTCCACCGTCTGATAATAATCCCATTAAGTGTAATGCAGCATTATTTTCTTTAGCATTCTTCATAGCCTTTAATAACGCTTCATTTTCAAAGAAATCACCATCTTGGATAGCTTTAGTTATTCTAGTTAACTCTTGGTATACTATTCTACCAGCACCAATATTTAAGTGTCCAACTTCGGAATTTCCCATTTGACCTTCTGGAAGACCAACAGCCATTCCACTTGCTTGTAGCTCTGTAGTTGGATATTCACTTACTAACTTATCATAATTTGGTTTATTAGCTAATGCTACAGCATTTCCTTCAGACTTTGGAGCAATTCCAAATCCGTCAAGTATCATTAACATTACAGGTTTCTTTGCCATAATTCCCTCCAAGTTTACATTTAATTTATTTGTAATACTTCATTAGTATTATTTTTCTTTTAATCAATATTATTATACTACAAAAGATTTAAAACACCTAACTATGTAAACCTTTATATTTTTAAAATTTCTGTTTTATCTGATAAATTAAGTTAATTATTCCTTCACTAATATAAAAAGGAGCTGTCGCATTAGCGGAATAAAATCCGTTAGCGACAGCTCCTTTTTTCCTATTTTACGAATAACCTTTAGATATTATTTGTACTTAAAC
>NZ_JAHAIF010000045.1 GCF_018372875.1 Clostridium sp. | reverse complement strand
ATATTTTATTTTTTATTCTTTAGGAAGAAATGAACTAATATATAGCTAAATTGTTGAAGTTATCCACAATTTAATAATAGATATAATTTCCTAAAGAATAAAAAAACTTATTAAGCAATTATTCAAACGTTGATTTTTAACTTTCAACATAGTTTATATAAATTAAAGAAAGGGTGAATACCGTGGATAAAAAATTACTTGAAGAAATTAAGAACCTAAGTCCTTTTGAATTGAAGGATAAATTAATAAACCTTGCTAATTCTAATGAAAAAAAAGGTGTTAAAATCTTTCTTAATGCTGGTAGAGGAAATCCTAATTGGACTGCTTCTACTCCTAGAGATGCATTTTTTACCTTAGGACATTTTAGCGTTGAAGAAACACGAAAAACCTGGCGTGATGGTGACCTAGCTGGTATGCCTGAAAAAACTAACATTTATAAACATTTTAAATCTTTTTGTACCTCTAATAAAAATTCTCCTGGTATTGAACTATTAGAAAAAGCTATTGATTATGGAATAAATGAATATGGATTTGATGCTGACTCTTGGGTATTTGAATTAGTGGATGGAATCATTGGAGATAACTATCCTGTACCAGATAGAATGCTTTTAAAAATAGAGAAAGTAGTTCATAATTACCTAATTAGAGAGATGGGTGGAACTATTCCTGATGAAGCTAGTCATGACCTTTTTGCTGTTGAAGGTGGAACTGCTGCTATGTGCTACATATTTGATTCTCTTATGGCAAATCATCTTTTAAAAAAGCAAGATACCATTGCCTTAATGGTTCCTATTTTTACTCCATATTTAGAAATTCCTCATCTTTCTAGATATGACTTTAATGTTACAGAAATTCATGCTTGTGAGTTAAATGAAGAAGGTCGTCATACCTGGCAATATCCTTCTTCAGAATTAGATAAACTAGCTAATCCTAATATAAAACTTTTATGCGTGGTTAATCCTAGCAATCCTCCTTCTGTAGCAATTGATGATGCCTCTATGGAATACATTCAAAATATAGTGAAAGAAAAGAATCCAAATCTAATGATTGTTACAGATGATGTATATGGTACTTTTGTTAAAAATTTTAAATCATTTATGATTACATTACCTTATAATACTTTAGGTATTTACTCCTTCTCTAAATACTTTGGAGTTACAGGTTGGAGACTTGGTGTTATTGCTCTTGCAAAAGAAAATGTATTTAATAAACTTATTCATGAGCTTCCTAAAAAAGATAAAGATGATTTAATAAATAGATATAGTTCATTAACTACAAATCCTGAGTCAATATCTTTTATTGATAGAATTGTTGCTGATAGTAGACAGGTTGCTTTAAATCACACTGCTGGTCTTTCTACTCCTCAACAAGTGCAAATGGCGCTATTTTGTTTGTTTGCTTTACTGGACAAAGATAACATCTACAAAAAACAGACTATAGATATTTGTGCAAAACGTAAAAAACTAGTTTATGATCATTTAATTGATTTACCAATGAAAAAAAGTGATATCCATAGTGCTTGTTATTATAATGAGTATGATTTATTGGTATGGGCAAATTTAAGATACGGAATTGACTTTGCTAATTATCTTAAAGAAAAAAGAAACCCCTTAGAATTTCTATTTGACCTTGCTGAGAAATATCATATTATCCTATTGAATGGTGAAGGATTTGACGGTCCAAAGTGGTCAATTCGTGTATCCTTAGCTAACTTAAAGGATGAACAATATAGTAAAATTGGTGAAGCTATAAATGAATTATTTAGTAAATATCATGAGCAATGGCAAGAATCAATTAATAATAGATAATTATCTACAAAAAATTATAAAAAAGGGATTCAAAAAAGAGAAATTGCTTAGCAATTTCTCTCCCCTTATTAACTAATCACTTATTATTTTTCTAGTTTATTATCATTTGTTTCTTCTGGTATTTCTTCTTTTGTTTTATCATCTAAATAACCTGTATTTTCAGATGTAGGATTATTTAATATGCCATCCATAACTAATCCCCCAAGTAAAGCAACAACTATTTCTTCGTAATTACCTGGTATTACATTAAACCCAACTCATTATAAAACCAAAGGAATTAATGCAAATATTGAAATCCATAATCCATAGTTTTTAAAACTGGATAAACCTATATAGCATTCCCTCTTTTTACACTTCTATTATATGTAAAATAGCAGAAGACTGTTACATAAGTTTAATTTATTTAACTTATAACTCTACTCTCTATATTACCTAGTAATCCATGTTTAACCTTTATTCTACTTAATTTTTCTATCATAGACTCTGAAATAAGATATAAAAAAATAACTGTTGATGATGCATGAATTACATCAACCGGAACACCTGATAGTATAAAAGCAATTAATGTAGGAAATGAAATATGGCTGTTCATCATAAATACAGAACTTGTATTCATTATAAATCCATATATAAAAAAAGTTGATAATCCACCAAAAATACATAATATTACTCTTGTGGGCTTTATTATTTCTTTACTGAATATAACTCCACTCAAAAATCCCACTATCCCAAAAGAAAACATTTGCCATGGTGTCCAAGGTCCTTGTCCAAAGAAAAAATTAGATACAAATGCAGTAACTGCACCTGTCAAGAATCCCGCCTCACGTCCTAGAGCAACTCCCGTAATAATTACTATTGCCATTACAGGCTTAAAATGTGGAATCATAAAGAATGCCATTCTCCCTGCAACTCCAATTGCTGATAGTGAAGATATAAGTATGATTTCTCTTGCTTTAGGTTTTCTTTTTTCAAACAGCATAAAGAATGGAATCATAGTATATATAATTACTAATAAGCTTATAAAATAATATCTTCTATCTCCTAACGCAATCCCTCCAAATAATATGGTTGCTGGTATTAAAACTAAAATTATTAATGTACTTATTAATTTTTTCTTCTTTACTCTAGATTCATTTTGCATAACTTAACCACATCCTCACAGGTTATTGCATCATCAAATAAGTGTCTACTCATTTTATTTCCAAAAGTAGTATAAAAATTATTATTCCTAAGAAATTTATTTGTCTCACTAATTGAAGTCAAATTACCATCAAAAAACATTCCACATCTATCTGAATACATAGCTGCAAATTCGATGTCGTGGGTAACCATTATTATTGTTGTTCCATTTTTATTTAACTCCTTTAATATGTTCCCTAACTTTATCTTATAGTCATTATCTAATCCCTTTGTGGGTTCATCTAACAAAAGAATTTTAGGTTCTAAAAGTAATATCTTTGCTAAAGCTACCTTCTGTTTTTCTCCTCCGCTCAAATCATAAGGATGCATATCAAAAAGGTTTTCTATATCAACTAGCTTTGATACTTCTTTTATCTTTTCATTTAATTCTAACTTATTAACACTCTCATAAAACAAAGTTTCTTCTAAATCTAATTTAACTGTACTCTTTACAAATATAGACTTAGGATCCTGTGGAAGTACTGATAGGTTTTTATTAAATAACTCCCTGCAAGAATACTTATTAATTTCTTTTCCTTTAAGTATCACCTTTCCCCTATAAGGTTTATTTAAACCACCAATAACTGATAAGGTTGTACTTTTCCCTGTCCCATTACCTCCAACTATAGAAAATATCTCTCCATCATATACCTTAAAAGACAAGCCTTTTAAAATATCTTCACCCTTCTTATCATATTTAAACCATATATCTTTAATTTCTAATATTACATTTTCTCTTCTTTTAGAAGTTTTATTTAATGATTTATATCTTAAATTCTTTCCTTCAAATAAACTATCAAGATATCTTCTTCCTTCTCTAACTGTAATAGGCAATCCTCTTTTTTCCCCTAAAGATATTGCTACCCTCATTGAAACTGGTAATAAAGATGTAATAACATTTCCTATGTTAGATGGCTCGTCATAAGCTATAATCTCTCCATCTTCCATAACCACTACCCTATCTGCCATAGGAAACACCTCTTCTAACCTATGTTCCGAAATAATTATTGTAACTCCCAAATCATTATTTATTTTCCTTAAAGTTTCTAAAAATTCTGACGATGCAATTGGATCAAGTTGTGAAGTAGGTTCATCTAAAACTAAAACCTTAGGATTCATCGCCATAATAGAAGCTAAATTTAATATCTGTTTTTGTCCACCGGATAATTCTGTTACTTCCTTGGTAAACCACTCTTGTATTCCAAAATAGCTTGCCATCTCTGAAACTTTTAATCTTATTGTTTCATTATCACAACCTAGACTTTCTAGTCCAAAAGCTAATTCATGCCATACCTTATCTGTTACTATTTGTCCTTCTGGATCTTGAAGTACAAAACCTATTTCTGATGCTTGGGTTCTATTGTCCACATATTCTAAAGCTTGACCTTTATATAATATATTTCCTTCTCTACTACCATGTGGTGTTAATGGAGTTTTAAAATGTCTTAGTAAAGTACTCTTTCCACATCCTGACTTTCCACATACAACAATAAAATCTCCTTCTTCTATTATTAAGTTTACTTTTTTAAGAGCTTTTTTTTCTTGGGTTGGATATGAGAAACTTAAATCTTCTATTTTAATAATTTCCATTTTAATTCCTCCAACGCATCTAAAATTATTGGTATTAAGCATAATCCCCCATAAGCTACATAAGATATTATACTAAGCTTACTTATCCTTGCTAATTTTATAGTTGGAAAAAATACTACTCCATTTACTCCTGCTATTCCTCCAACTAAAACTATTCCTATAAACAAAACTATTATTGACAAAATAATCTTATCTCTCTTATCAAATCTATATATTGAAAAACTTGTCCTTCCATTAAGTCCATATCCTCTAGCATTCATTGAATCTGCTGTATCTATTGAATCCTCTAATACCCAGGTAATTAATATTGATAGTATGTTCATACCACTTCTAATCCTTTTAAATAGGTTTCCTTGAGTAACATCTCGCCCCATTGATTTCTGTCCATTTGATATTACCTTTATTTGCTCTTTAATTCTTGGTACAAACCTTAAAACCATGGAGAATATAAGAGATGCTGAAGGAATAACCCTTCCAAATAAATATATAAACTTATCTGATGTCATTATTTCGTTATAGCAACTAAACCATATTATAACTGATATAAACATAACTGACGAACATATAGCATAAACTATACCTTCTAAAGTAAGTGCTTTATCATTTATATAAAGAAGTATTGTTGCTCCTCTATGATTTAATAATACATTTATAGCCACAAAAAATAAAAGCATAGGAAGCATATATAATAAGTTAAATCTTAATGCCTTTACTCCCTTAAGCTTTATTGAATACAGCATGGAACTAATCAAAGAAATCAAGAGGAAAACAGGATGCATAAAAAACATTGAAAGCAATATAACCGCTATTAAATAAGTAAAATTAATTATTGGATGATATGTTGAAAATGTATCTTTCATCCTGTTTTCTCCTTTCAATTTTTAATATCCTCCACCTATGTCATATCCTAGATCACAAGTATATAAAAACTCTATATTCTCTCCACCATTTAAGTTATAGTTTCCTACTCCATAATTAGGAAAACTTCCATTAACCCTATACATCCATCCACTTTGCTTGCCACAATCAAACTCATATATATGATTAATACCTTTTATATAAGCATTATTCTTATTACCACTATAATCTATAGGTATCCTTTTCCCCCTAGTCACCCTATATAAAAGGTCAAATACTGTCTTATCATTTTCAGTTAACTCTACCTTAGTTGATGATAATATTACACCATTATTAATATAATCCTTTTTTTCCATATTAAACTTATCCATATTATCTAATATAGTGTCACATCTAATAGAAAGTGTAACATACCTCTTCTCATCCTTTACAACATCGGTATTTTCATCTTTATCTGTTGTATTATGATTTGGTTTTTCGGGTTCTTTTTTATCTTCATCTTTTACCTGTAATGTAGAAGAAGTTTTTTCCTCTTCTTTTTCTATCTTATCTTCAGGCTTTATATTGTCGTTACCTTCTTCCACCTTTGTAGTGTCTTCTTTTTCTTCATTAGCATAACTATTCTCATCAGAACTTTCTACTATTGTATTATCCTTAGGAACTTCAATTTTGCATCCCTTAATTCCAATAAAGGAAGCTACTACTAAACAAATACATATGATAATACCCTTCCAGTACTTTTTCATATTCTAAGCCTCTTTTACTTCCTTCTTCTTGCTATAAATCATTACTGCTCCACTTAATATTAAGACTGCAAATAAATAACTAAAGTTCGAAGTATCTCCAGTTTGTACAACTTCTGAAGATGATGAGTTATCTTCTTTCCCTTCTTCTTTGTTTCCAGTGTTATTATTAACTTCTGCTTTTTCCAATGCTTCAATCTTAGACTTTGCTTCTAAAACTTCATCATATCCAACAACATATTTCTTATCTTTATCGCTTAAAGCTTCGTATCTACTGATAATGTCTAAAACATCCTTTTTATTTTCTAATGATACATTTTCAGGATTAATTTTGTCCCAGATATCACTATTAATTTTATCTATAGTAAATTGTATTTCAGCTATCTTTGATGATGCAGAGTTTACTTTACTTTCTCCAATAACTTGTACCTTATATTCTTCTGGTAATGAATTAAACTTAGCTAATATAGAATTTACTTCTTCTTTATTATCCAAAGAAATTACTTCTATCCCTGGTAACGCTTCAATTCTTGAATTAACTTCCTTAACAATATTTAAATAATCTGTTGTACTAATAACATCTGTCATATCATATACATAAGTTTTTCCATTTACTAATCTATCATAAGAAACTAATGAATATAATGCTTGCTCTGTTGCCATTCCATTTGCTGCACTATCTGAATGAATATACTTGAAATCTCCACTACCTGTATAGAAGGTCATTAAATTACCAAGTAAGTTGTTTTCTCCCTTTACAAATCCTTCTAACATAGTTGGATTTTCTCCTAAAGCAGTTAATAATGTGATAACTTGAGCTACACTATTTAAATTTTCATTCCCCCATGAAACATATCCACCGTTCTCTGTTTGTAGCTCTGATAAAATTACCATTGACTTATTCATTGTATTCTTTACGTCTTCCCTATCTTGATGTTTTACTAAAGCTTGTAATACCATTGCTGTACTATCTGGTTCAGGTGTTCCCCATCCAAATCCACCATTATCTAATTCATAAGATAATAACGCCTCTATCATCTTATCTCTTGTATTTAAGGCATCTTTAGGTTCTTGATAATTTTTAGAATCTATAGCTATTAATACGTATGCTAATGATGTATAGTATTCATTTAAAATTCCATCTTGATGCCATACTATATCTATCAAATCATTTCCAGCTACATTTCTAGGATCTTGTCCAATAGCTGATACTGATAAAATTAGTTTTGCTAAATCTCCACCTGACATTTTTTGATTGTTTGATATTTTATCTTGAACAAATGCCTCTACCTTGCTGTAATAAGTTTCAAAAATCTCCTTTGGAACTTCTTTATCTGATCTAGCTAGTCCTATAATTGCCCATGAATCCCATGTTATATTGCTTGAGAATCCATTTTGAAATTTTTCTGTATACTTTTGTATAGTTGCATTAAGTACATCATTATAATTCAAGTTTTCTGCTGCACTTATCTTTTGTGTTGGTAATGCAAATAACATTGTAAATACAAATACCACTGCCATTACCTTTGATAATAGTTTTTTCATTTCTTTTCCTCCTCTTTCTTGAAAGAAAATAAAGAAAGGACTCCTTTATTAGGAGTCCTTGTAGTAGCGTTACAAAAATACATAGTACTCTTTGCACTATGCTTTTGCTTCCACCACACTTTATCTCCCACCGAAATAAATTTGTGATATTAATATATGGCAGGTCTCCTGACTTAAGGCTTCAAGCCTACTTTCTCATCTTCCCAAAATAAATTCAGTGATCTTTGAGATTTCGTATCCTTTACAGTAGCGGGGGCTGTTGTGGATTCTAACCACATTCCCTTTTAATTTTCTATATCAAAACCATATATTACTATATTAGTCTATCTTTAAATTTATTCATTTGTCAAGCCTAGCTAAAATTCTCTCTAATTTTTAACATAAAAAAGAAACTGCTCAAATTTGAGCAGTTTCTTTGTAATTAAGCCTCTAATAAGAAAGCATAATATCCTTTCATAGCTTCATATATATCAACCTTACTAGCAACTTCCCAAGGTGCATGCATGTTATGAAGAGCAACACCACAATCTATAACTTCCATATTGTAATTAGCTAAGATATAAGCGATTGTTCCACCGCCTCCTTGGTCAACTTTTCCTAATTCAGCTGTTTGGAATGTAACATCATGCTTATCCATAATAGCTCTAAGTTCTGCTATGAACTCTGGATTAGCATCATTACATCCTCCCTTACCTCTAGAACCTGTATACTTATTGAATACTAGTCCCTTACCAAAATAAGCAGAGTTCTTCTTTTCCATTACTGATGGATAATTAGGGTCAAAAGCAGCACTAACATCTGAAGATAACATTTTAGAATTCTTTAATGCTCTTCTAAGTTTTATATCAGAATAATCTCCTACTCTATCCATAACTTCTGCAACAGTATTTTCAAAGAATTTAGATTGCATTCCTGTAGCACCAACACTACCTATTTCTTCTTTATCAACTAAAAGGCATACACAAGTTTTATCTATTCTTTCAACTTTTAGCATTGCCATAAGTGAAGTGTATGAACATACTCTGTCATCATGACCATATGCCATAACCATACTTCTATCAATACCATAATCTCTAGCCTTACCAGCTGGTACAATTTCTAGTTCTGCTGATAAGAAATCTTCTTCTTCTATTCCATATTTATCATTTAAAATCTTTAATATATTAGCTTTAACAGCGTCTTTCTCTTCATCCTTTAAAGGCATACTACCAACAAGTACGTTTAGGTCTTCACCTTCAATTACCTTGTTAGCTTTCTTTTCTTGTTGAGTTTGAGCTAAGTGAACTAGAAGATCTGATATTCCTATTACAGGATCATTATCATCTTCACCAATAACTATATCAACCTTAGTTCCATCCTTCTTGCACACTACACCATGTATAGCTAAAGGTAATGTAACCCACTGATATTTCTTTATTCCACCATAATAATGTGTTTCTAAAAGGGCAAGGTCTGTATCTTCATATAATGGATTTTGCTTTAAATCTAATCTTGGAGAATCTATATGTGCCCCTAATATCTTCATTCCATCTTCCATAGGTCTTTCACCAACTATAAATAAAGCTATAGCTTTATCCATATTATTTGCATAGACCTTATCTCCAGCCTTTAAAGCTTCGCCATTTTTAATAACATCATCTAAATTCTTATAGCCATTTTCTTCAGCTATTCTAATAGTTTCCTTTACACATTCTCTTTCTGTCTTACATAGGGACATAAAGTTCTTATATCCTTCATTAAAATCGAATATCTCCTTTATACCTTGTTCATCATATTTTTCCCATGCGCATTTTTCATTTTTGCTCATACTTTATAGCCTCCTTTAATATATAGAAATAGTTTATCCCTTATCCTCAATTATTATATTGTAAGATAGGGATAAACTTATTACTTATCGCTAACTAAATTCATTCTGCTTTCTATTATATCTACAGCAGAAACGTTAGACATTAATGAATACCTATAGTTTACTGCTGCTGCTTCAATAATTACAGCTATATTTCTACCTGGTCTTACCGGTACAGTTAACTTTCTAACTGGTACACCTAATATATCCATATAATCAAAGTTATTTCCTAATCTATCGTAATCATTATCATCTTTCCAGTGTTCAAAATGCATTACTAAAGTTATTGTTTTCTTTAGCAGAATAGAACTTATACCATAAAGAGCTGGTACATCTATAATTCCAATCCCCCTAACCTCTAACATACCTCTAGTTATGCTTGGAGATGATCCTATTAGTTCCCCATCAATTTCTTTTATATCAACAGCATCATCTGTAACTAATCTGTGTCCTCTCTTAATTAATTCTAATGCTGTTTCACTCTTACCTATACCACTTTCTCCAGTTATTAATATACCAATACCCGATACATCAACTAAAACCCCGTGAAGACGTGTTTCTGGTGCTAACTTATCTGATAAATATATAGTTAAATTACTCATAAGCTTTGTAGTAACTAATTTACTTCTAAGCACCCATATGTTTTTCTTATTTGCAGCATTGATTAATTCTTCATGAGGTTCAAGACCTCTAGAAATAATTATGCAATGCATAGGAAATGTAAAATACTTATTTAATCTCTTCTTCCTAAACTCAACTTGCATATCATCCAAAAAGCTCCATTCAGCTTTACCTATTACCTGTAATCTTTCAGGTGCAAAATAATTATAAAATCCCGCAAGTTGAAGTCCCGGCCTATTTATATCGTTTACGGTTATAAGCTCATTAGGTTTTCCTTCTACTAAAACCTCTAAGTCAAAATCTTTAATTAGTTTCTCAACTGTTACCGACAATCCCCATCACCCTTTATTTTTTATTAAGTTCTATCCCATCTAATTGTGCTCTAAAGTTCCTTTTAACATTATCAATATATCTTCTTCTAAGCTTTTGTTGTATTTCTTTTTCTTTATCTGATAAGCCTTCTTCTTGGCTTTTTTTATAAAGCATATTTATGTGTTCTATTACTTCTTCTATTTTCATTGAATCTATATCCATTACTACAACTCCTTTGTTACTTCTTAAGCTTATTTTACCTATAATTTTCTATATTATCAACCTTTCACAATGTTAATATTTCTTAACTTTATATTACTTTCTGTTATTTTCTATTAATATTTTCGCCAATTTTCGTATTTAAAATACTTTTATCATGGTAGATATTAATTAATTTTACTTGAAGAAAACCTTCGCAAATTTAGTTTTGTTAATTCTTGTCACTTAATGTTGCATGAAATAATTTTACATTTTTTTGGGGCATGTTATAATTATAAACAAGGAAAACTTACGAATTTTGGAAAAAGAGGTGATATTATGAAAATACATAAACTATCAAAAATAATTAAACGCGAAAAGTTATTTTTAAATATATTATTAAAGTTTCTTTCCCCAACTAATAAAATTTGTGTTCTCTTATCTCAAAAGTTGGACAAGCACGTAGCAATCTATCAACATCACATTTACGTAAGATATAAAAGGAAGCACAAAAAATACTTTGAACCTGAAAGATTGACTGCTTAAATATATAATAAAAAATCCTAGTTCCACTGTGAATTCATAGATTTTTTAACTATATATCCTTTCTAAACTAAGTAAATAATAATTATAGGACAATATATTTTTATTCTTTAGGTATAAATAGGGTTTTATATCGTATTTATACTCTGAAGTTATTTATATATTTATCATAATGCACTTTCCTAAAGAATAAAAAATACCTCAATAATAAATTATTGAGGTATTTAAAGTCAATACTAAGTCCCAACATGCCGTTTGCTTATATATTCAGACCTGCTCCTCGCAGGTGGGTTAAGCTCATTCTACTTTTGCCATCTTCTGCCACAAAATTGTGAATTAAATGAAGCCCGACATCCATAAAAGCTGTTGCAAATCCCGTTTATCATATGTAGGTTGAATATGATAAGCTAGGCGCACATCTCAGGATTTCTTATGACTCTATTATAGCACATTTTTTTTTCATTTCAATAGAAATTATTTACTATAAGTAATCGTTTAAAACTTCTTCCAAATCTTCCTCAAAATCCTCTGAACACAAGATAGTAACAAACTTCATATAGTCTGCATTATTAACATCTATTTCCACTTCTTTTATCTTACTTGCAAGCTCAAGTTCATCTCCTAAATCTTCTACAATACCTTCAACATTATCTTTAGCAACATCAGATAAATATGATAAATACCAATCACGATACCATTCATCGCTCTCTTCTTCTAAATCACTTTCTTCATTGGCATATGCTCTTGCCGCAAGTATCTCCTCTTTATCAAAATCATAATAAAATTTTAAAACTATAAAATTATCTTCTGTTTTAACCTCTTCAATTTCAGATAATCCATTTTCCTCTAAAAATTCTATTATTTCTGTTGTTTGCATAGTAAAACTCCCCTTATTAATATACTAATTTTTTATATTCTTTTTTTACTGCTAAGAACTCTTCATCATCTTCTACAAGATTAAGTTCTTCTTTTCCATCTACATTATCAACTCTAAAGATAAATACATCTTCACTTTCTTCATCTAAAGGTGCTAATAATAAATATTCTTGCTCTTTTAAATATATTCTAGCAACTGCTTCAAAATCGACTTTATTTCCATCTTCATCTCTAAAAGACATTATCTCTCTATCTTCCATTTTCTATACCTCACTTTACTTAAGTTATTATTTCCATTGTATTATATTATAAACATATATTAAGTTAAATAAAAATTTTATGATATAATTCATCAAAATAAAAAAACACTAGTACTAGCTAGTGTTTTTTATCCCAATGAAGTTCCTAATTACATATTTTCTATAAACTTTTCAATCATCTCATCAGCTTCTTTATACTCTTTTTCAGCTGGTACAAATTTAAATCTAAATCCTGGATCTACAACCTTTAAACTTAAAGACTTCATTCTGTCTGTAAGCATTTGAACACCATTTCCACTCCATCCATAAGAGCCAAATGCCATAGCAGCTTTTCCTTTATTAATAATTGGATTAACAAGAGATAATAAATCCCAAGCTGGTTTAACTGCATCTGAATTTATTGTAGGTGATCCAACCATAAATCCTTTTGATTTTTCAATTAACTCAATACAATCTTCTATATTCATTGAAGTTATTTCATGAACTCCAGCTTTATATCCCTTTTCATTAAGCTTATTACAAATATAATTAGCCATTGCTCTAGTATTTCCATAAGCAGATATATAGAATATCTCAATTTTATTTGGATCTACTGGCTCTACAGTTGACCATTCCTTATATAATTCTAAATACTTTTTAACATCTTCTCCACTATGAACTGGTCCATGACTTGTTCCTATCATTTCAATATCTAAATTTTTAATCTTATCAAGAGCTTTTAAAACAAAAGGCTTAAATGGTCCCATGATACAGTCAAAGTAATATTTCATTTCAGTTAAGTAGTCATCTCCACCAACTTCTAAAACTGTACCTTCTGGACAATAATGACACCCAGTAAAGTCACATGTAAATAAGAACTTATTCTCCTTTACATAAGTAAACATAGTATCTGGCCAATGTAAATTAGGAGCTTTTATAAATTGTAAAGTCGTCTTTCCTAAAGAAATATCTTCACAAACTTCCTTAGAATTAAAAGGTTTATTTAAAATCTCTTTTAAATAATTAATAGCAGCTTTTGTTCCTAAAACTGTAGCTTCTGGATAATCATCTAAAAGTTTAGTTAAAGAACCACTATGATCTAATTCTGTATGTTGAACTACTATATAATCAACTTTTCTTTCTCCAATTACATCCTTTAACTTTTCTTTAAAATCATCATAGAATCCATTCTTACAAATATCTACTACAGCTACCTTTTCATCATTTATAACATAAGAGTTATATGTAGTTCCTCTTTTTGTTTCCATAATAATATCAAAGATTCTTAGTTCTGCATCTTTAACACCAATCCAATGTATATTATCTTTTAAGTTAACTGCTGGCATTTTGTTCCCTCCTAATAATTATTATCTTATAACATTAATTTTATTATACTCCCATCCTGACTTTGTTACAATATTATCAACAAACAATTTACTTTATTAACTCATATTTAATTATTATTATCTTTAATCATAAATGTCATTCTATTAAGCTTTATTATATATTCATAGTGAAGAGCCCTAGTTAAAGATACATATAGCAATCTTTTATCTAAAATATTGTCACCATAGCTTTCTTCACTTGGATTTAAAATTATTGTGCAATCAAACTCTAATCCCTTAGTAAGATATGAAGGAATTATAATTAACTCATCTTCTAACTTTTTCTCTTTTCCCTTTATCAAAGTAAAAGTATTCTTAGTCTTTAACTTTTTAAATAATTCTAAAGCTTCATGGCTATTTTTTGTAACTATAGCTATACTTCTCTTACCATTTCCTTTTACCTCTTCCACTATATTATCTATTACCTCTGAATATTCATTAATACTTTCTACATCTATTACCTTTGGCACATCACCATGCCTTAACACTGGCATTGCATTCTTTAATCCAAGTTTTTGTGCTTTTAAAGCCCCTGAAGCAAAATCAATAATTTCTACCGTTGATCTATAACTCTGTGTTAATTGTATATAAGTTGCATTTCCCTTAAATAAACCTTCTGTTATGTCTTCCCACTTTTTTATCCCCTTGTAATAATAAATTCCCTGTGCTAAATCTCCAACTAAAGTTAATGAATTGCCTCTAGATAATTTATTTATTAAATATATTTGTAGGGGACTATAATCTTGAGCTTCATCCACAACAATATGCTGGAACTTCTCTTTTTCATCTATTCCCTCTAAAATCATTCTTATATATAAAAGTGGTGCTAAATCATCCTCATCTATAATATTTCTTTCATAATTTTTATTAATTTCATCCTTCATAAAGCTTGCTAATTCTTCAGGTACTTTTCCATCAATAGCAATATCAAATAATATTTCATCATTAAAAAAATTATAGTATATATCCTTTGGATTTATTCCTCTCCAATTTTTGAAATAGTTATTAAATTCTTTTTTAGAATTAGACTTTATATTATTTTTCATTTCATCTCTTTTATCATAGAGTTTAATAAGCCCCTCTCTTCTTTCTTGAAAGTCTTTTAAAGTCATCTTAAATTCTTTTATTTTTACCTCCCATTCTCTATCAACTTTTAATGTTAGTTCTTCTATCTTTCCTTTTAATTTAAGATTTAAGTATCTCTTAATCTCATCTTTCCTCTTATTAATTGGATATGACTTTAAGTCTTTTAAATACAACCTTGCAATTTCTTTTCTAGAAAACAGAACATAATCATCTATCTTTATGTCCTCTATTTCCATAGAGCTTCCTTCAACTAACGCAATATATCTATCAAGAATAGTTTTAAATAAAAGGCTTCCTTTAATTTGGGATGAATTTGAAATATTTAACCTTCTCTTCTCATCCTTTACCTCCATTAAATCTTTAAGCTTTTCATCTTTATTATAGATTTTTCCCTTTAATTTAAGCTTCGATAACATAAGCTCTTCGAAGGTATTTTGATTTACCTCAGTTGCTCCTAATGATGGTAAAATATCTGAAATATAATCTAAAAATAGCTTATTAGGTGCCAAAACTAATATTTCATTACCACTCATTTTTTCCTTATATCTATAAATTAAATAAGCTAGTCTATGAAGTGCTATTGTTGTCTTTCCCGATCCTGCTGATCCTTGAACTATTATAGGTAAATTCTTTGGCCACCTTATAATGTCATTTTGCTCCTTTTGAATAGTTGCAACTACTTCCTTAAGTTTCTTCCCCCTACTTGTTTCAAGATTAATCTTAAGAAATTTATCTACTAACTCTTCTCCTTCTTCTCCATTTATCATAAGCTCATTTATTCCTTCATCAAATATTTGCTTTATATCACCATCTTCAAAAAGAAATTTTCTTTTAAGCTCAAGTTTCCCCTCTATTATTCCACTGGGGGCTTTATAATAAGCCTCTCCCCCTGTTCCACTATAATATAAATCTGCTACAGGAGCTCTCCAATCCACTACTATTTCATCCCCATTTTGACTATTGTTAATCCCCTGCTTTCCAATATAAATTTTTTCTGTTAATCCTCTATATTCTCTAAAATCTACCCTACCAAAGTAAGGTACTTCTAAAGCGCTTTTATAGCTATCAATGTCCTTAGATAAAACCTCACTTATTTTCTCTACTGCCTCTTTTTCTACATCATACTTTCCCTTAGTTTCTTTTCTTAAATTATTAAGCTTGTTTTCTATATTTAAAGCATCAGACTTCTTTTGCTCTAATTCAAATTTTATTATGTCCCTTTTTACTTTAAGTATCTTCTTTTCCTCTAATAAATTTATATTCATAAGTTCTTACCTCATATTTTATATATTTAATTATAAACTATAAAAAGCCCTGTAATCAGAGCCTTTTATAATTTACTATTAATTTCTTTTATTTGTTTTTATCTTTTTATATTTTCTTATAAGCATCATAAATTCCATCTCTTACTGCTTCTCTAATACACCTTTACCTATCTTTTATAAAGCAAAAAAGAAACCTGATATTTTCTAGTTTCTTGAATTTAAAATTTATTTATTAATACGCCTGCCATTATAGTTTTAAAATCCATTTCAAATTGTTCTAACAAATTATAATCTCCGTTGTGAATTCCCCAATCGAAAATAAGTCCACGTAAAAATCTAATACAATAGTTTGTTAAATATTCTAAGGTATACCCTGATGATATAACCCCTTCTTCAATACAACGATTAATTTGTTCTTTTATTGCTTGATAATATGGACGTTTAGGGTCAAAAACGGAAATATTAACTCCATCTAACAAGACTTTATGATATTCCTTAACTAGTATCCCAGCCTCATTTACAATAAAAAGTACATATATTTTTAAAATTTCATGTAGTCCTTCCATTATCTCCATATCATTACATGATTTTATAAAATCTGGTGTAACTAGCTTGTCAATTTGGTAATATGTATCCTTTAATACTTCTTCTTTACTACTGTAATAATGATAAAATGCTCCATTAGAAACTCCTGAATTCTTACAAATATCACGAATGGTAGTATTTTTAACTCCCTTTTCTTTAACCAACTTTATAGCAGCTGATAAGAGCTTTTCTTTTGTATCAGACGTACATTTATAACTGTTTCTACGCATAATTTTCACCTCTTATTTCTCGATTATACTTTATATTAAATTGACAAGCAAGTTAAAACTATCTTATAATATTTTAAAACAGAGCATTGCTCTGAATTGGAGGGTACGCATGAAAAATAAAATAGCAATTGTAACTGACACAAATAGTGGGATAACTCAAGAAGAAGCAAAGGAATTAGGTATTTACTTAATAGCAATGCCTTTTTTTATAAATGATAATACATATTATGAAGGAGTTACATTATCACAAGAAGAGTTTTTTAAAAAACTAGAAGCTGATGAAAATATATCTACCTCTCAACCTTCGCCTGGAACAGTGATAGAACTTTGGGACAACTTATTAAAAGATTATGATTATATTTTACATATTCCTATGTCAAGTGGATTAAGTAGCTCTATGGAAACTGCTAAAATGCTTTCTAGCGATTATAATGGAAAAGTTCTAGTGGTTGATAATAAAAGAATATCTGTTACATTTAGACAATCTATTTTAGATGCTTTATACCTTATAGAGAAGGGACTATCTGCAAAGGATATACAAGAAATTTTAGAAAAAGAAGCTTTAGAAGCTATAATCTATGTTACAGTTGATACTCTAAAATATTTAGAAAAAGGTGGTCGTATCACCCCTGCTGTAGCTGCTTTAGGAAGTATGTTTAATATAAAGCCAGTTTTACTAATTGATGGTGGAAAGCTAGATACATATAAGAAAGTTAGAGGGTTAAAAAGTGCTCAAAAGGCAATGATAGAAGCAATAAAAAATGATATTGAAAATAGATTTAAAGGAACGGATTATTTAATTCAAACAGCTTATTCAGGTGATATTGAACAGGGGAAGAAGTGGAATGAAACAGTTAAACAGGCATTTCCAGAACATGATGTTTATAACGATGTACTTCCAATGAGTATATGTTGTCATGTTGGACCTGGAGCTTTAGGAATAACATGTGTTAAAAAAATATCTTTATAATAAAAAAATGTGGAGTGGATATTTATTTTGTTTGTTCCGTCGCAAGCTCCAAATCACATCAAAACAAATATCCACCCCACTCATACTAAGAGTAATCAAAATTATTTTGATTACTTTTTTTTATCTGCTATATTTCTGCAGCGTTATTAAATTCTCCAAAGGTATCGTATATATTACATCTTCTTGCCCTACTAACACTCTTTATTACAGCATATGATAGTACGCTATCAAATAAATGATGTGCTATAGTACCAATACAAGTAATTACAATTAAATAGTATAAATCAAATCCTACAAAAGGAATAACAACAAGTGCTTCTGCTAGTCCATGAATAGGTGCAGTTACAATAGTGGCTAATTTATAATTCTTCTTTTTCTTAATTATTAATGCCCCAACATATCCAACTAAAATATGTGTTGCTGCTCTAAATACAACTGGCATTATTGTACCTGTTAATAAAAATCCAATTGTTGACCCTATTCCTACTACAATAGCAACCATTGGTGAAATCATCATAGCAACAAACATTGGTAAATGTGATGCTGGCGTTGCTGTAAAAGGTCCTATTATTACTTTTATACCACTAAATATTACTGGTATTATAATTGCTAGCGCTATAAGTAATGCTGCATAAATCATTTGTTTTGTCTTATTTCTCATTTTTACATCCCCCTTTTGGTGTATATACACTAGTTTACACCATACATTTACCTTTGTAAACCTAGTTAAACATTTACAGGAAATTTTTTAGTAAATTTTACTTTTTTCTTACTTTAAGGTTAATTAAAATGAATTTGTATTATAAATCATAATCTATAATACAAATGAGTACTTTTATAAAAAGGAGATATATTTCGAAAGATTATTTAGTGGATATTTCAATAGAACTCTAATCCATTGCTCAAGCAGGCCTAGAATATTCTAAAAATAAATTTGATACTGAAGGATTTTAAAGAGTAAGAGAAATATCTTATTCTTTAAATGAAATTCCTGGATTATCTGTAAGTGGAACATCACAGGATCAAATAAAGATGTGTTTTGATGCATATAATCCTCCTAACTGGGAAGTTGTTTATGATTAAGAAAAGAAACTATTACATTTTTGAATAGTTTCTTTTTTCAATCGATATAATGCCAATGCAACAAGAATGGAATGCTATTTAAATAGTAAACAAGCAAAAAACTTATGACCGTAAAAGTAAAATATTCTTAAAAAGTACTTGGCTGTGGCACTAAAAAATTAGTCTGCAGCTCATTTTAAATAAAAAGAAACTACCAAAAGCAGTTTCTTCCTATCTCTTTATTATTTTGGTTGTATTTTTCTCCTTATCAACTTTTAAAAAACTCTTTAGCAATTTCAACTGCTTCTTTAGCATCTTTTGAATAATAGTCTGCACCTATCATATCAGCATACTCCTTAGTTAATACTGCTCCTCCTACAAATACCTTACCTTTATAACCTGCACCCTTTAAAGCTTTTATAGTCTCTTCCATGCTTTTAATTGTAGTTGTCATTAAAGCACTTAAACCAACTAATTGTATATCTTCATCCATAGCAGTTTTAACTACACTTTCTATAGGTACATCCTTACCTAAATCTAAAATATCATATCCGTAATTCTGAAGAATAACCTTAACTATATTTTTACCTATATCATGAATATCTCCCTTTACAGTAGCTAAAATAATTCTTCCCTTTGAAATATTATTTTCCTTTTTATCACTTAATTTTTCCTTTATAACCTCAAAGGCATTCTTTACTGTTTCTGCTGATTGTATAAGCTGTGGTAAGAAAATTTCACCCTTTTCATACTTTTGTCCTACCTCATCTAAAGCAGGAATAAGCATATTATTTACAACTTCAAGTTCCTCCATGGTTTCTAGCAGTTCTCTTGTTGTAATGGACGCCTCTTCTTTAAGACCTTTTATTACAATATACTTTAAATCCTTATTAACTGTAGAATCTTCCTTTTTAATAATCCCAGCTGTAACCACTCCTCTTTCTACTTCTCCACTACCATAAAGGGAAATATATTTCTCAGCCCCCTTATCATAGTTATAAAGAACATTATAAGAGTTAATTACGTCCATCATACCTCTACTATTAGGATTCATTATAGGCAAATCTAACCCACAGCCTAAAGCTAAGGAAAGAAATGTTTCATTAATTAATTCTCTGCAAGGTAATCCAAAGGAAATATTAGAAACCCCAAGCAATGTTTTTACTCCTAATCTTTCCTTAACCATTCTTAATGCCTTTAGAGTTTCTTTTACCTCTGCCTGCTGTGCTGATGCTGTAAGAACCAAGCAATCTATTAACACATTACTTTTATCTATTCCATATTCCTTAGCTTTCATTACTACTTTTTCTGCTATTTTAAATCTCTCTTCAGCTGTAGAAGGAATTCCTTTTTTATCTAAAGTAAGACCAACAACATTAGCACCATACTTTTTAACTAATGGAAGTATCCTTTCTAAGACCTCATCTTCACCATTTACTGAGTTTACTATTGCCTTTCCATTATAAGCTCTAAGTCCAACTTCTATTGCATTTATGTCCGACGAATCTATTTGAAGTGGGGTATCTATTATTCCTTGTATTTCCTTTATTACCCTCTTCATCATATCTTTCTCATCTATCTCTGGTAGTCCTACATTTACATCTAGAATCTCTGCCCCTGCCTCAACTTGGTCTATAGCTTGCTTTAAAATATAATCCAGATCATTATTCTTTAAAGCTTCTTTAAATAACTTCTTACCTGTTGGGTTAATTCTTTCTCCAATTACCTTTACCCCTTCTATTTCTACCACCTTAGAAGGGGTACATACTGCTGAATAAGAAACCTTTTCCCTTTTAACTCTTTTATTATTATCTGCTAACTCCCTTAATTCTTTAATACCCCCTGGAGTAGTACCACAGCATCCACCAATTATACTTACTCCTTCTTTAATAAATTCCTTTACCCAAGTAGAAAAATCCTTAGCTGAAATATCATAAATAGCTTCACCAAATGATATTGTTGGAAGTCCTGCATTAGGTTGAGTCATTATAGGAAGATTAGTCCACTTCTTTATCCTTTTTACTATTGGTAATAGTTCTTTAGGCCCTAAAGAACAATTTATTCCTATAGCATCTGCTCCTAGCCCCTCTAAAACCATAGCCATACTTTCTGGTGTACAACCTGTAAATGTCCTTCCATTCTCCTCAAAAGACATTGTACAAAATACAGGAAGGTTACTATTTTCTTTTGAAGCAAGTAATGCTGCTTTTGCTTCATATAAATCAGTCATAGTTTCTATTAGAATAATATCTGCTCCTGACTTCTCCCCCTGCACTACTTGTCTTTTAAATATTTCATAAGCTTCATCAAAACTCAATGTTCCCATTGGTTCAAGTAATTGCCCTATTGGTCCAACATCTAATGCTATATAAGCTTCACTATTTCCTCTAGCTTCTTTTGCTATAGACACAGCAGCATCTACTATCTCTTCTACAGAATATCCTGTTTCTTCAAGCTTTAATTCATTTGCTCCAAAGGTATTAGTTGTAATAACCATAGCACCTGAATTTAGGTATTCTTCATGTATCTCTCTAACTTTATCTTTATCTTTTATATTAAATAGTTCTGGATTTTCCCCAAGCTTTAATCCCTTTTTTTGAAGCATAGTACCCATAGCCCCATCAAAAACTAATATATTATCTTCTAAATATTTCTTAACTTCCACAAACAATCCCCTCTTTTCTAAAGCTACAATTTTCATAATTCTTGCAAACCTCACAGCCTTTTTTTGGGACTTCTTTGTCCTTTGGAATTAATCCAATAATAGCTGTTACAGACTTTCTTGGTATCAATAAGTTATGAGCCGAAACTGTTAATCCTATAGTTTTCTCTGCCTTTAGTGTATTTATTATATCTTTTTGAACATCTAATGATAAATCTCCATATCCTGGGCTGTATCTAAAGGTTATGGACTCTCCATTTCCTATTGCTTCCCCCTTTATATAATCCTCTACCTTATCGCATATCTCTTCTACTGCTGTAGTGGCACAGGAGTCTAATATTAAAGACTTAGTTAAATTAGTTTTGCCATAGAGGTTAATCCTCTTTTCAATATTTCCCCCTATGGTAACTCCCATTAATACACATTCTTTAGAATCTTTTAAATGCTCTTTTATATCATTTCCAGTTAAAAGAATAGTTGTCCCTAATAACTTTACTCCATTCTCTACTAAACTCACTTTGCACCTAGATGTAATGAATCTTGGAGTTATTAAGGTTTTACTTTCCTCTATGGTTAAATTTATTAATTCATCTAATTTTTCATCTATTGTTTGAGACCTATAACCTAAATACCTAAGGACTTCATACTTAGGTATTTCTAGTTTTCCTATTTTATTCTCCATAAATATTTAAAGAAAATCCTCTTTCTAAAGCTTCTTTTGCATATTCCTTTGCTCCAAATAGGGATAGGTCTCTATAATTACCACATTGTATTTCATTGGCAGCTGGCATTTCTTTAGCATTTAATATATCCTTAAGTGCAGATTCTAAGGCCTCCTTAATTTCTGATGGCTCTCTATCTCCCCAAATGCTCAAATAAAAACCTGTTCTACATCCCATTGGAGATAAATCTATAATACCTTCAAGCTTTTCTCTTAATGTATGTGCTAATAAATGTTCTAATCCATGCATTGCAGCTGTACCAAAAGCTTCTTTATTAGGCTGTAAAAATCTAAGATCAAACTTAGTAACCTTATCTCCCATCTTTCCATCTAACAAACAACACTTTCTAACATAAGGAGCTTGTACTTTTCTATGGTCTAATTCAAAACTTTCTACTTTATTCATTCTTAAATTCCTCCTAAACTAATTCCACTTTATTAACTGATTCTATTATTCTTCCTACGCTACCTGAAATTTTTTCTGCAACGTAGGGATTATTCATTACATACAAATGTATTCCTTCTACACCTGTTGATACTAAGTCTACTATTTGTTCTACTGCATAAGCTATACCAGCATCCCTTAATGCTTCTGGATTATGCTCATATCTCTCCATTATTCTTCTAAACTTATCTGGAAGTGAAGCACCACTTAAGGCTACCATTCTTTCTATTTGCTTCTTATTTGTAACAGGCATTATTCCAGCTTCAATAGGAAGATTTATATTTGCTGCACGAACTTCATCCTTAAAGTTATAGAATAGATTATTATCAAAAAATAACTGAGAAATAAAATAAGATGCTCCTGCTTCTTCTTTTCTCTTCATGCTTTCTATTTCTCTATATAGCCCTTTATGCTCTATATGTCCTTCTGGATAACATGCAGCTGCTATATTAAAATTCCCCTTTTTATTTATAAAGTCTATAAGCTCATTAGCATGATTAAATTCCCCAATAATCTTTCCATCTGCCGGCACATCACCTCTAAGTCCAAGAATGTTTTCTATATTATTTTCTTTAAGCTTTTCTAAATAATACTCTATTTCATTTTTGGTAGAACTTATACAAGTAAGATGAGCTACTGCCTCTATTCCATACTTATTTTTTACTAAGGATGAAAGTTCAATTGTTCTATTATCTTGTACACTTCCACCTGCCCCAAAAGTAATACTCATATAATCTGGACTAAGTCCCTTTAAAGACTCTAAAGTCTTATAAATTGTTTCTATTGATGATGTTGTTTTTGGTGGAAATATCTCAAAGGAAAATACCACCTTTTTGTTCTCAAATAACTCTTTTATATTCATTTTTATGCCCCCAATTATTTAAATAATAAAAAAGGTGTAGCGGATATTTATTTTGCTTGTTCCGTCGCAAGCTCCAAGTCACATCAAAACAAATATCCACCTCACGCGTACTAAAGGTAAGGA
>NZ_JAHAIF010000044.1 GCF_018372875.1 Clostridium sp. | reverse complement strand
CAAATTACATAGCAAAACTCTTCAAAAGCGTAACGGTAAGCTGCTTCACAAGCAGCAAGCTTCCTAATTAGTTTAATATAGTAATAATTTGGATAATTTAAAAGTTGTCCTTATTTTCTTATGCTCAAAAATAAATATTTTGAAAATAAGTACATATAAAGTTATGAATAAAATTTAAAATTATAAAAATAAGGCTGTATCAGCCTAAGGTAAAAAACCTTAATCTGATACAGCCCCCAAACAAATTATTTTTTTATTCACAGCTCTTTGTAAATTATCCACTGAAGTTATCAGTTATTAACAAACTAATTATGGATTAATTCATTTCTGTTTTAGACAATTTCTCTAAGTCCACAAGTATAACATTAAGCATATCTAACTTTGCTTTAGCAAAATCATTTTCTGGCAACCATTCTATTCCCATCTCTAAGCATCTTTTAGTTTCATTGTATTCACTTATTAATTTATTTAATTCTTCTCTCATAATAATATCCTCCTACTCAACTGTTACTGACTTAGCTAAATTTCTTGGCTTATCAATATCGCAACCTTTTTCCTTTGCTGTATAGTAAGCTAATAATTGCAACGCTACTACAGCCAAAACTGGAGCTACTATATCTGATATTTTTGGAATCCTAATTTCATAATCAAATACTGATTTATCAAGTTCTTCTCCACGATATCCTAACCCAATTATATTAGCACCTCTTGCTTTTACTTCAACCATGTTACTTACCATCTTGTCCTTAAGATCACCTTGAGTAAATAATCCTATTACTTTTGTACCTGGCTCAATTAAAGCTATTGTTCCATGCTTTAATTCTCCCCCTGCATAAGCTTCACTATGAATATAAGATATCTCTTTTAGTTTTAGAGAACCTTCTAAAGCTAATGCATAATCCATACCTCTTCCTAAGAAGAATAAATCTTCTTCCTTAGCTAACAATCTAGCTATATCTTCTATATTCTCTTTTTCTTCTAAAAGTTTTTCAATTCTATCTGGTAATATTAATAAAGCCCTTACAATCTCTTTTTCCTTTGTTTCTTCTAAAGTTCCTTTTATCTTTCCAAAGTATAAAGCTAATAAATGCATAACTACAACTTGTGTTGTATATGCCTTAGTAGATGCAACTGCTATTTCTGGCCCTGCCATAGTATAAATCACATCATTTGCTTCTCTCGAAATTGTACTTCCTACTACATTTGTTATTGCTAAAGTCCTTGCCCCTATCCTATTACAGTCTCTTAATGCAGCTAATGTATCTGCAGTTTCTCCAGACTGACTTACTATAATCACTAAAGATTTCTCTGTTACAAGTGGATTTCTATATCTAAATTCAGATGCTATATCTACTTCAACAGGAATCTTTGCCATTCTTTCAATTAATGTTTTTCCCATTAATCCTGCATGATAAGCAGTACCACAGGCTACTATAAACACCCTATCTACATTATCCAAATCCTGCTTAGATAATTTAAAGTCATCAAAAAAGACACCATTCTCCATTGATACTCTAGAAGATATAGTGTCCTTAATAGCTTTTGGTTGTTCATGAATTTCTTTTAACATGAATGAATCATATCCACCCTTTTCAGCAGCATCCTCACTCCATGTTACTTTATAAATGTTCTTATCTATTCTATCTCCATTTGCACTTAAAATAGAAACTCCGTTTCTATCCATAACTACAAATTCATTATCATCTAAAAGATATACATCTCTTGTATACTTAATTACTGCTGGAATATCTGAAGCAATAAAATTTTCTCCATTTCCTAATCCTACAATTAGTGGACTATCTTTTCTTACTGCTATTAGCTTGTCTTGTTCATCTCCACAAACTACTCCTAAAGCATAACTTCCTTCTAGCTTCTTAGTAGCTTTTACAACAGCCTCAAAAAGATTCCCTTCATAATAATAGTGAATTAAATTTGGAACAACCTCAGTATCAGTTTCAGAAAAGAATTCATATCCTTCTGATATTAACCACTTTCTAAGTTCAAGGTAATTTTCAATAATTCCATTATGAACTACTGCTATATCTCCTTTTGAACTTTTATGTGGATGAGAGTTTCTATCTGATGGCTCTCCATGAGTAGCCCATCTAGTATGACCGATTCCTATAGTGCCTTCAGAACTTTTAATTTCTAAAGCTTCTTCTAGATTTGAAAGTCTTCCCTTCTGCTTAACAAGAGATATACTTGTTCCATCTAAAACTGCAATACCTGCTGAATCATACCCTCTATACTCAAGTTTTGATAATCCATCTATTAAGAAAGATTTTGCTCCTTTATTTCCTACATATCCAACTATTCCGCACATATTTTTTCTTCCTTCCTTTTGTATCCTATATTTAATTGTCATCTTCTGTTAAGGCTTCTCCTAGCAAAATCATAAAAGGGTATAATAATCCTAGGACTCAAAAGCCATAACCTTGAAGGCTTTAACACCAAACTGGATTTGTGCTATGAATTGCTCCATAGTTTTGCCAGTTGTTTACGGTAGTGCGATACCGTGGGGCACCCGCCGAAAAGTTTCGATACTCCCCAACCTCGTCAACTATATAAAATATAGTTCTGGCGCTTTTATTTATTTTTAATTGTTTTATTATCTATAAAAATCACTTCCCTTCATTTCTATTTTATACCCTATTGAAATTTTATCATATTTATAAAGTTTGTCTATAGTAATATTGTATATTTTTTCACTTTTTTTGCTACAACTTTTTCTCTTCACCCCTAAAAACAATAGATGTCTAGACATCTATTCTGCTATATAACTAGCTTTATATATAACAACCTGTATGTAAAACATATATTTCCTCCAATTAATACTTGAATATTTATTCACTTAGTCAGCATTAATATACAGTAAATTATAGTTTTTCTAGACACCTCTTTCCAAAGAACAAAAAAGCCACTTCTTTAATAAGAAGCGACTATAATGATACTATTACTCTTAATATGATTCTTTTTATTATATAGAGTCACAAGAACTTTTTAATTCTTTTCTATTTAAAATTAATTCTTCTTTTTGCTTTCTAGTTAATTGTTTTATTGCATATTCCCTCTTCATAGCCATAGTTTTATCTTCAAATTCCTCATAATAAACTAATTCCAATGGACCTCTCCCCTTAGTATACTTAGCACCCTTTCCATTACAGTGATCTTTAAATCTTTTTTCCAAATTATTAGTCCAACCTGTATATAAAGAATCATCGCCACATTTTAATATATAAACATAATTCATAAACTCACCCTATCTAAAACTTATAACTCAAGTATAAGAGAAAATAAGAAAAATATAAAGAACCCGTTTATTAACGAGTTCTTTAAATTTCTATATTGCTGTTCCCTCTTCTTTTTCAAATTGTGAATTATATAATTTAGAATAGAATCCACCCTTAGCTAATAGCTCTTCATGATTTCCTTGTTCAACTATATCACCTTGATCCATAACTAAGATTAAATCTGCATCACGAATTGTTGATAATCTATGAGCTATAATGAAGCTAGTTCTACCTTCCATTAAGTTATCCATAGCTTTTTGAATTAATACTTCTGTTCTTGTGTCTACTGAACTTGTAGCTTCATCAAGTATTAATATTTTAGGATCTGCAAGTATAGCCCTAGCAATTGTTAGTAATTGCTTTTGTCCTTGAGAAACATTACTTGCTTCCTCATTAAGCTCCATGTTGTATCCATCAGGTAATGTCTTAACAAAGTGATGTACATGAGCTGCTTTTGCTGCTTGAATTACTTCTTCATCTGTAGCACCTAATCTACCATATCTAATGTTTTCTTTAATACTTCCATTAAATAACCAAGTATCTTGAAGTACCATACCAAACATTTCTCTTAATTCACTTCTATTAAAATCTTTTATATTATGGCCATCTATCAAAATCTCACCACTATTTACATCATAGAATCTCATAAGAAGTTTAACCATAGTAGTTTTTCCAGCACCAGTTGGTCCAACAATTGCAACCTTTTGACCTGGTTTTACATGAGCTGTAAAATCATTAATAATTGTCTTATTTGGATTATATCCAAAATGAACATTATTAAAGTCTACTCTACCCTCTAAACCTTCTATATGAACTGGATTTTCAACTATTTGATCCTCCTCTTCCTCATCTAAGAATTCAAATACTCTTTCAGCAGCAGCTGCTGTAGATTGTAGAAGATTGGTAACTTGAGCTACTTGTGTTATAGGTTGGGTAAAGTTTCTTATATACATAATAAATGATTGTATATCCCCAACTTCAATAGTTTTCTTAATAGTTAAGAAGCCACCAAGTATAGCAACTGCAACATATCCTAGGTTACCAATAAACATCATCATAGGTTGCATAATTCCTGATAAGAATTGTGACTTCCAAGCTGAACCATATAATTGATTATTCAACTCATCAAATTCTTTTATAGCCTTTTCTTCACCATTAAAAGCCTTAACTATAGTATGACCACCATATAATTCTTCAACTTGACCATTAACATTTCCAAGATACTTTTGTTGATCTTTAAAGTATTTTTGTGACTTTTTAACTATACCCATTATTAGTCCCATTGATAATGGTAACATTAGTAAAGCAACAAGCGTCATTTGCCAACTTATTGATAACATCATTATTAATGCACCAATTATCATTGTTACAGAAGTAATAAGCTGATTCATACTTTGATTCAAACTTTGACCTAGAGTATCTATATCATTTGTAAATCTTGATAAAACCTCCCCATGAGTCTTTGTATCAAAGTACTTCATTGGCATTCTATTTATCTTTTCTGATAAATCTTTTCTAAGGTTATAACATATTTTTTGTGTTATTCCACTCATTATTATTCCTTGAATAAATGAGAATATAGCACTAATAACATATAATCCTAGTAGGAATAAAAGTATTTGACCTACTCTATCAAAATTTATTCCTCCACCTTCTACTCCAGTTACCTTTTCCATCAATCCATTAAATATTTCTGTTGTTGCTTCACCCGAAATCTTAGGTCCAACTATTGAGAAAGCAGCACTTCCAAATGCGAAAATCACTATACAAATTAAAGCAACTTTAAAATCTGCAATATATTTTAAAAGCTTTTTCATTGTTCCCTTAAAGTCTTTTGCTTTTTCTCCTCCACGCATTCCTGCCATAGGCCCGTGTCCACCAAATCCTCTTTTCATTCCACCATTTTTATTATTACTCATTCTCTAGCTCCTCCTTTGAAAGTTGTGATAAAGCTATTTGCTTATAAACTTCACAGTTCTTTAGAAGCTCATTATGAGTTCCTTTTCCAACTACTTTTCCTTCATCTAAAACAATAATTTGATCTGCATGTAAAATAGTGCTAACTCTTTGCGCAACTATTAATACTGTACTATCACTTGTTTCTTGCTTAAGTGCCTTACGTAATGCTGAATCCGTCTTAAAATCTAAAGCAGAGAAACTATCATCAAATATATAAATTTCGGGATTTTTAGCTATTGCTCTTGCAATAGAAAGTCTTTGTTTTTGTCCACCTGATACATTTGTACCACCTTGAGAAATTTCAGTTTCAAATCTTTCAGGTTTTGAAGAAATAAAATCTATTGCCTGTGCTATCTCAGCAGCCCTTACTATTTCTACATCAGTAGCTTCTTCTCTACCATATCTTAAATTTGAATCTATTGTTCCAGAAAATAATATTCCCTTTTGAGGAACATATCCTATCTTCTGCCTTAAATCATGTTGAGATGCATTTCTAACATCTACACCATTAACCTTAATGCTACCTTCTGTAACATCATAAAAACGTGGTATCAAATTAATTAGTGTTGACTTACCACTACCTGTACTACCAATAAATGCTGTTGTTTCACCTGGTTTAGCAACGAATGATATATTACTCAATACATCTTCTTCAGCATTTGGATATCTAAATGATACATTATTAAATTCAACATATCCCTTTTTATCTGCCTTAAAACTTTCTGTTTGTTCTTTATCTTTTATTACTAAATCTGTAGATATTACCTCATCAACACGTTGTACACAAACAGCTGCTCTTGGAAGCATTATTGATATTGCAGATATCATTAAGAATGACATTATTATTTGCATTGTATATTGAATAAATGCCATCATATCTCCAACTTGCATTGCTCCTGAATCTACTCCATGTGCACCATTCCACGTTATAAGAACGCTAATACCATTCATAACAAGCATCATAGCTGGCATCATACAAGCCATTACTCTATTTACAAATATATTTGTCTTAGTTAAGTCTAAGTTTGCTTTATCAAATCTCTTTTCTTCATATTTTTGAGTACTAAATGCACGTATAACAGGTATACCAGTTAATATTTCACGTGTTACTAAGTTAACTCTATCCACTAATTTTTGGACAACCTTAAACTTAGGCATTACAACAATAAATAAGATCATTACTAATGAAAGTATTGCTAATACCGCTACTGCTATAATCCAAGTCATTGATGTATTAGTCTTAGTTACCTTTATTATTCCTCCTATTGCTATAATAGGTGAGTAAATAACTACTCTTAACATCATTACCATTAGCATTTGTACTTGTTGAATATCATTTGTACTACGAGTAATTAATGATGCTGTAGAAAACTTATCCATTTCTGTATTAGAAAATGACATTACCTTCTTAAATACTTTACTTCTTAAATTTTTACCTAATGTAGCTGCTACCCTAGCTCCTAAGAATCCAACAACTATAGTTGCTATTGCACTTAATAATGCAATACCTAACATCTTAGCTCCAGCTAAAAACATATAGTTTGTTTGAAGCTTATCTGTGTCAATTCCTAAGCTCTTATACTCTCCTTTTACATAAGAAATAGCACTTTGTGTTATTATGCTATCTGGCATTGCACTAAACATTTCATCAATAGTTTTTCTCATTTCTGACAAGTTTTCTTTTGGCATTAATGAGAACACTTCAAACACATCACCATTCTGAATCATTTGAGGTGGTAAATTAGCTAACATCTCCTCTTTTATTTTTTTAGTTTGTTCACTATCATTTTCAAAACCTTCTACTACTAGCATAGGCTTACCAAAAATACTACTTAACTCTTCTATGATTATTTTATCTTTTGTATTAAGTTCATATATAGGCTCATCTACTGTTAAATCCTTATCTGAAAGAGAGGCCTTATCTAAATAATTATAATTGCTTAACACTATATCCTTATCACTTTCATTCATAAAAAGCATAAGCTTATCCATTTCAGTAGCTCTTATTACATCTGGAACAGGATTTTCAATTCCTCCTTGTTGTATACCAACATTAACTACCTTAGAAGTATAATCTGGTAAGGATAAATCACATATTGCTTGCCCTATTAAGAATAGAACTATAACTAAAATTGGTACAATTGATTTCTTTAAATACTTTAAAAGCTTTAGCATATCCTTTCTCCTCTCTCTGTCTACTTATGATGACTACAAAAACTTATATTTTTATCTTTTCCGCAAGCTTCCTCTAAATTTTCTTTTAATTGCATCATTAATCTGCGAAGTAGTAGCTTCTCTTCAACTGTAAAATTTCTAAAAGCCTCTTCTTCTATCTGATCATGTATAGTTTTTAATTTTTCACAAATTTCTTTTCCTGCATCTGTAATGAAAATTCTTGAAATCCTTTGATCTTTCTCATCTTGTCCTCTTTTTATTAAGCCGGTCTTCTCCATTCTCTTAATCATTACAGCCATTGTAGATGCCTTAACATTAAGATTTTCTGATAATTCTCTTTGACTTTGACCATTCTTCTTATTTAAAGAAAATAATAAGGGTGGTTGTCCCGGATACAAACCAGTTTCTTCAAGTAATGAATGAGTTCTTATAAAGTGAAGCCGCATAACTTGAGAAAAAACATATCTCAAAGATTCTTCATCATCTATATTTTTGTTCATATTAGCCCTCCTTTAATTAGTCGACTAACTATTATAATAATGTATAATATTTTATAGTTCAATATTTTGTGAGCTATTTAATAATTTCTTCACAAAATAATTATTAGTCATCTAAGTTTTGTAAACAATATCATCTATTATATTACGTGATTATTAACAAAAAACACAAGTATTTATATTATTAACTTTTTCGTTAAATATTAAAAGACTATATCAAAAAATTGATATAGTCCTAGAAAAATTGTTAATATAAATAATCCCACTAATATCCTGGGGAGAGTTGCTGTTACACAATTCATTGGGGTATTAGTGGGATTTTAGCGTTTTTTAAATAGTTATTAATCCAGCTTTTTATTAATCCAAGTCATCATTTCTCTTAATTCAGATCCAACCTTTTCTATTGGATGTTCTGCTTCCATTCTTCTCTTAGCATTGAAGTTTGGTCTTCCAACTTGGTTTTCCATTAGCCAGTTTCTTGCGAAAGTTCCATCTTGAATTTCAGTAAGAACCTTCTTCATTTCTTTCTTAGTATCTTCAGTGATTATTCTATCACCTATCATGTAATCACCATATTCAGCAGTATCAGATATAGAATATCTCATTGTTGCCATACCACCTTGATACATTAAATCTACTATTAATTTCATTTCATGCATACATTCAAAATATGCGTTTTCTGGAGCATATCCAGCTTCTACTAGAGTTTCAAATCCAGCTTTGATTAAGGCTGTTACACCTCCACAAAGAACTGCTTGTTCACCAAATAAATCTGTTTCAGTTTCATCTTTAAATGTAGTTTCAAGTACTCCTGATCTAGCACCACCAATTGCATTTGAATATGCCAAAGCTATATCCTTAGCATTTCCACTTGGATCTTGATGTACAGCTACTAAACATGGTACTCCTGATCCTTCTGTATATGTTCTTCTAACCATATGTCCTGGTCCCTTTGGAGCAACCATAAATACATCAACATCCTTAGGTGCAACTATTTGACCAAAGTTTATATTAAATCCATGAGCAAATGCTAAAGCATTTCCTGCTTCTAAATATGGAGCAATTTGTTCTTTATATATAGCAGCTTGTTTTTCGTCTGGGATAAGCATCATTACTATATCAGCAGCCTTAACAGCTTCTGGTACTGTAGCAACTTGTAATCCATCATTTTCAGCTACCTTCCAAGACTTACTTCCTTCATATAAACCAACTACAACATCTATTCCACTATCATGTAGGTTTAATGCATGAGCATGTCCTTGGCTACCATAACCAATTATTGCAACCTTCTTTCCTTTTAAATAATCTAGATTTGTGTCTTTTTCATAATACATTTTCACCATTTTCTATTCCTCCTAATATTTATTGAATATCTTCTTCACTTATTATTTGATTAATTGGTGCACCTGGTGCAACCATAGGAAATACCTTTTTATCATTATCTATTACGTAATCTATAACTACAGGTCCCTTTGAATTTAAGGCCTTTTGTAAAACTCCCTCCAGCTCATCCTTTTCAGTAACCCTATATCCTTCTGCACCAAAAGCTTCTGCTAACTTAACTAAATCTGTTTTTCTATCTAATGTAGTATTTGAATATCTTCCATCAAAGAACAATGTTTGCCACTGTCTTACCATACCTAAAACATTATTATTCATAATTACTACAACTATTGGTAAGTTATTTTTAACTGCTGTTGCTAACTCATTACAATTCATCATGAAGCTACCATCACCAGCAATATTAATAACTTTACAATCTGGTTTACCAAGTTGTGCACCAATTGAAGCACCTAACCCAAATCCCATAGTTCCAAGACCTCCAGAAGTTATTAACCTTCTAGGATCATTAAATTTAAAATATTGAGCTGTCCACATTTGATGTTGTCCTACTTCTGTAGATATAATTAAATTACCTTGATTTAATTTATTTAACACTTCGAAAAAATACTCTGGAGTTAACTCTTCCCCTTCTTCCTCCTTATAGGCATTTAATGTTTTTAAATAGTCAACATGCTCTATCCACTCTTTATTCTTCTTTTCGTTTATATGTGGTAAAATTCTTTGAAGCACTAACTTCAAGTCACCGACTACTGATAAATCAACCTTTATATTTTTATTTATTTCAGCTGGGTCTACATCTATATGAAGAATTTTTGCATTGCTTAAATTTTCCGGGTTAGATATTACTCTATCAGAGAATCTTGCTCCTAGCGCAATAAATAAGTCACACTTTGTAGCGCTTATATTTGAAGCTTTTGTTCCATGCATTCCTATCATTCCAGTTAATAATGGATGTCCCTTAGGAACAACTCCAATACCCATTAAAGAATTACATATAGGCGAGTTAATCTTTTCTGCTAGTTCAACAACCTCTTCACTAGCGTCTGAAGTAATAGCTCCTCCCCCTACATATATAAATGGCTTCTTAGAATTATTAATTAATTCAATAGCTTCATTAACGTTATCTTCATAAACTAATTTTTCTTTTCTTGCTACTTCTAATGGTTCTAACTTTTTGTATTCTACTTTTTCTACTTGAATATTCTTTGGAATATCAATTAAAACAGGTCCGGGCCTTCCCTCTTTAGCTATATAAAATGCTTTCTTTATAACCTCTTGAAGATCATTTATATCCTTAACTATATAATTGTGTTTAGTAATAGGCATTGTTATTCCTGTTATATCCACCTCTTGAAAACTATCTTTACCTAATAAACTCATAGGAACATTCCCAGTTATCGCTACCATAGGGATAGAATCCATATAAGCTGTGGCTATACCTGTTACCAAGTTTGTTGCACCTGGTCCAGAGGTTGCAATACATACTCCCACCTTTCCAGTAGCTCTTGCATATCCATCTGCAGCATGAGCAGCCCCCTGCTCATGACAAGTTAAAATATGACGTATTTTATCTTGGTACTTATATAACGAATCATACAGATTAATAACTTGTCCACCTGGATAACCAAATACAATATCTACCCCCTCATCTATAAGTGATTGAACAACTATATCTGACCCTGTTAAAATCATCCCGCCCCCTCCTTACCATAATTTTTTTATTTAAATACAGCTCCAGTACTTGCAGAACTTACTAATTTAGCATATCTTGCTAAATATCCTTCAGTAACCTTTGGTTCTACTGGCTTTAATCTTTTTCTTCTTCCTTCTAATTCCTCATCAGAAACCTCTAGTTCTAGTTTTCCTGCATTTATATCAATTGATATAATATCCCCTTCTTCAATTAAAGCTATTACCCCACCTTCAGCTGCTTCAGGTGATACATGTCCTATTGAAGCTCCTTTAGTTGCTCCACTAAATCTACCATCTGTTATTAAAGCAACTTCCTTATCTAGTCCCATTCCAGCAATTGCTGATGTTGGTGATAGCATTTCTCTCATACCTGGGCCACCCTTTGGTCCTTCGTATCTAATAACAATAACATCGCCAGCTTTTATTTGTTTTCCCATAATAGCTTCTATTGCCTCTTCTTCTGAGTCATACACTCTTGCTGGTCCTTTATGTTTTAACATCTCTTTTTCAACTGCTGATCTTTTTACAACTGCTCCATCTTTAGCAAGGTTTCCTCTTAAAATAGCAATACCACCTGTTTCACTATATGGTTCTTCTATTGGCCTAACAATTGAATAATCTTTAACCTTCTTACCTTCTATATTTTCACCTTGAGTTTTACCTGTAGCAGTAATGCAATCTAAATAGATAAGATTTTTCTTAGATAATTCATTTAAAACTGCTCCAATTCCCCCTGCATAATAAAGATCTATAATATGTGTTTGTGATGCTGGTGCAAGGTGACAAAGATTAGGTGTTCTACTAGAAACCTCATTTATAATATTAAGATTTATTGGTAATTTTGCTTCATTTGCTATAGCAGTTAAATGCAATACAGAGTTTGACGAACAACCAAGTGCCATATCGCAAGCTAACGCATTTTCAATAGCTTTTTCAGTTACTATATCTCTTGGTTTTATATCTTTTTCTAAAAGATTCATTACTGCCATACCAGCTTGCTTTGCTAATCTAATTCTTTCTGAATAAACAGCAGGTATTGTACCATTTCCAGGTAAAGCCAATCCTAATACTTCTGCCAAGCAATTCATTGAATTTGCTGTGAACATTCCTGAACAGGAACCGCAAGTTGGACATGCATTATCTTCTAGCTCCTTTAAATCTCCTTCAAGCATTGTTCCATTTTCATATGCTCCTACAGCTTCAAATACAGTTGTTAAAGAAACATCTGTATCTTTAAACTTTCCTGGTAGCATTGGACCGCCACTAACAATTACAGCTGGAATATTTAATCTTAACGCTGCCATCATCATACCTGGAACAATCTTATCACAATTAGGTATTAACACTAATGCATCGAATCCATGTGCTTTAACCATACACTCAATTGTGTCTGCAATAAGTTCCCTAGTTACTAAAGAATACTTCATTCCTTCATGTCCCATAGCAATTCCATCGCAAACTCCTATCGTTGGAAATACTAGTGGAGTTCCCCCTGACATAAGTACTCCTTTTTTTACACCTTCAACAATTTGATCTAAATGCACATGCCCTGGAATAATATCATTTTGTGAGGTTACTACTCCTATTAGAGGTCTCTCTAATTCTTCTTCAGTAAGACCTGCCGCTTTGAATAGTGACCTGTGCGGAGCCCTTTGAGGACCTTTTTTTACAACGTCACTTCTCATATTTTACATCCCCTTTTCTATCTCACTTAAAACTAACTTTGTCATTTCTTCAGTACCAACAAGCTTCATACCTTCACTCATTATGTCCCCTGTTCTATATCCTGATTCTAAAACTCTTAAAACAGCTTTATCTATTAATGCAGCCTCATCGTCTAGTTTAAATGTGTGCTTAAGCATCATACTTCCTGAAAGTATTGTGGCAAGAGGATTTGCAATTCCTTTACCTGCAATATCAGGTGCACTTCCATGTATAGGTTCATACATTCCAAAACTATTTTCTCCTAATGATGCTGATGGAAGCATACCAATAGATCCTGTTACCATACTTGCTTCATCTGATAATATATCTCCAAACATATTTGAAGTAACTATTACATCAAATTGTTTTGGATCTCTTACCATTTGCATTGCTGCATTATCAATATATAAGTGATTTAATTCTACTTCTGGATAATCCTTAGCTACATCTTCCACAATTCTTCTCCATAACCTTGAACTTTCAAGTATATTTGCTTTATCTACTGAAGTTACCTTCTTCTTTCTCTTCATTGCTGAGTCAAAAGCAATTTTAGCAATTCTTCTAACTTCTTCTTCGTTATATCTTTCAGTATCATATGCTGCAGGAATTCCATCTACAGTAGTTTGGCCTCTATCTCCAAAGTAAATTCCACCAGTTAATTCTCTTACCACAAGTACATCTATCCCATCACCAATTATGCTTTCCCTTAATGGTGATGCATCTTTAAGTGGTGCATATAATAATGCTGGTCTTAGGTTACAATAAAGTCCAAGGCCTCCTCTTAAACCTAATAAAGCTTGTTCAGGTCTTACTTTAGCAGTTGGATCATCCCACTTTGGACCTCCTACTGCCCCAAGTAATACAGCATCACTTTTCTTACATGCATCTATTGTTTCTTCGGGTAAGGGATTGCCTGTTTTATCTATTGCACATCCCCCTGCCACTAAATATTCATAATCAAATCTATGACCAAACTTTTCTCCGACTGCATTTAAAACTTTAACAGTTGATTCTACAACCTCTGGTCCAATACCATCTCCAGGTATAACTGCTATATGATATTTCATTTTTCTTCCCCCAATTTACTTATTTTTATTTCTTATATATCCAATTAATCCGTCATTATCTATTATATTTTGCATAAACTCTGGGAATGGTTCTCCCTTATATTCCTCATTCTTAGTTAGGTTTTTAATTACTCCTGTAGAGAAGTCAACTTCTAGCTTATCTCCATTATCTATTGCCATAACAGCCTCATCACATTCCAAAATAGGTAATCCTATATTAATGGCATTTCTGTAGAATATTCTTGCAAAAGTTGAAGCAATTACACAGCTAACCCCAGCTGCCTTTATAGCTATAGGAGCGTGTTCTCTTGAAGACCCACAACCAAAATTTTTATTTGCAACAATAAAGTCTCCCTCTTCAACCTTATTAACAAAGTCTTTATCTATATCTTCCATACAGTGTGCAGCAAGTTCTTTATGCACTGAAGTATTTAAATATCTTGCTGGAATTATTACATCTGTATCTACATTATCGCCATACTTAAAAACTTTTCCTGTTACTTTCATTTCAAACTCCCCCTTATACTAACTCTGGATCTGTAATTTTTCCTGTTAATGCAGATGCAGCTGCCACAGCTGGACTTGCTAGGTAAACTTCTGATTCTACATGACCCATCCTTCCTACAAAGTTTCTATTAGTTGTTGAAACAGCTCTTTCGCCAGCTGCTAGGATTCCCATATGACCACCTAAGCATGGACCACATGTTGGAGTTGAAACTACAGCTCCTGCTTCTACTAAATCTTTTATAATTCCTTCTTCCAATGCTTGAAGATATATTTTTTGAGTTCCTGGGAACACTATACATCTTATTCCCTTCTTAACTTTCTTACCTTTCATTATGTCTCTTGCTACTCTTAAATCTGACATTCTACCATTTGTACAAGACCCTATAACTACTTGATCTATATCTACATCTCCTACATTATCTATAGTTCTTGTGTTATCTGGTAAGTGTGGGAAGGAAACTGTTGGTCTTAAAGTACCTAAATCAATTTCATAAACCTCATCATATTCTGCATCACTATCAGCTTCATACTTCTTCCATTCTCTTGAAGCATGTTCATTTAAATATTCCTCTGTTTTTTCATCTACAGGGAAAATTCCATTTTTTCCACCTGCTTCAATAGCCATATTAGCCATTGTAAATCTATCATCCATAGAAAGATATTTTAATCCATCTCCTACAAATTCCATGGATTTATATAAAGCACCATCTACACCTATCATTCCAATGATATGTAAGATAATATCTTTCCCACTTACCCATTTAGCTGGTTTATTCTTCAACACAAATTTAATTGCTGATGGAACCTTAAACCAACATTGTCCTGTAGCCATTCCAGCTGCCATATCTGTAGAGCCAATTCCTGTTGAAAATGCTCCTAAAGCACCATAAGTACAAGTATGGGAATCTGCCCCAATTACCACATCTCCTGCTACAGCTAGTCCCTTTTCAGGAATTAAACAATGCTCTATTCCCATTTCACCAACTTCAAAAAAGTTTTCAATTTCTTTTTCTTTAGCAAACTCTCTTATATATTTAACTTGTTCTGCAGCCTTTATATCCTTATTTGGAGTAAAGTGGTCTGGAACAATAGCTATTTGACTTTTACTAAATACATTATCCACACCAAATTTCTTAAATTCTGTTACTGCAACCGGTGTTGTAATATCATTACCTAATACCAAATCAAGTTTTGCTTCAATCAATTGTCCTGCCTTTACATTATCTAATCCTGCATGTGCAGCTAATATTTTTTGTGTCATTGTCATTCCCATTTGTAAATCATCCCCCTTAAAAATATGCTTTTGCTTTTCTTTCAATATCTTTTATAAGCTTATATTCAATAGAATCCACCAAGGCTATCCAACTTGCTTGAATTACATCCCTTGATACCCCAACTGTACTCCAATTTTCTATCCCATCAGTAGACTCTATTAATACTCTTACTTTTGCACCTGTAGCACTTTCAGAGTCTAAAACCCTTACTTTATAGTCAACAAGCCTTACATCTTGTAATTGTGGATAGAATACATCTAATGCTTTTCTTAAAGCTTTGTCTAATGCATTTACAGGTCCATCACCTATAGCTGCATTCATTTCTTCTTTCCCATCAACTGTTATATTTATCATTACAGAAGAACTAAATTCTTTATCCCAAGAAGGTTGTTCTGAAAAAACCTTAAAGTAATTTAACTTAAAGAACGGTTTATATTTCCCTATAATTTTCCTCATTACCAGCTCTACAGTACCTTCAGCACCTTCAAATTGATATCCATCATATTCTAATTCCTTCAATTTATTTGTAATCTTCTTAACTTCTTCACTATCCTTAGATATATTAGGAAAAATTTTTTGAACTTCTGAATATACAGTACTTTTACCACTAACTTCAGATATCAAAAATCTTCTCTTATTTCCTACTAACTCTGGTTTAATATGTTCATAAGACTTAGGTGTCTTACAAACAGCATCTATATGCATTCCTCCCTTATGAGCAAAGGCTGATCCTCCTACATAAGGTGCTTCATCTTGTAATGTTATATTCGAAATTTCAGCTATGAATCTAGCAACGGTTGTTAGTTTAGAAAGGTTATTATCACCAATCACGTTATAACCCATTTTCAACTTTAATGTTGGGATGATTGTACTTAGATTTGCATTACCACATCTTTCACCTATACCAATGAAAGTTCCTTGAATTTGATTAGCCCCAACTTGTGCTGCCACGATTGAATTAGCTACTGCCATCCCCATATCATCGTGACAATGTATACCTACGTTGCCCCCTATTATATTTACTATTTCTTCAGTAATATTTTTTATTTCATCTGGTAAAGTACCTCCATTTGTATCACATAAAACTACTGATTTTGCCCCCGATTCAGCAGCTATATTTACTGTTGAAATTGCATACTCTTTATTTTGCTTATATCCGTCAAAAAAATGTTCTGCATCAAATATTACTTCTTTATTTTTACTTACCAGATATTTAATTGTGTCCCCAATCATGTTTAAATTCTCATCTAGAGATGTTTTTAATATTTCTTTCACTTGGAAGCCCCATGATTTGCCGAATACTGTAACAACTGGGGTTTCAGCTAATAATAAATTTTTTATATTATTATCTTCACAGGCTTCAGTGTTAGGTCTCCTAGTGGAACCAAAAGCTACTATTTTGGAGTTTTTAAGCATTTCTCCATTTAATCTCTTAAAAAACTCCATATCTTTAGGATTAGATCCTGGATTTCCAGCTTCAATATAGGTAACCCCTAAATCATCTAGTACCCTAACTATTTTTAACTTATCCTCTAGAGAGAAAGATATTCCTTGTCCCTGAGCCCCATCTCTTAAAGTGGAATCAAATATATCAATCTTTCTCTGCCCCATATATAATGCCCCCTTATTCATTTTTTATTGCTAATTAATGACTTCTTATGGTTTTATCTCCTCTTTCAAGAGCTGTTACCCCTGTTCTTACCAACTCTTGTACTCCATACTCTTCCATAAGTTTTATTAATGCCGATATCTTACTCTCGTCACCTGTTAATTCTATAGTTAGAGTATCTACTGACACATCAATAATCTTACTTCTAAAAATAGTAACTATTTCATTAATTGCTGCTCTCTTTTCAGCATCCGCCTTAACCTTAATTAAAACAAGTTCTCTATACACAGAATTTCCGTTTTTTAAATCAATTACCTTAATTACATCCTCAAGTTTATCTAGCTGTTTTTTTACTTGTTCTAAAGTATCATTGTCCCCAACTATCGCAATAGTCATCCTTGAGATTTTTTCATCTTCTGTTCTTCCTACAGTTAAGCTATCTATGTTATAGCCCCTTCTCGAAAATAATCCAGAAACTCTACTTAAAACTCCAGATGAGTTTTTTACCAAAACAGATAACACATGCCTTTGTTCCATATAGCCCCCTCCTTATTAAAATATATCCCCAATAATACTAAATAAAAGGTATAAAAATACCCACCCTTAATGATATAAACCATAAGAGGTGGGATAAAAATCCGCCTGAAATATAATATCACTAGGTTCCAACAAACCCTTGCATATAACGGATGCACACCGGATATCGCTTACTCATTCTAAAAGAACTTTCTGGATTCTGCTCTGGAGTGATAATTATTTAAAATAAAGTATCGATTCACACCTACCATCGACTCTCTGAAACTTTCTAATCTAAATAAACGTCTCCTTCATTGCAATTAAAACTAATTTCAATAAATGTTTTGTTTATAAAATTTTACTATTGTACCCATGTATTGTCAATAACTCAAATGTACTTTTGTAAATTTATTATTGAAATCCTATTCTTATTTTATCTTTTAAGATTTCTTTAGATATTATTAATTGTTTTTTAACAATTCATCAATTAATCACACACTTATTTGTCTTATAATCAAATATATATACATTTTTTATTATAATATTATCACATCAAGCATTTTATTACCACTTAGATAATTTTTTCTAAACCTTCTAAATTAACTATGTGATCATATCTTTTAACTACTTTACATTTCTAAATAAAAAATGTGGGTGGATATTTATTTTGCTTGTTCCGTCACAAGCTCAAAGTCACATCAAAACAAATATCCACCCCACGCGTAATAAATGTAAGGAAATTATAAAATTACTATCCTTTATTTTACATTTTCTAATATAAAAATGTAATAATACCTTTGATTTATAGCTAATTGAAATTTTATATTTTCCTAGACAGTAAAAAACCATACTTCCTTTGAATCACGAAGTATGGCTTTATAATAAGCAGTCTTTTGAACTTTATACTTATTTAGTTTTTATTTGTTGCTCTTTTCTTCAATCATATTAGCTAAATTATGTGCTAACTCATCAATTTCAGTTTGATTTTCTCCCTCTAACATTACCCTTACTAGAGGTTCTGTTCCTGAAGGTCTTATTAAAACTCTTCCTTTTCCATGCAACAACTCTTCTATTCTGTTTATTTCGTCTTGTATTTCTTTATCTTCTAAATAAATATTCTTCTTATTATTAGGTACAGTTGCATTAGCTAACACTTGAGGAAGTTCTTTCATTATTGAGCAAAGTTCACTTAATCTCTTTCCTTCCTTCTTAACTATTGATGCTATTTGAAGAGCTGTAACTAGGCCATCTCCAGTTGTATTGTAATCTAAGAATATAATATGTCCAGATTGTTCTCCACCTAAGACATACTTTCCTTTAATCATTTCCTCTAATACATATCTGTCTCCAACCTTAGTTTTTAATGTATTCATTCCTAATTCATTACATGCAATATCTAATCCTAAATTGCTCATTACTGTAACCACTAAAGTATTGTCTTTCAATCTATTAATTTCCTTTAAGTGTTTTCCACATATAGCAAGAATGAAATCTCCATTTATTAAATTTCCTTTTTCATCTACTGCTAAGCATCTATCTGCATCTCCATCAAATGCAAATCCTATATCACATCCCTTTTTAACTACATATTCCATTAGTTCTTCTGGATGTGTAGAGCCACATTTTTCATTAATGTTTGTACCATCAGGATTATCATTTATTACATATACATCTGCACCTAATTCCCTAAATGCTCTAACTGATGACATGTATGATGCTCCATTTGCACAGTCTAAAGCAACCTTTAAACCATTTAAATTAAAAGGTATAGTATTTTTTGCAAATTCTATATAATCATCTAATGCTCCAACTTCGTTTATTTCTCTTCCTAATTGTGTTCCCACTGGACTTGGAACACCTTCAAAATCACTTTCAATAACTCTTTGAATTTCATCTTCTAATTCATCAGATAACTTATATCCCTTATCATCAAAAAACTTTATTCCATTATATTCAACAGGATTATGTGATGCTGAAATCATTACCCCTGCGTCTGCTCCATATTCTCTGGTTAAATGTGCTACTGCCGGTGTTGGTACTACGCCTAAAACAACTGCTTCTGCTCCTACTGACAGTATTCCTGCAACTAAAGCTGCTTCTAACATATCTCCTGATATTCTTGTATCTTTACCTACTAATATCTTTGGTTTATGCGCACCCTCAGTTAAAACATACGCACCAGCTCTTCCTAAATTATAAGCTAATCTTGCATCCAATTCAGTATTTGCAATACCTCTCACTCCGTCTGTTCCAAACATTCTACTCATAATTTACCTCTTTTCATTAATAGTACTTTAATTTCTTAAGTTTCTATAATTTAGTATAATCATTGTCCTCAATATTGGCAACACTATTCCTCATCTTTTCTTATTCTTTCAAGTAATAGACTATAGCCATCGCTACCATAATTTAAGCATCTATTTACTCTACTTATAGTAGCAGTACTTGCTCCTGTTATTTCAACTATCTCTGTATATGTCTTTTTTTCATTTAATAGCTTAGCCACATGCATTCTTTGTGCTAAGGATTTTACTTCATTTATGGTTGCAACATCTTCAAAAAAATTATAACACTCTTCTAAATTTTCAAGTTTGAGTATAGCTTCAAAAAACAAATCCATCTCTTTACTTTTTATCTTTGAGTTTATTTCACTCATTTTATTCACTCCTTAGAATAATATACTAGTTAATTATACTCTAAGCTTTCTCAATTCACAACTTCATACAGTTAAAGCAGAGTTTATTTTACACCTCTGTATTTCTACTCCCCCCTGGATTAGATAGAGAGTTTAATCCATCTAACCTTAAGTCTTGATAAATATTCATTGTTGGTAATAACCATACCTCTCCTGTTCCACTATATACGTTCAATAACCCTTCCCCATTAGTAACGCTTCCTATTAAAGAGGATGACTTTTCTACAGTAAATTTAACATTACTAGTTCTTAATACAGCAAAGTTACCATCTACCTTTAGGGTATCATTAAATAATTTGCATTTAAAAATCTCCGACTCAGGTACAGGAATCTCTAATACAACTATTCCACTTCCAGAAATACTTGTTTGATAGATACCTTCATTTCCAAATAACATTGAGGAAACACTTTTTTGCATGGCTGCTCCAACTTCAACATCGTCTTCACAAGCATAAAACAATCCATCATCAACTATTATTTCTTCATCCTCCAATTCTATTAAAGCAAAATGTCCAAATGAAGGTTCTAGAAATATTTCACCTGTTCCTTCATAGGTTGGTTTAAACATTGTTTCACCTGTCAACTTACTATTTAAAAATTTCTTTCCTAAACCAACCATTCCACCAGTTTTAGTTTTTACTTCTATTTCACCTTTCATATAGCTTAATGCTCCTGATTCAAGTTTTACTGAACTATCCTCAAGAATAATTCTAACTTGTCTTAGCTTTATTCCACTGTCATTCATTATTTGTAATCCAAGAGCTGTTCCAACATCTGTTGCTCCTTCTAAACAATCAAATTCTAAAACCTGAAACTTCGAATCATTTGTCATCTCTGATAGCATAGTTAATTTATTTTGAATGTTCATAGACGTTCTCATAAACTCACCTCAATATTTTTTTATTTTAATTTTATCACAATTTTATTTATCTCACCAAAATTATTCAACACCGCATTTTTACTATAACTTCTTAAGTTCTTAAGTTCTTACGTTAGTCTATTATACTTATTACTTTACCAATCTTACTTTTACTAATTTATCCATATATTCAACCTTAAAGCAAATCCATTTTACTTTTTAATCCATAAATATTATCATTTAACTAATAAGGTATATTAAGGAGGTATAAAGAATTATGCAAAAAAAAATATTAGTTATAGAAGATGAAATATCCATTAATGATATCCTTACATCTGCTCTTAGAGCAGAAGGATATTCAGTACGAAGCGCATTTACTGGCAATGAAGCAAGAAATATTTTTAAACTCTTTCAACCAGATATTACTTTACTTGATATTAATTTACCTGATGAAAGTGGATTTGATTTATGTAAGTATATTTCTCAAGAATATTTTATACCTATAATCATATTAACTGCGCGCACAGATATTTTTGATAAAGTATTAGGGCTAGAGCTTGGAGCAGATGATTACATAACCAAACCATTCCACATTAAAGAAGTCGTTACTAGAATAAAAATTGCTCTAAGAAGAATTGAAAAATATAATATAGAAAAAGAGCCTATACTAATTTCTTTAAACGAAAATATAAAGATAAATTATTCAAGTAGAACAGTATATAAAGACAATGCTATTATTAAACTTAAACCTAAAGAATATGACTTGTTAGAATTTTTATCTAAAAATAAAAATCAAGTTTTTTCAAGGACTGTACTTTTAAATCAGGTTTGGGGCCTAGATTATGAGGGTGATGAAAGAACAGTAGATGTTCATGTAAGAAGACTTAGAGGCAAACTCGATAACGTCAATAATAAATCGATTATTGATACAGTTTTCTCAATTGGATATGTTATGAGGTATTATAATGAAAATTAAAACAAAAATAACATTTGGATTTGGATCAATTCTTTTAATATGTGGAATCATCCTAAATATATCTATTAGCTCTGTTCTTAACGAAAAGATGGAAACCACTGTTAAAGAATCTCTTACTCAATTAATGAGTAGTACATCTGAGTCAATTAAATATAGAATTTCACTAAAGTCTACTGAAAATAATGTCTCTAATTTTATAAATGAATCATCCTATTTAGTAAAATATATTTCTTTAAATTATGACTGTACATTACAAATAAGAAGTAACGATGGAAATATAATTGCAGATAATACTGAAAACTTATTTGCATCACAACATACAGATTTATATTACAATTCAAAGAATGGTAGTGCAGAAGTTTATATTCTTTATAAAGAAAATACTCTTTATGGCTTGCTATCTTATCCTATTTATATTGATGGAACTAAATTGGGTACTCTTAATATTTGTAAAGAATACAACGATTTATACTCTAGTAATAACACTACTAGAAACTTAATTACAATTATTGAGTGTATAGTATTTTTATCCATATTTTTAATTGCTTATTTTATAGTTTCAAAAATAATTAATCCTATTGTACTACTTACCAAAGGTGTAAAACGCATAGAAAATGGTGATTATAATTTTGATATTACAGTTAGAGGTAATGATGAAGTCGGAATACTTTCTAAGGAATTTATAATAATGAAGGACCAAATTCAAGCTCAAATAGATACAATTAATAAAGAAAAAGAAAAAGTTGATATTTTAGAAAAGCATAGAAAGGAATTTTTTGATAATGTTACGCATGAACTTAAAACCCCTTTAACAGCCATTACTGGTTATGCTGAAATACTTAAAGATAACATGATTGAAGATATCAATTTTAGGGATAGAGCTATAGAGAGAATATATCTAGAAAGTCAACGTATTACTGAAATGGTATTAGATTTAATAAATATTTCTAAGGGGAATTCTCATATTACAGAGGCATTTATTATATGTAATATAAAAAAACTTTTATCAGATACCACTAAAGATATGCAAATAAAAGCTAATAAATATAATATTAAAATTGAGACAGATTTATTTGATTGTAACTTGTTGGTTCAAAAAAACCGTATCGAACAACTATTTATCAATCTACTGGATAATGCTATAAAATATTCTACTGATAATATTATAAAAATATCTTCTTATATTTTAGATAATAATTATACTATAGAAATTACAAATCACTCCACTCCTATACCACAAAATGTTTATGACAATATTTTTAATCCATTTGTAAAAACTACTACTTCATACGATGAAAGTAGTAGTGGATTAGGACTATATATATCTAAAGAGATTGTTACGGATCATAACGGAACACTTACTATAATTAACGGGGATATTATTACTGTTAAAGCATCCTTTCCTTTATAGCACTATAATAGTGTTAATAAGTTGGTAACATTTATACCATATATAGAAATTACTTTCCAATATTATATAACTATAATCTAATAAAGGAGTGATATTAATGATTAGATATTTCAATAAAAAAATTATGTTATCATTTGTTTTTTTATTATCTTTATCATTATTGGGATGTAATACAAAAGATAAAT
>NZ_JAHAIF010000043.1 GCF_018372875.1 Clostridium sp. | reverse complement strand
AGTACACTTTGTATTTCTACGTAATTTCATTGGTAAATCTGTATTCTTTACATCCATAAATCCAAGATCTATATAGTTATACAGTGTCTTGGTACAAACTATTTGAGATCGATTAAACCTACCGGTAGCGATAGCTTCCCCAACACAAGCATCTGGGGAGCATGAGTCCTTTGTGATTTTGTCTACAGTGTACTTAATAAAGTCACTACATTCTAATAGTTTAAAATTGCTACAAGAATTTCAACGATGCTTTTTATATACCGCTTCGCCAGTATCGGCAAGGTATACTTCAATATGGTTTCCTTGCTTTATTTGAGTAGTCGTACCACGACGTATTTCATTTAGAATAGTATTTATTGATCTGCCAAGTTCTTTAGATATCCTATATGCTGAAAATCCATCTTTTAAGCGAAGCTCTATAGTCATACCTTCTGAAAAATTTAAGTGTTTATTTTTGCGTGATTCTGTGTTAATATTTGAGTGATCCATAGTGATTATCCTCCGTGTATGTTTTTGTTTAGCGATTAAATCATAACACAGAATAATCCACTATGGATTTTTTATTAATTCAATTTCATTTTACAATTAGTCGTTTTTTTCTTTAAAATATATAATCCTAATACAATAGCAGATAATCCTGAAACTACTAAATGTATTAAATCATTATCACCTGTTTGTGGTAATTTATTATTGGAATTCTTAGGACTATTATTTTCATTGTTTACATTATCATTTGAATTTCCAGTATTGCTACTATTGTTATCACTACTATTACCATGACTTCCATTGTTTCCACCATTATTAGGTTTTTCAATTCTCTTTATAGTTACTACCCTAAATACTTCTGTCAAATTTCCAGCATTGTCGCTTACTCTATAAACAATTGTATAATTTCCTTCCTTGCTTGTATCTACAGTTCCCTCAACAACAACTTTAGATGTTATATCTCCATCTCTATCATCTGTTGCTACGACTCCATCCATAGGGTTAAACTCGTATTCTACTGGAAACTCATTTTCTTTTGGTAACGTAATTGTTGGTTTTACAATATCCTTATCTACAGTAAAGTAATTTACATTAGTTCTAGAAAGTCCACCAAAATCATCTTTAACTTCAGCATACCATCCATATACACCATTCTCAGCATTTTTTAAAGTATATGATATATCTGAGTCATTTGTAACACCACTTACTGTACCAATTACCTTATCAGTATATACATTTATATCTAAATTAGTTGTTTCAATCACTTTTTGTTTAGGCTCAATTCCTAATTCAGCAAAATGAATTTCAAACGTTTCTTCACCTAATATAGTATCCCCACCTGCAACTGTGTCTTTTGCATCATAATCATCAAGTGATGGTGAATATGTTCTAAATATTATCTTTTGGTTATCTAAATCAAAATGCATTAATCTTATATAACCCATACCACCTTCTGGTAAACCTTGATAATCAAATAACATCTGATAAACTTTTCTATCATTTACACCATCATTATTATCATCAAATTCAATTACTACAGTTTGTGCATTATGATAATGCCCTGATAAAACCATACATACATTAGGGTTATTAGCAACTACTTCATCAAATATTCTTTGTGGCTCCTCACCTAAACCACCACTTGCAAGTAGATATTCATGGAAATTCAATATAGCTTTTCTTTCTGGATATTGCTGTAAAACTTTATTCATCCATTCTATTTCTTCATCTCCAATAGACCATCCGACATACATCATTATAAAATCAATGCCACCTACAGTTATTAAGTCATAATGTGCTTTATTATCCTTATAACTCTCACCATACCATGGATTATTATAAAATCTACTTTCACCAAAATAAGTACTATAATTTGTATAATCATTTGTTAAATGATCAACATCATGATTACCAGCTAATATTCCATAAGGGAAGTTAGCATCATCTAATTTCTTATATGCGGCATCAGCATTTTCCCATTGAGAAATCATTCCTGAATCATCAATAATGTCTCCATTATGGAATAAATATTGAATATTCATTCTAGGTCTATTTGCAATTAACCAATCATGTATATTTAATTGATGCTCATATTTACCAATAATATTATCATTATCTGGTGTATCTTCATTATAATATTGAGTGTCACTTTCTATTGCAAATGTAAAGTCGTATTGATTTCTATCTAAATCATTTTCATTACTTGTTGTAATGCTTGTATTTTCTGTTGCATTAGCTGATGTACCTGCTTCATATTGATTTGGAGTATGTCCCTCACCATTTTGAACCATAATTCTAACCTTATTATCTCTTAAATGATTCTGCAAAGAAACTGTTCCCGTTAATTTAATTTCATTTTCAATAATCTCATCTTCCGTTGAAACTATATCAAACGCTCCAGTAAAATAATTATAAACATACATTTTTGTTTTTAAATTGTTTGATACACCTGTCCACTCTACCTTAATTGTTGCATTTTCATTTACATCATCACTTAACTCAATATCAAATGCTTCATATGGGAATCCATTTGCAGAACCTTCAGTAAACGCTAAATCACTAGTTCCTGAAGTCTGGCTAATACCTTCCGCTTTAGATATATTACTATCTCCTAAAACGTATCTTTCTCCCTTTTTAAAATCAACTGTCATAATATCATCTGTGCTGTCTTTAACATGTATTGAGAATATTGGATCTGAATCTAATATTTCTCCATTTCCTGGCTTAATTTCTAAACCTATTTCTGCACTTTCTTCTGGAATTATAAATTTAACTTCCTTAATTGATTCATTATTACAATTATCACGTGCATTTATTATTAATGTATGATATCCTGGTGACAATTCAAGTGATCTAAATTCATATGGTAATTCAATATTTCTTCCATCTAACTTAGCTGTTACATCATTCATCCCCGAAATATCATCTTTTGCATCTACTGTTATTGTATTAGTTCCTTTATACACTTTTTCATTCTCTATGTTTGTAAATATTTCTGGTGCAGTATTATCAACTAAAAACTTTACATCTTCTCTTTCATTTAATTCATTTATTACACCGCTTAAACTATGCTCTCCATCCTCAAGCTCAATAGTGTTTAATTCATATCTTAAAGCATTAAAGGAATCATTACTTGGGCTAAATACTGCATTTAGTACTTCAACTTTTCCATCTGAGTCTCCCATTTGTATTACTTCTTCAGGATTCTCATATCCTTTTGGTCTTAATATAGTTCCATCTGGTAAAACTAATCTAATATTCTTAGTAACAAAGTCATCATTATTCTCTTCATTATGTTCTAGAGCATTGGCTTTATTTCCTGCATGAATATCTATTTGAATAGTTTCTCCTTTTTTGAAATAAGTAGGATCTACATCAAAAGCTACAGTATCCCAATTATCATAAGTGCCCTCATTAAATATACCAAGTACTGTATCTCCTATTGCTACTGCATTTTTAAAAAACACGTCTGTTTCCTTAATATCAAATACTATCTTAGCATTATTTTCTATTGAAGAAACTGAATCTAATGTTTTATTTTCCCCATCTATTAGTAATTCCTCACCAGTAGTAATTACATTTTTAACTCCATTTAAAAACTCATTTTCATTAATATTAAATCTAATGTTGGAATCATCTAACTCAAGATTGGTTATTCTTTTTACATCAGTTTTTACTACTTCAAACCCATCACTAACCTCGAAATAATAATCATAATATGCCTTACCAATTAAATCATATTTAGATATTTCTTTAGTGAATATGTTATTCTCACCTTTTAATAAGTTATACGTTTCATATTCATTCATTTTATTACTTTTATAACTTAATTTAACTGTCTTAATATTAGTTTCTTCAGATGTTGCATTAACTTTAAAAATTAATCCTTCATCGTCTGTAAATGTATCTGATGTCATATTCTCTACTACTGGTAAATTTTCTGGTTTATTAACTAAAACCTTTGTTGGTTTATCTTCATCATTAACAATTCCAGGATCTGGTTTGCAATTATTGGATATCATGATACTTTTATTTGATGCATCATCATACTTATATTTTATAGATTTATCAGCTGATGTATCTTTTACTCCATCCATGTTATATGATACTAAATCTACTTGTTCATATACACTTGTAGTTAATCTTAAAGCTCTTGCTCCACTATTAGCCATTCCTCCATTGTACAATTCAAATATATTTGTATTAAGTTCTAATTTTGTATCAAACTTTTTATTAAAATCATCTACTGTTAAGTGATTATTTTTTTCGTTCTTAATCCAAAATACAATAGCCTCACCGCTTTGTATTTTAACATCATTATTTATGTCTATCCATAAAACATCACTTCCATCACCCTTATCAGGATAATTATAATATAACTTATAATCTTTTAGGTTTAGTTCTCTATTTGAGTTATTATAAACTTCTATAAACTCATAAGCATCTGATCCATTAACATTAGAAGAATCAGGTAATATTTCTGTAATTAATAATTCTTTATCTTTTACTTCACTTAATCTTATCAATTTATCATTTGTATTTTCAATTAGCGAATCTTGAAAATCTAATGCTATAGCCTTTATTGGATTTAAGCATAATAATGTAGCTAACACTAAAGAAAATATCTTACTTCTATATAATTTTCTTCTTATCATAATTCCTCCTGTAAAATAATCTTATTAAATTCCCGTAAATATTTACAAGTATCATACTACCATATTAAAATAATCCTAAATATCAAGTTAATGTAAATAAAGGTAAAATTTTTTAACATACTTTATGTTTTAATAACATATTTTTTACCAAGTATAAAAATATAAGGAGCTGTCGCATTAGCGGAATAAAATCCGTTAGCGACAGCTCCTTTAATTAAACTTTGTAATTCTTAACTACTTAACTATACTTACTCCTTTCTTAATATTTCTCTCTATATATAAAAAGAGTTAATGCTTTTTTCATTAGAAACATTAACTCTTTTATCAGATTTATAATATATATTTAATCACATCAATAAAAACAGTTGATTTAGCCCCAATATCATTAATTTAATAAAACAACATTACTGTAAAGCAAAGAGTATGGAATTAAAAATACCTTGCTCTTTTCTGCTAAAAAGCTTGACAAATATTTAGAAAAAAGTGGTTAAACTTCTTAAATATATAAATTTTTAGGGGGATTACTAATAGCTAAATATTGTGATTATGTTAAAGCAAAATTAAATTCAATTATCAAAGAAATGGTAAAAGAACCTGAATCTTTTGCTAAAAATCCTAATAAGGGTTTTGTTAGAAATCGTAAATTATCACTTGAAACTTCTATGAAACTATAATAACTAATTTATATGAAAAAGAATTTGGCGTAGATATGATAAAGGAACTTTATCATATGAAGTTGGCAATAGAGACATCATTTAGAGAACTAAAATATGCTATTGGATTAGTAAACTTTACTAACTCCATCCACATTTGTAAATACTTTTTTTAGACACACCCCACTAGATATTGAAGCTTTAATCCAAAAGAACATATTGCCTGTAAGAAAAGGATGGATAGACACTAGAAAAATCCGTTCCAAATCTTCAGTAATCTTCCTTTATAAAGTAGCATAAATTCAATCGTGTGATAAAATTAAAAGTCACCTAAGAATATTTTTATATTTTTTAGGTGACTTAACTATTAAACAAATCTTATCTAAATTACATTGACCCTTGTAAAAATATTTTATCCCAATTATTATTAATAAGGAGTAGATTTTATTTATTTTACACAAAATTCTTTACATAGTCTATACTTTAATGCTACAACTACATTAAAATTATTATAGTATTTCTCCATTGCTTTCTATAACTTTTTTATACCAATAAAAAGACTTTTTCTTTGATCTCTTTAAAGTGCCTTTTCCTTCATTATCCTTATCCACATAAATAAACCCATAACGTTTCTTCATTTCACCAGTTCCTGCACTAATTAAATCTATACATCCCCATGGAGTATATCCTATAAGATCTACACCATCTATAGTTACAGCCTTCTTCATTTCAGTGATATGTTTTCTTAAGTATTCAATTCGATAAACATCATTTATTGAGCCATCTTCTTCTACATTATCCACAGCTCCTAAACCATTTTCAACTATAAATAATGGAATTTGATATCTATCATATAAATTATTTAGAGAAATTCTTAATCCTACTGGGTCAACTTGCCAACCCCAATCTGATGACTTTAAATAAGGATTTTTTATTCCTCCCATCATGTTTCCTGAAGCTTTTTCCTTATTCTTTTCATCTGTACTTACAACAAGTGACATATAGTAACTAAAACCAATAAAATCAACTGTTCCTTCTCTTAACGCTTTTTCATCATCTTCTTCCATAACTATATTTAAATTATTTCTTTCAAAATACTTTTTCATATAACTTGGATAATATCCTCTTACATGAACATCCGAGAAGAAATAATGAGTATTCATATTCTCCTGAGTAGCTCTAACATCATTAGGATTGCATGTTTCAGCATAAGCTAATGGATATACCATCATACAACCTATCTTGAAATCTGGATTTATTTCATGCCCTAACTTTACCGCTTTTGCACTAGCTACAAGTTGGTGATGAGCTGCTTGGTAAATAATCTCTTCTTTATTATCTCCATCCTTAAATCTTATTCCTGCTGGAATGAATGGATGCAATGTTATAATATTAATTTCATTAAATGTCATCCAATACTTAACCTTGTCCTTATATCTTGTGAAAATTGCCTTACAGTAGTTTAAATAAAAATCTACAAGCTTTCTATTTTTCCATCCTCCATAATTTTCAACTAAATGATATGGCATTTCATAATGTGAGATCGTAATAACAGGATCTATTCCATTCTTATTACATTCATCAAATAAGTCATCATAAAATTTTAACCCTTCTTCATTTGGCTCTAATTCATCACCTTTAGGGAATATTCTTGTCCAGTTAATTGATGTTCTGAAACACTTAAATCCCATCTCTTTAAATAGTGCTATATCCTCTTTGTATCTATGATAAAAATCTATTGCTTCATGTGATGGATAATACTTTCCTTCAATTATTCCCTCTGTATATTCACGCTTAACATTTAACGCACCAGCTGTTGCTACATCAGCAGTACTTACTCCTTTGCCACCTATATTCCATGCACCTTCACATTGGTTAGCTGCTACAGCTCCCCCCCATAAAAATCCTTCTGGAAACATATTCAATTTACTCATCTCTCTCCTCCTCATAGTTAACTACACTTATATTTCTATAATAATTTTTTATTTATTAATCAAAATCTATATCACTAAAATCTACTTCATCATCAGATTCCTTCTGCTCTTGCTCATAAGCCTCTTTATCTAAGCTTCTAGCAAATGGTAAATATATAATGAATGAAACTACTACTAGAATCATTTGTAATGCAACTACTGAGAAACCACCTTGTAAGAATCCACTTACTCCTATTGGAGTACCTAATGGAAGGGCTGCTCCCATTAATCTTGGAACAAATCCAAAATAAGTTGCATAATAAGCTATAATTGTACATACAACTGGTGTCGCTACGAAAGGTATAGCTAACTTCGGATTCATAATAACTGGCGTACCAAATATTAATGGTTCATTTATACTGCAAATACTTCCTGGTAAAGATAAATTCCCTAATGTTTTATAACGTTTACTTTTACCTTTAAAAGACATATATAAATTTAATCCTAAGGTTCCTCCTGATCCTCCGACTAATACATAAACCATTATGAATGCACTACAAATTATGTTTGGTAGTGGTTCCCCACTATTATAGGCTTCTAAATTTTGAATATTTAGTGATGTCCATATTGGCATCATTATTGACATTGATACCATCATTCCATGGATACCAAATAACCATAATACATGTGCTACAATCATTACTATAATTAGAGAAGTTAATGTTCCACCCAATCCTTCTAATGGAGTTTGTACAAATTTATATACAAATCCATGTACACTTGCAAAATCAGTTTTGCTGAATATCATTGCAACAACTGAGAAAAATGGAATTACTATAAATGCTGGTACTAAAGCTGTAAATGAACTACTAATTGTTGGTGGTACTCCATTTGGCATCTTAATAATAATACCCTTTTTAATAATTGCAACATATAATCTTGATGCCACTAATCCTACAATAATTGCAACGAATAAACCTTTTGCTCCTAGCCACTCAAATGATATAAATTTTACTTTTTCAGCAACTACAAGTGGCGTAACTACAAAAAACGAAACAAGTGAAAGTAATCCTGCTATTGCCCCATTACCTTCAAAACTTTCAGCTAACTTATAACCAATAAAAAATACTGAATATAAAGCAATTAAATCTGTAGTAAAAGTTATTGGCAACTTCAATACTTGTCCTAATCCGGAACTTGTTAAAAACTCTTGATATGAACTAATTGGAAGATTAGCTAAAAGAGTAAAAATTGCCCCTACTATAATTGCTGGTAATATACTTGCAATACCATCTGACACAGATTTCAAATATCTATTTGTAGTAATCTTATTAATAATTGGTTGTACCTTTTCTTGAATAGTTTTATTATTCATTTGTAATTCCTCCAATTTAAAATTTTCTATTTTGTTAGTGCTGCTTTTAGAACCTTAGCTCCGTTCATCATTCCATAATCTGCACTATCTATTACCCTTACTCTAATTCCTTTTGGCTCATATTTTTCTTTAAAGTCTTCAAATAAAAAGCTTACTTGTGGTCCTAATAGAAGAATATCTGTTTTATCCTCATAATCTTCGAACTTAGATTGTGGTATAGCTATAATTGATACAGGCAAATTATTTTTCTTAGCCACTTCCTCCATTTTTGTTACTAATAAGCTAGTTGACATTCCTGCAGCACAAATTAATGTTATTCTTTTCATGATAATTCCTCCTAAAAAAATCTTATATTTTTACTTAATTATATTTTTAATACTTTCTAACTCTTCTCTTGTATCTATTAGTTCTATTGCAATATCCTTAATTGTAATTGCATTCATTAAATGGTCTTGAGCATGTACCATTAATAATGTAACTTCTGCTCTTTTTCCTGCAGCCTCATCTTGAATTAAAGATGTTTGAATCTCATGAGCTTTATTCAAACAGTCTTCAGATATTTTTATAGTTTCTTTAGCTTCTTCTATCTTACCTTTCTTAGCTAGTCTAATGGCTTTCATAGAATTGCTCCTTGAATCTCCTGCATTCACTATTAGTCCAAATATTATTTCTTGATAATCCATTTTTCATACCACCTTACTTTTAAATTTTTTCTATGCCTATATCTATAGCAATAACCGTGCCAAAACTCATTTACCTTCTTGTTTCGTTAAATAAAAAAACTCCCTAACATAGGGAGTTTTCAAGCTTTAACGCTCCTTAAAAGTTCCTTTAAAAAAACTCATTATATAACATATCTCATTTGTATTAATATGTGTTTCGTATTTTTCTTCAAGTGTTTCGCATTCTCTTTTAACTATACAATACAGTTTTTCATTGCCTTTAATAAATTTATCTTTATCAATAAACTCTTCAGATTCTATATTACTTTGTGCCTTATCTAACATACAAGCTATATGTAATGTTATACCTATTAATCTATTAGTTTCTATTCTTTCGTTTAAAGATTCTTGAATATTGTTATTAAATTCCTTTATATCCCTTAATACTTTATCTCCATCTATTTTCTTTAAATGCATCCTTAAGGTATCATTCATTTTTATATATGTTGTTTCAATATCTATGATTTTTTGTATTCTTGATATACCATTCTCAATAAATATATCTTGCAAATCAAATTGAGGTACTTTTATATTTACTTCAAAGGAGCTTATAATTGCCAATAAATCATAATTATCCTTCAAATTTCTAATCCTATCTTCTATAGATTTACTATCAACTAAGTTTAATGTTAAAATATCAATTAGATTTTTATCATAATTTAAATTATCATTTAATAATCCCTTTATACTTTGAGCCCCACCTTCACCAGTAGTACATATACATAAAATTGCTAACTTTTTATTGTTTTTATTATCTTTAATTATATTATCAGAAATATCAACAATATCCTCTTTATATAGCTCATTAACCCTTAAAGTTTCTAATAAAATTTCATCTAAACTACATCCTAAAATAGCTTTTCTTGTTGCTTCAATAACATGTAGCGTACTTACTAGTGGAAATATCTTAACCCTAATATTAAATTCCGATTCTATTTCCCCTCCAAAGGTTGTTAATGACCCCATATCAACTAATAGTAAAATATCAGATGATATCTTCCTATCCCTTATAAATCTTCTTATTCTTCTTAACACCTCTTCAGGTTTTTCATTTATAGGTGCATTTATACCTATTGCATACTTGCTCCCTAATAATGAATTAGCTGCATCTGCCATTGAAGTTGCTGTCTCTGCACCATGTGCTACAACAATTATCTTTACTTCCTTATCTTTATTAATTTCTACTTTATTATCATAAGAAAAGAACATAGCTAAGAATCCCGCCTCATCTATAGGCATCCTTATATCTAGTGCTTTTTCAATTATTCTCAAACAATCTAAAGAAATATTAAACTCTTCTTCATTTTCTGTTCTTATTTTATTTAATTGAGGATTTGTTATTTTCTTATTTGACCTTACCCTCTCTATTGAACTATTAATATGAACCGCCATACCATAATATACTTTATCACTAAATTTTCTATCAAGATTTCTTTCACTATACTCGATTATTTCTTTAATCACTTTAATTATTTCTTTATTTATAAAACTTTCTAATTTAGAACTGTCAAATGTATTTTCAATCTTTTTAAAATACTCTTTTACTTCATTCTTCATAGCATCTTGAATTATTTCTTCATTCATACCCTTACTTTTTAATTCATGGTACTTTATATTGATCTTCTCGTATATACTGTTGTCATCCTTGTAATCCTCAAAAATTATTTCATCCTCACTTTTATCAAATATATAGTATTTTTTATTTATTTCTATAAATTTACTCCATAACTGTCTATGCTCTATATCTTCATATAATCCTTTTCTTATATGTTCAGGTAAATCTAAACTATTAATACTCATTTCCTTCTTTTTGCCTGAAATAAAGCTTGCATATACCTTAGCACATATCAATTGAATATCAGCCCTTAATTGACCAACATTATTAGTACACTCATATACCAATAATGCTTTAATAGAGTTGACTGATAACTTTATCTTCTCATTTAACCTTCCAGACTCTTCCCTCATAAATGTACTAATAAGATTATATCTTTCTTCTATAGTCCTATCTTTTATATTAGGAATATGAATAGTCATTGGTATTCTTCTTGTAAATGTCTTTAATAAAGTAGTATTAGGATCCTCTGTTGTTGCTGCAATAATTAAAACCTCTGCTTCACGCTCTACTTCTGTCTCTCCCAATCTTCTAAATATACCTTTATCCATAAATGTAAATAACATTTCTTGACCTTCTGGAGGTAATCTATGTACTTCATCTAAAAATAATATTCCACCATGGGCTTTTTCTATTAATCCAATTTTGTCAGTATCTGCACCTGTATATGCACCTTTCTTACATCCAAATAATTGAGATATTAGTAATTGAGGATTGCTAGCATAATCTGCACAGTTAAAAATTATAAATGGAGCATCAGAACTAAACCTCTTCACTTCCAATGCATAAGAATGAATAAGACTTGCAAACATAGATTTACCTACCCCTGTTTCTCCTAATATAAGCATATTCATTCCATTTGGTGGATATAAAATAGCAGCTTTTGCTTGTTCAACAGCATTATATAAACTTTTATTCTTTGAAGCAAAAAGGTCTAAAATACTATCAGCATTATATTTTTTATTCGATACCATAAATACAGTTGGTTTCCCAACCTTTTTTGTTACTTTTCCCTCTTGACAAAGTTTATTTAAATCACTACTTACATTTGCTCTACACAACCCTAGAGAATTAGCTATTGTTATAGTAGTTACTCCTTGCCCATTATCTAAATTCTTTAACTCATTATAAATATTATCTTTTCTTCCCAAGTATATCCCTCCCTCCACCTCAACAACGTTTTCATAATTTTATTATGGTTTATCTAAATTGGAATGTCAATAAAAACAAAAAAAGCAAAAAACAATGATTTTATGTATGTATTCTTTAGAATATAATACTATTTAAAAGTTTACTTGTTGACCTTTGAAATATTCATTTATTTTTAATGTAACCTCTCTTCCTAGTAATTCAAATAATTCTTCATATACTCCATTGTAATCTGATTTATCCATCCTAATCCTATAGAAACTAGTTAATGTCCCTTCTATTTAGAAACATTAACTCTCTTATCAGATTTATAATATATATTTAATCACATCAGTAAAAACCTCACTTAATACTGATACGGTTCTCCGTAACTACTCTAAATGAGGTTTTTCCATTTTATTCTTGTGTATATATTCTACATAATTATGGTATAATTTCAAAGTACAATTTAACAGTTGAATGTGGGCTACTGGTATCATCCACCTTTCTTGTGAAAGGAGGTGATACATGTGAGTAACGATACTTTAATGTTACTATTTCAGGCAGGATTATTTTTACTAGCACTACTAACATTTATAGTGTTACTTATTGATAAAATGTCAAAAAAATAGTAGCCCCAGGTCGAATTGGTCAGCTACTATTTTTTATAAACTAAAAATTCTAGTGATACCAGTTGCCTAAGCAACTAGAATTGTATAAATAGGGTGCTACCAACATCCTATTTTTTTATTATCTTCATTTCTTATTTATATTATATCAAATTTTTATAAAAATAAACATATATAAATTTTAATACTTAAAATAATTACCTACTAAACAAATAACTTATCTTATTCTTTGAATAATACTATATTTTAATTGTATTATTAGCTTTATTTCTCTAAGATCTTCAATAATATCATCAACAAACTGTACCCTAGAATTTTATAATTGTTGTCTATTGTAAAAATCATTAAGTATTTCTGCTAATTCTTTTGGAGCATCAATGTTTACTTCATGTCCAAGATTTTTTATATACTGTATCTCTGCTTTTATTATACTTCTTCACTTAAATTTAAACTCATCATTGATTTTGTTAATTTAATAAAGTCTTTCTTCTTCATTCCCATATTTTTAAAAGAGGACTCTGGTATAAAACTAAAAATAATATTTTGAAGTTTAAGCAATACTTTAGGCATTTCATATTGTGCTGCTATTAATATCAATGACTTAACTTTTTCAGGGTTATCTATAGCATAGTTTAATGCAAGAACTGCACCTAATGAAAGTCCACATAGATTTAATGGTTCTGAAATATTATCGCAATACTCGGAGAAAGCATTGTATAGATTTTCATATGAAATATCTCCCCCCTTAACAAATAATGATAACTCTGGACAAATAACCTGCTCTTCTTTCATCATGTAGGAAAGTGTTTTATTCCAACTTGATGAATCTTACCCAAGTCCATGAATTAAGATATATTGCATTATATTACTCCTCCCGGTCAAATTCCTATTTGTCTAATATTTAAAATCTCTCTATATTTATTACAACTTATTTTATAAATACATTATTACTTAATTACTTATGATACGATATTTTAACTTATAAAACTAGCCTTAATCCAGTTATATCAATCCTTAATACTATAAACCTCATTTATTTATGGTATGGTTCTCCGTATCGGTAGTAAGTGAGGTTTTTTATCTATTATACAAACTGAAATTTATCTATTAGATTTATATGAATAATTCTAAAGTTAAAGTATTTATTTCTTATCGTTCATCACTTCTATAATATATTCTTTAAATTCTGATTTTATTTTAGGTAAAAGAGCTATTATAGCCTGTCTTACTGCTATTTTAATAATTAAATAAAATATGTACATCATACCTAAAATTAATATTGCACTAAATGATATATTTCCTAATATTTCTCCTAAATCCATATATGTTCTCCTTTATTTTCAATTTAATTATTAATCTCTCTAGATATCAAATTCCTATTTATACGATAAATATAAATACTTTCACACAATAAAATTATACTATTTATTGGTAATTGTATCAATATTATATATTTTTATTAAATTTATACTTTATATAGCAATATCCAAGTTCAATACACTCATTCCAACATTTCTTAACATAAAAGAAGAAGGAGCATCCTTTATAGATACTCCCTCTTCCTTACTTATATAGTCAACCAAGCTATCATTTATTTTTAGTTTTATTGAGTCTATTTCTCTTGTTTCATTTATAGTTATTTCTGATATTATCATATGAAGTAATTTCTTCTGTTGTTCTCTAGTTGCACTTTCTGTTAGCACCTTACTGAAATTCTCTAGTATGCTCCTTACGAATTCATACGGTATTTCTTCACTCACATCATCTGAAAGGGTTACTAGTAATGGTTCTTTTTCCTCTTGAAGACTTTTTGCTCTTTTATTTAGCTCATCTTTTCTCTCCTTGAACTCTTCCTTAGATATTAGTTCTTCTTCATATGCCTCGAAAAGTTTAGTTTTCTTCCTATCTATCTTTTCAAGTTCTTTATCTATTCTTTCTAGCTCTTTCTTAGCTGGACTTATCTTTTTATGTCTTTCTTTATTAATGTTATTTACTATAGATTTAACCATTTTCTCATTAGAAAGTAATTCTGAAATCTTATTAAATACATATTCATTAGCTTTATCAACTCTTATTGTATTAGAGTTACATACACTTGTACCTTTATTCTTCCATGCTCCACAACAGTAGTAAGCTATTCTCTTCTTAGTTCCATCAGCTAACTTATTAGTAGTTCTTGAAATCACCATACCAGCTCCACATTTAGGACATCTTAGTATTCCTGTTAGTGGATATTCACCATCATATATTCTTGAAGGTTTACCTTTCTTACTCTCCATGATTGCTTGTACCTTATCCCATAACACTTCATCTATTATAGGTTCATGTACTCCATCCGTTATTATTGGATTAGCATTGATGTTTCTTCTTCTCTTTTCTGACCAGTTCTGTCTTACATTGTATCTAACTTTTCCTATGTATACTGGGTTAGTTAGAATTTCTCTTATTGAACCTACTGAAAAATCATTACCTTTCTTAGTCTTATAACCTAACTTATTTAGTTGATTGGTAATAGCCTTATATCCTTTTCCATTAACATATTCATTAAAGATTAATCTTACTGACCTTGCTTCTATTTCATTAATAGTTAATTTAGTTTTTCCTCTTTTAGTTCCTTCTTTATTCTCCATAGGAACTAAGTCATACCCTAAAACTCTTCCACCACACCATTCTCCTGCTTTTGCTTTTGCACACATTCCCATTTTTACATTTTGAGCTATAGTACCCCTCTCAAACTCTCCTATCAATGCCATCATTTGAAATTGCATTTTTCCTGCTGGAGTACTATTATCAAACTGCTCTGAATAAGAATTGAAAGCTATATTATTCTGTTCCAATACATCTACTATCTTTAGAACATCTGAAAGCTTTCTACTAATTCTATTAATCTTCCAAGAAATTACCATTTGAAACTTTTTATCTTGTGCATCATTTAGAAGTTCTTTTAATGCTGGTCTATTTTTTATATCTTTACCACTTATTCCTCTATCTGAATATACCTTATAAACTGAGTAATTCATTCTATTACACCAATCTCTTAGAAGTCTTTCTTGCTCATCTATACTATATCCTTCCTCTGCTTGTTCTATTGTACTAACTCTACAGTATATAGCAACCTGTTCTATCTTATTTACTTTATCTATATTCATTTTTATTCTCCTATAATCATTAACTTATTTCTACTGAAAATATCGACACTATCGCAACTACGGTTATGACGATATTTTCTATTACAATTATTCTTGGATAGTAAGGGGTAAAGGTAGATAAGTAAATAAAAAGTTTTATTTATAAAAAATAAATTTTTATTTTTTAATTTTATTTAGCCCTACTACTTTACCCCCTTTCCCCCCAATCATTTATTACGATCTTATTATTGGATGCATCTTACTTCCCCGTTTTCCCCGTAATCCCGTAAGATTTTATTATTGTTATAAAAAACTTATTTATTTTTCTCCTGTTTATTATAGACCTATTATTTTTTTATGGGTTTGCGGGATTTACGGGAATTATACATCTTGGTGTTGATTCTGGTTCTATTTAGGACTTATTACCTTTTTCTTCAATTATTGATTTCATTGCTCTTGGACGTATGGTCGCATAGAGCTTTCACTCTTTTCTTACTTACATTCTCTTTTTATGTAACTCTTTTTACCTCTATTTAGAAATTTAATATGTCCTTACGTCCAACTTATTGATTTTCTTTACTGCTATTCAACCTAAATTAGACCTACTTACAACCTCTATCAATCCAATACTACTTTAACTAAATTCAATCTTATTTAACATCTTCCTCAACCAATTAGTTGTGTAATCTAGCTTCTTAGATAATTCTTTCAAGTTCTTACCATTGTAATTTTTTATAAGATATTCTTCTATGTACTCTTTAGAATATAATCTCATTGGAAAGTTCACTTGTTGCCCTCTGAAATGTTTATGTATTTTTAATGTATTTTCTAATCCTAGTAATTCGACTAACTCTTCGTATACTCCATTATAATCCGACTTATTCATATCTACTCCTCCTAAAATATAAAAAGAGTTAATGCTTCTTCTATTAGAAACATTAACTCTTTATCAGATTTATAATATATATTTCATTACATAAGTTAAAACAGTTGATTTAGTCTTTCTTTGTTGTTTTTATTTTGAGTGTTATTATTTATTCTCACTTTCTGAAATCTCTGCTTTCTAGTATGTTATTGTTGCTTTCTGATGTATTTCTCTTTATTGATAGATTAGATTTTTATCTCTTTCTATTGTTATTATTTTATTATCTATTGTAATTTATTAGACTTTATTAACTCTATTGATGTCAATTGGTATATTTATTATAACTTCTTATTAATTTATTCTCTATTCTTTTTTCATGCCTTTATTTTTACTATTATTATTGATTCTTACTTTCTTGATTTTTACCTTCTTACATATTTGTTTTTTTTATATATTTCTCTTATTGATAAATTATATTTATATCTACTTCTATTATTATTTTATTATCTATTATTGATTTATTGGATTTTATTAATTCTATTTGTATTAATTGATATAGTTATTATGTCTTCTTGATTATATCATTATATATTGATTATATTTTATTTATCTTATTGTATCTATTTATTACTTATTATTGAAATTTATTAATCATTTATTTTTATTTATAATTATTCTTATTATTTTATATTTATTATTTTATTTTTATTGAAATAGATTTTTATTAATCTATTTCAATTCTTATTTTATTATAAGGCTTTAGCCCCCCTATCCCCCCGTTACTATTTCCAAGTCCCAAGTCCTTAGTTCCTATTCCCTAGTCCCAAGTTTCATTATTTTTATGTTTTATCATTTCAATTCTTTTTATTTTTGAGTGAATTTAGTTTTTCCTATCACATATTATTTGTTATGACTTATCCTTGATTTCAAGTGGAATTATTGAGCCTAGGATTTCCTGTACCTTCAACCTCACATGGTCTTTCATGCCTTGTTATCCTAGGTTGTAATGTTATGAAGCTATTATTTACTGATTTTTCTTTATTGCTTACCATCTTATTTAGAAAACATTCAATTTATCCTCTCTTCGCAGTTTTTCATTCCTATGGCTACATTTATTCACATTTTCTAAAATATCTGTTTTCTGATGTGTTAACGTTGCTTTTTAGATGTACTTAGATTGATTGTAGTTACAGTTTTTCTATTTACTCTACGTTCAAGATAAATTACATCTTTACTTAGACTTCTTCTATTCTTTCTCCTCAATCTTATTCTAACTGAAAATATCGTCACTATCGTTACATCGACACTACTATTACAACGATATTTTCTAGTAGTTTATTATTGTTATAAAAAAAATTAGCTTATTGTTATAATATCATCACAATTAATTTATTATTCTTATTAATTGTGATGATACCTTATTTCATACTACTTCTTAGTTGTTGCTTCTATTGAAGTTGCCACAACTGTTAATACTGTTCCAAGTACCTTTATTACTGTTACTATATCCATGACTTTCTCCTCCTATTTCTTAAATTATTACAATCTTCATTTATCATTACTTTTTAATCAATACTCTTCTGCTAAAAGCATGATATTATAATCATTCTCATCAATTATGAATATTTTTAAATCTTCTTCTACTAAGCTACTTAACTTATTAAATGTATAGATTTTCTTATATTCTGATACTTCTTGTGTATGATCTATTATTAATTCTTCATTACTTCTTCTTATCTTAAATACTTGTAGATAATCTAACTCTATTTCTTTGCTTTCTTTTAAATCATCAACCATTTTCCATAACATCATCTGTAATGAAATATCCAATGTTTCTTTAATCCCTCTCGTCATATACCTATTATTTTTATTAAACATATTCTTTTATCTCCTTATTATTAGCCTTTCATCTTTATCTAAAAGTAAAAAAGGCTATACCTTATTAACTAAGATATAACCTCTTAACAATCTATTTCAGAATATAAATATTTATTATATTCATCTTCATATATGTTTTCTGGAGCAAGTCCTAATAGTTCTTCAATATTACTTCCTCTAATTAAGTCATCTATTACATCTTCTTTACTTGTTTGCTCTATCCAATATTCAACTAGTGAGTCCTTATCTATTAAGGAATTAACATAAATCGCATCATCAAGTAGTTCATCTAATAGTCCTATTGCAATATCTCTTAAGTTATCTGAACTTTTATAAATTATGCTATAATCATCAAGCATTACATAACCTTGTTCATCTAACTCATTACACCAATTAATAACATAATCTATTGATAAATCTTCTAATCCATTCCCTTTCATAGTTTGGTACATAGAAATTATCCTATCATCAACTTCATTATCTCCAATTTCTTTTGCTAACTTTACGGACATACTCCAATTATTTAAGAATTCTTCTTTTAGTTCTTTATTACTTATACTGTTTATTAATTTTTCTACACTTCTTAATTCTTCTGTTTTTATACTCTTATATTTATCTAATACCTTCTTAATTTCTCTTATTATATATTGCTGAATTATTAAAGAAACTTCTTCATTAACTGCAATGAACACATTATCTTTATTAAACATTTATACTCCCTCTTTCTATAGTTTTATATAAATAGAAAAAGTCTTAATCACTCTCCTTATAGCAATTAAGACTTTTAGATTTTATTTATTTCTTGCTTTAGCATTTCAATGAATCCTTCTGAAAATACTTTCTCTCTTATTGACTCTTTTATTAGCTCTATTAGTTCTAGTTCTGTTACATCAAGACTTCTTGGAATATATGTTTCATCACCTCTTCTAGTTGCCTTGTAGACACAGAATCTTACTTCATCTCTCTTTAGCTCCTTGATGTAGATTTTCTCTATTGAGTATGTGTACTCTCCTTCTCCAACTTTTCCTTGATTTATTATCTTACAGTATTTAGTTTCCTTGATTATCTTTTCTTCACTCTTCTTACCCATGTTATTCAACCTCTCTCCCTTATTCTATTAGGAACTTAGAAAGTTCTTCTGTTGTTACTACTACTATTGCAAAATCACTTGAAAGCAAAAATAGTGAAGAAGTCCAATTAACTCCTTCACTACATTCAATTATATCAGTATATTCTGGTATTAAACCTTGTAATTTATCTTGTTTCATTATTTTGATATCTACGATATTTTCTACTATAACTACATATCCACCTAAATCAGATTCTATATTCCTATTATCTCCATAATTTTCATTTAGTATATCTATTATTGCTTTCATTCTTTCAATTACTTCTGATGGTATATTATTCACCTCTAATAGTTGACTTTCTTTATAAACTTTTTTCACTCTGTACTCTCCCTTCTAAATATAAAAACTCTTACCTGTATATATAAATACAAGTAAGAGTTTTTATCATTCCATATAATAATATATATTTAAAATTCTATTCTGATACTATCTTAGTTAATTCTATTATCCAATTAACCCATCCAGTTACTGTTGAAGCCCTTCTTTCATATGTACTATTCGCTTGAACTTTATATAAATTTGACTCTTCCATAATTCTTACAACATCTTTCCTAGCTGGAATCTCACTATATTCTAAGCATTCCTTAAAACATTCTCTAAAAGCTTTATGTTTAAATATTAATTCAACATATTTTAACTGTCTTTCTTTATATCTTAATTTAAATATATTTCTTCCTTCTGCCGTCAAAAAAAATTTTACTCCATCTTTTCCTCTTTTTTTGTCTATAAGACCAAGATATCTTCCTGCATCAGTATAATAGTTTGTTTGTCTAGGGTTGAAATCATAATTTACAGTTATTTCTTCCTTAGTCATTTCATTTTTATATAATAATTCACATAAATTAATAACCCTATTAAAGCTATCTGCTTGTGGAAATGGTATTTCAGGCTCGTCCACAACTTCTGTATTATTAAACTTTTCTATAATATCATTTATTTCTATATCTATATTTTCAATTGTATAGTTTTTTTGCTTTACCAATACTAATGAATTGTAATTTTCTTTATCTTTAAATTCATACTCATATAAATTATAAATCCCATTAGAGTAAACCATAAATATTGGTTTTACTTTTTTATCTATTTTATTACTCCATAATCTATATGGATAATAAAGCTGTCTTATTATAAAATCATCCGAAAGTGAATTTTTTGCCTCAATTAAACTTAAAGTTTTGACTCCCTCATAACCACCATCTATTTCTATTTGAGAATTTTCAACCTCAACTTCCATCTCATCACTATTAATATCTTTGATTTTGAAGCTAAATAAATCTGAACTCATTCTTCCACTTACTGTTGGAACTATTTCATCATCATCTACGAAATCATGTATTATTCCAGAAACATATGCACAATTAATTGCCATAGCTTCACTACTGATGTTTTCATAATCTATACTAGTAATATATTCCGGAAATTGTACTCTGACAACTTCCGGATTTATATTTTCAAAGCTACTATATGCTTCAAATTTAGAAATTATATAACTTCCTCTAGTAATTGGTAATATTGAAAGTTTGTTATCAGCAAAAACTTTAGGTAAATTTACTTTATGGTCAAATTTAGTCATCAATCTAGCTTCTCTTACTTCATTAATTTGTTTTGATGTAATTTCAAATTTACCACTTCTTTCGACCTCGGAAATTATATTATATTTATTAAACAAAAATTCCCATGCTATATCATTTTTACTCTTACTCATAATTTCTCACTAACACCTCATCTACTTCCCCTCTAGCATTACCATTAGAATTTATTGCTCGTTTAGCCTTAACAACTTTTATATTATAATCCTTATATAAATCTTTAATAAAGTCTGTTGCAGAATTTGATAATAAAAATTTAACACCTTTTTTGTCTAATTTATCACATAATTTTTTTAGTCTTATTTGTTCATCCCTATTAAATCCCCCCTTATCATATCCAGTAAAATTAGCACTACTAGAAACTGGGTCATATGGTGGGTCTAAATATACAAAAGAACCTTTCCTTATTCCTTTTAAACTCTGCTCAAAATCACTATTTAAAATTTTTATATCAGCTTTATTAAAATACTTACTTACAGCCCTAAGAGTTACTTCATCTACTATGTTAGGGTTTTTATACTTACCAAATGGTGAATTAAACTCACCTGACTTATTAACCCTAAATAATCCATTAAAACATGTCTTATTTAAATAAACTATTCTTGATGCTTTTTCAATGTTAGATAACTTTTCATATAACTCTCTATCTCTATCCATTTCTCTAATTCTATAAAAATATTCTGATGTATTTTCATGTTTTCTTAAATCTTCTATTAATAATTCTACATCATCTTTAATTACATTATATAAATTTATTAATTCACTATTAACATCATTAATAACAGCTTTTTTAGGTTGCAACTCAAATAATACTGCTCCACCACCTATAAATGGTTCATAATATGTCGTATATGTTTTGGGTAACACTTTTTCTATTTCACCCATTAACTGTCTTTTTCCACCTACCCACTTTAACACTGGTGCTGCTAATAATATTTTATTCTTTTTCATATTGTTCCTCCAAAGTATTATATATTTAAGTATAACTTAAAAAGACCATTAGAACATATGTTTTTTAAATTTTTATTCTTACATATAAATAACCTTTGATTTTTCAAAGGTTATTTATATGATATTAAACTTATTTATCTACTTCACTACACAAAATTCCTCTAGGATAACTATCCTTTTCGAATCTACAACTTTCACAATGGCTCTGTGGTCCATCTGGTCTATTGCCTGATGCTCTCTTTGGAGTTGTTCCAAAGTCATCAGGATATGAATAATAAACATGCTCTTCTCCATTTTCAGTTGAGCACCTTGGACAAGATTTTAATGTCCCATCCTTATTATATTGAGAGCGATTTAATATTTTTCCACATATTTTACATAATTGTCCCATAAATAAAGCCTCCCTTAAATACATAATTCTCATTACTCTAATTATATTACAATAGGCATTATTTTTAAACATGTATATTATTACTTATACCATTTTTCATTATCCATTTTTAGTAAAAACCTCCTTTACTTGTGATACGGTTCATTATTTATAATTCTAAATCCCCTATATACTTGCTCTAAAAGCATCACTCTAAATAGTTGATGTGGAAATGTCATTTTTGAAAAGCATAGCTTATAATTTGCCCTTTTAATTACATCTTCCGATAGACCTAAACTTCCCCCAATTATAAAAACTATATTTGAATTTCCTGTAACACCACAATTTGATATAAACGAAGCAAACTCTTCAGAAGTTATTTGCTTACCTTTTAAGTCCATGGCAACTACATAAGAATTATCCTTTATCTTAGATAGAATTAATCTACCTTCTTTTTCTTTTATTTGTTGTTCTTCTTTTTCTGATGCATTATCTGGTGTCTTTTCATCTGGCAACTCTATAACTTCTAACTTACAATATCTACTCAGCCTCTTTGAATATTCCTCAATTGCTTGTTTTAAATACTTCTCTTTTAACTTTCCTACTGCAATAATTGAAATGTTCATAAAAATATCCTCCTTTGTGGTAACATACTAATATATTACCACAAAGGAGGATTAAAACTCACTTTATTCTACCTTATAATTATCTACATCTATAATGGTTGGAGAATCATCTTCTACAACAGCATCCTTAGATTGTATCTGTTTTCTCTTAGGTAATGTCAACAACAATAACTCATTATCAAACGATGCTTTTAATTTTGTCACATCTATTTCTTCTACATAGAATGTTTTTACTAAGTCTCCACCAGTTTGAATTATTGTCATTCTTACATTTTTACCATTTGAATATGTTTGCTTTTTCTTAATGGTTAATATAGCTTTATTTTTCTCAAAATCTATATTTACATCCTTTGGAGTTAATCCTGGCAAATATCCTTTTATCAAATAATATGGGCCATAATCTTTTATTGATATATCATAAGCATCCTCATTCATCAAATCATCAACCATATTATTTACAAAATCACTAGATAAAAGTTGATCAACCATTCCATTTATAAAATCATCATTTAGCAAACTATTTAATATACTTCCATAGTTAAAATTATTATTGTTATTATTCATAGGACTATTATTAAACATAAAAGGAAACATTCCAAACATATATACCATCCTCTCATAAAGATGCTTTTATAATATATATGTATTAAATGGTTCCTTTTTTGATACAATTTTAATATCCTACCTCTTTATTTAAAAATATAACATGTATTCTTCCTTTTATACTTTGTCTTTTTATAACAGTGTACTCACTACATATCCTTTCTTTACTATTGCAGTTCATGCAATATCCTACCTTTGTACAAGGAGTATTTTTATTTAATCTTTTTGCATTAGCTGGTGCACTTATTGTTTCATTCCTTTTTATAGCATCCTCTAATGTTGGAACTATCTTATTAATACCACATATGATAATTACTTTTTCTGGTCCATATAATAAAGCTGCTACCCTATTTCCATTCCCATCAACATTATATAGTTGTCCATCTTCTGTTATGGCATTACTACTAGAAAAATATGCATCTGCAAAAAAGGCTTCTTTATAAATTTTCACTAATTCCTCTTTTGTTAATCCTTCCTTATATCTATCTAGAAACCTATATCTATTGCTTCTTAGATGATTTATTACCCCTGTTTCAAATAAAGACATAGAACCACCACACGCTACCATTGAACCTTCTGAAACTATTTCTTTAATTTTATCTATTAATTCCTCTTCATTTTCAACTAAGTAACCATTCATATTATTTTTCTCTAAAGCTTTAATTGTTCTAATTATTTTTTGTTCATTAACCCACTTTAAATTCTTATCCATATAAAAACCTCCTCAATACATCTTTAAGTAAATTTTATCATATAAGAAGGAGCTGTCGCATTAGCGGAATAAAATCCGTTAGCGACAGCTCCTTTTTTCCTATTTTACGAATAACCTTTAGATATTATTTGTACTTAAACAC
>NZ_JAHAIF010000042.1 GCF_018372875.1 Clostridium sp. | reverse complement strand
CAAATTGTTTTTCTATAAATTTTATATGCAAAAAGATAAGTTCTTAAGTTCTTAAGAACTTAAGAAGAAAAGAACTTAAGAAGTTATAGTAAAAATGCGGGTTTGAAGGGATTTATCATGGAAGATAAAATTAAATTGAGAGCTGAAATTTAAAATCTATTTGTGAGAAAATTGATAGGATAACTAATGAGTATATTAAGTAATTCAAAACCAGAATACATGTGTTTTTATTCAGAAATAATGTATATTATTAGAATTTAAAGGTTTACTTATTAAGTGTTGACAGATATAATTTATTTTAGTAAAAAAATGAATTTATGATTTATATTTGAACAAGATGAATTAAATGAATTTTACAAAGAGGAACAAGATATGAAGTATAAAGAATTAATTGAAAAGATGACTTTAGAGGAGAAAGCTTCTCTTATGTCAGGAAAAGATTATTGGAAATCAAATGATATAGAGAGACTTGGTATTAGTAGCATGTTTCTTGCTGATGGATCTCATGGAATTAGAAAACAGACCAAGTCATCAGATAAAATTGGACTTAATAAAGGAGATCCTTCTACTTGTTTTCCAACAGCAGCAACCATATCTAATAGCTGGAATGAAGAGTTGGCTGAAAGAATTGGAGAGTATTTAGGTGCAGAAGCAGTAGCTCAAAAAATTAATGTATTGCTAGGTCCTGCTATAAATATGAAAAGAAATCCTTTGTGTGGCAGAAACTTTGAGTATTTTAGTGAGGACCCTTATCTTGCAGGAAAATTAGCAGCAGGATATATACGAGGTATTCAGTCTAATGGAATATCAGCTTGTGTAAAGCACTTTGCTGTAAATAATCAAGAAGAGAGAAGAATGGCTATAGATACTATAATTGATGAAAGAACTCTTAGAGAAATATATTTAACTGCCTTTGAGATTGCAGTTAAAGAAGGTAAAACTAAGTCCTTAATGTCCTCATACAATAAGGTAAATGGTACATATGCAAATGAAAATATGCATTTAATGAGAGATATTCTTCGTAATGAATGGGGATTTGAAGGATGTGTAATAACTGATTGGGGCGGAAGTAATGACCGTGTAGAGGGGCTTATAGCTGGAAATGAATTAGAAATGCCATCAACAGGTGGTGAAACTAATAAAGAAATTGTACAAGCTATAAAAGATGGAAAGCTTAAAGAAGAAGTATTGGATAAATGTGTAGATAGATTACTAGATTTAATTTTTAGTACTGAAGAAGCTTTAAATGAATCATATACTAAGATTGATGTTGAAAGACATCATAGAGTAGCCCAAAGAGTTGCAGAGGAATCTATAGTACTACTTAAAAATGAAGACAATATTCTTCCTATAAGACCAAGTAAAAAGGTAGCTGTAGTAGGTGATTTTGCTAAGGAAGCCAGATATCAGGGGGCTGGTTCATCTATAGTAAATCCAACTATTTTAGATAATACATTAGATTGTTTTGAGCAGTCTGGAATAGTAAGCATTGGTTATGAGCAAGGATTTAATAGATATGGCAAAAGAGATTCTAAGAAGGTGGAAAAGGCTTGTGAACTTGCTAAAAAGGCTGATGTAGTCCTTTTATATATTGGTCTTGATGAGTATGTTGAAGTTGAAGGTTTAGATAGAAGTACAATGGGTATTCCTGAAAACCAAGTGGAATTATTAAATGCCATATATGAGGTAAATCAAAATATTGTTGCTATTATTTCCTGTGGTTGTGCTTTAGAAATGCCATGGATTAATAAGGTAAAAGGATTATTACATGGGCATTTAGCAGGACAAGCAGGTGCAAGATCAATATTAAGAGTTTTATCTGGAGATGTTAATCCTTCAGGAAAATTAGCAGAGACATATCCTATAAAATATGAAGACACTCCTTCTTATAATAACTTTCCTGGGAAAGAAGTTAGTGTAGAGTATAGGGAGGGTCCATACATAGGCTATCGTTATTACGATACAGTAGATAAAAAGGTTCTTTTCCCATTTGGATATGGATTAAGTTACACAACATTTGAATATTCAGATATAGAGGTTAAGGAAGATGCAGTTTCATTTAACTTAAAAAATTCAGGAAGTGTAGCTGGAATGGAGATTGCACAGCTATATGTAGGCTGTAAGTCTAATAAAATATTTAGGCCTAAAAAAGAATTAAAGGGATTTGCTAAGGTATTTATAAATGCTGGTGAAACAAAGAGGGTAAAAATATACTTTGATGATAAAACCTTTAGATATTTTAATGTTAAGACAAATAAGTGGGAAGTTGAAGCTTCTGAGTATGAAATAATGATAGGGGCTTCAAGTGCAGATATAAGATTAGTAGATTCAATCTATATTGAAGGCACAGGAGCTGAATTACCTTATGATAAAGATAAGTTACCATCCTATTATTCAGGAAGAATATGTAATGTAAATTTAGGAGAGTTTGAGAATCTTATGGGAAGAAAGATACCTGTTTCTACATGGAGTAGAAGACAAACCCTAGGATACAATGATACTATTGCACAATGTAAGTATGCTATAGGAATTCCTGCAAGATTGGTATACTATATAATGGTTTTTATGCACTGGTTCCTAACTAAAATAGGTGAAAGAAGTAAAGCTAATATCATGGTTATGTCAATATTTAATTTGCCTTTCAGAGGGGTTTCAAGAATGACAGGTGGTGTTGTAAACATGGCTATGGTAGATGGAATGCTAATGATAGCTAACGGTCACTTCTTTAATGGAGTAGCAAAGCTTATAAGAGAAAAAAGTAAGTTAGTAAGGAGCAAAAGAAGTAAATGAATACAGAAGCATTAGAATATTTTATTAAGGTTTACGAGAAGAAGAGTGTTACTTCTGCAGCTAAAGATTTATTTATAACTCCTCAAGGATTAAGTAAAACTATAAAGCAGTTAGAGCTTGATTTACAAACAGAGTTATTTTATAGGGGAACTAGAGGGGTAGATGCGACAGAATATGGTGAGCTATTATACGCTAGAGCTAAGCATATTTGTTATTTAATAGAAGATTTGAAAAAAGAAATAAGTGTAATGAGTGGAAGTAAAGGTACTTTAAATTTAGTAGTGACATATGCATCATCAACAGTATTACCATCTGATTTATTATTTGGATTTCCAAAGGAGTATCCTAATATACAAATGAAGTTAAAGGAAGTTCCTGATGAGTTTCCTGTAGGAAAGCTATTTGAAGATGAAGAGGTTGATGTTGGATTAGTTTTAGTTAATGAAAAGGCTAATAGCTGTGATTATGAGTTAATCTTAAAAGGTGAGGTTGTTATAGTTGTTTCAAAGGATCATCATTTAGCAGATAGAGATGAGATTTCAATTGAAGAATTAGAAGATGAGCCATTATTGATAAAAGCTGTAGAAGCAGGTGGGGAGCATAGCTTTGTATCAAAATGTTTAGAGCATGGATTTACTCCAACTATTGAGTATGAGATTGGGAATGTGATAACTGCTCATATGCTATGTAAGGCAAATAAAGATGCATATGTATCAATAAGCTATATAGAGAATTTTATTAATGACGATAAGTTAAAGGTAATAAAGCTAAAAGAGAAGATCCATCAAAATATTTATTTGGTTACTAAGAAAAGACCAATACAATCTAAGGTTGTATCATTGTTTAAGAATTATGTAGATGAACATATTAAGAATAAGTCATGAAAGAAGCCTTAATAGGGCTTTTTTTTAATTCTTTAGGAAATTATATCTATTATTAAATTGTGGAGCTTCGGAAGCTCTAATGAGTAAGTTCTATTTACCAAATTTAAATTTGGAATATCACTTATGCAGATGGGCGAAAAAAATCGACGGCTCCACAGTCGCTTTGGCGATTTTTTTGGGATGTAAACTAAAAGTTCCTACCCCCTAACTATTAGTTTAGCTAAACTTTTGGTTTGCTAGTGGTAACTTTTAGATGATGGTTATTAAGATGTAAACGTGTTAATATTTATTTGTCAATAAATAGAATCAATAATAAATTCTACATGAAATGATAGTGGATGGAATTAGTGAATTTATACTAAATATTAATTTGAAAATTTCAAAGATTTATATTCTATGAAAGTGAACGGATGAATAATAGCTATGAAAAGTTCTAAGTTATGACAAAATAATATTAGAGGAGGGATAATATATAAGAATGTTTTATTAAAACTAATATTAGACTTTTTTTATTACGACTGGGAATAATAACAGGAAATATCGGTTAGGATAAAAATTTCTTAAGATATTTCAGGAAAACAATTATTTAATCACTTAAGAGATATAAAACTAAATAAGTATTTAGATATAAAAAAGAGCAGAAGAATTTGTTGAAGTATCATTAAATCATGTAGAATAAGAAAAAATAATAATGATTTTAATTGATAAAATATTTTGATATTTTATGAGAAGATTGATATTTTGAAAGTAGTATAGTGTAAAAACTTTATATTAACAAATCAAAAAGGGGGAAATAAAATGAAGAAGTATAGATTAAAAAAGGGGATTGGTATTGGATTAACTGTCTTGTTTATTGCATTAATATTTGCAGTTAATACGTTATGCTATCAGTATAATACAGTTATTACAAGATGGTGGTCAGGGACATTCACTAAAACAGATGTAGAAAGTCTTGGATATACAGCAGATGAAGCAAGAGAAAATGGCTTCAAATTGACACAAGATATAGAGGCAGAGGGAGCGGTACTTTTAAAGAATAAAGGTATATTACCAATGAAATCTCAAAATATCAGTTTGATTGGATATGGGAGTTTTGATCCTATGTATATAGGTGCAGGCTCAGTTTCTCAATCACAAGATGGTTCTGGATCTAAATTTATTGACTACTATACAGCATTTGAAAATGATGGTTTTGCATGTAATCAGGATATGAAAAATTATTATTCAACTCAAAAGGATACTAGAGATAATAATGCTGGTGGTATGTTTGATATGCGTGGTTCTGATTTTAATATTTATGATCAGCCATTGAATAAATATCAGGATGTTATGGATAAAGCAAGTGATTTTTCAGATACAGCTGTTGTAATAATTTCAAGAACTGGTGGAGAAGGTTCAGATGAACCACTTAATATGGGCAAATATGACAATGGGGATGAAGGAAAGCATTATTTAGAATTACAACAAGTAGAAATAGATATGCTAAATTATTGTAAGAATAATTATGAAAATATAATTGTTATAATTAACTCTTCTAATGCAATGGAACTTGGTTTCTTAGAAGATGAAAAAATTGATGCAGCTATTTGGATTGGAGGACCAGGATCAGCAGGAATCCAAGCTGTTGCTGATATTATATGTGGAAAAGTAAATCCAAGTGGGAAATTAGCAGACACATATGCATACGATTTGACTTCAGCACCATCATACTACACATGTACTGCTGGAACATATGCAAATTATGAAAAGTTCGATGATTCAAAGAATGGATATGATAACAAAGTAGACGGTGGAGTTACTTGGTACAATGAAGGAATTTATGTAGGATACAGATATTATGAAACAGCTGCAGCAGAAGGATATATTAATTATGCTAATACTGTTCAATATCCATTTGGATATGGTCTTAGTTATACAACATTTGATTGGGAAATTACAGATCAAAAATTTGAAGATGTACATGGTGAAATTTTAGTAGATGTTAAAGTAACTAATACAGGAGATGTAGCAGGAAAAGATGTTGTACAACTATACTTTACAGCACCATATTATGAAGGTGGAATAGAAAAATCAGAAAAGGAACTTGGAGCTTTTGGTAAAACTTCTGAACTAGCACCAGGTGAAAGTGAAATTGTAACACTTAAAATGAATGTAGATGATATTGCATCTTACGATTATACAGGAGAAAAATGCTATGTTGCAGACGAAGGCACTTACAAATTTAATCTTCAAACAGATTCTCATAACACAAAAGAAGGATGCGATACTATTGAATATAATGTTAATGAAAAATGGGTTTACAATAATGATGGAGTAGGAAAACGTTCTTCAGATGAGATTGTATCAGAAAATCAATTTGATAAAGTAAGTAATGGAGATGGAAATATTAATAATACAATTCCATATGTAAGTCGTTCAGACTTTGAAGGAACTATGCCACAAGTTACGATGAGAAAACATATAACTGAACTAATAATTGAAATGGGCGATGAAGTTATACAATACATTCTGAATTCAGAAGGTGGTAGTGATGTTAGCTATGATAATGATGAAAAATATGAAACAGAATCATTAATAAAAGTTGAAACAAATCAGGATAATGGATTAACAGTTGAAGATCTTGCTGGATATGAAGAGTGGAATGATGAAATATGGGACAAGTTAGTAAATCAGATGAGTGTTGATGATATGGTTAAGCTACTTAGTGATTGTGCTTATGGAACACCAGCTATAGATTCTATTGGTAAAAAACTAGCAACTGATGTAGACGGACCAGCAGGTGTCAGTAGTGCTAATCTAAATTATTATGGTAATGAGTATACAGCAGAAGTTGTAATGGCATCTACATGGAATACAAGCTTGATTAGAAGTGTAGGAGTAAGTGTGGGACGTGAATGTAAAGCGGCAGGTATTTCAGGATGGTATGCACCGGGAGCTAATATGCATCGATCTCCTTTCAATGGACGTAATGGAGAATATTATTCAGAAGATCCATTACTTTCAGGAAAGATAGCAGCAGCAGAAATTCAAGGTGTAAACTCCGAAGATGTATATGTATATGTAAAACATTTTGTTGGAAATGATCAGGATTCTAAACGTGGTGGTATGTATACTTGGATGAATGAACAGGCTCTAAGAGAAATTTATCTTGAACCTTTTGAATATGCAGTAAAAGAAGGAGAAACTTCAGGTGTTATGGAATCGTATAATCGTATTGGAACAATGGAAACATCTACGTGTTATGCATTGAATACTAAAGTGTTAAGAAATGAATGGGGATTTAAAGGAGTCTGCCTAACAGACGGATATAACCCAATGTTTGGATCCGAGAAGTATAATAGCCCTGATTTGCAAATTCGTGCTAATGGTTCTTCAATGATTCTTTTCACAGGAGGTTATAACGGAACAGGTACTTTCACAGAAAAGACTACTGGAAGTCAAGAAGGTATAGAAATGTTACATGATGCATGCAAGCGTCTACTTTATGTTCATTGTAATTCTTCAGCTATGGACATTAGTAGAGATTATACACCATATTGGATAGGAATTTTAGTTGTTGTAAATCTTTTATTGATAGGGGGAAGTACTTTATCTGCAATATTTATGATTTATAAGCCAATGAAAAGAAAAAAGGAAGAAGAAAAAGCAAAAGTTTCTATAGAATCTAAAGCGGAATAGGGTATCATAATAAAAGAATAAAATTATATTTATATTAAAAATACAATGAAAAGATAAGCTACAAATTAGCAGGTTTGTAGCCTATCTTTTAAATAAATATGAAATTAAACTCAAAAATAAATTATAGATAATAAAATAAGATAAGAGGATAATCGATGAAATATAAAGTACTAATTAATAAAATGACTTTAGAAGAAAAAGCATCCTTAATGTCAGGTAAAGACTTTTGGCAAACTCAAGAAATAGAACGTCTTGGGATAAAAAATATGTTCCTTGCAGATGGACCACATGGTATTAGAAAACAAACTGCAGCAGCTGATCATTTAGGTCTTAACCCAAGTAATCCAGCAACATGTTTTCCAACAGCAGCTACAGTAGCAAACAGTTGGAATGAAGAACTTGCAGAAAAAATTGGAGAATATTTAGGTGCTGAAGCAGTTGAGCAAAAGGTCAATGTATTACTAGGACCAGGGATAAATATGAAGAGAAATCCACTTTGTGGAAGGAGTTTTGAGTATTTCAGTGAGGATCCATATTTAGCTGGAAAAATGGCAGCTGGATATATACGAGGAATTCAGTCTCATGGAATTTCAGCTTGTGTTAAACATTTTGCTGTAAATAACCAAGAAGAAAGAAGAATGACAATTGATACAATAGTGGATGAAAGAACTCTTAGGGAAATATATTTAACAGCATTTGAAATTGCAGTTAAAGAAGGTAAAACTAACACTGTAATGTCTTCTTATAATATGTTAAATGGTACTTACACAAATGAAAATATACATCTTATGAGAGAAATTCTTCGTGATGAATGGGGATTTAACGGATGTGTAGTAACTGACTGGGGTGGTTGTAATGACCGTGTGGATGGATTAATTGCAGGTAATGAATTAGAGATGCCAACTACAGATGGCGAAACAAATCAGGATATTATTAAAGCAGTTAAGTCTGGAAAAATAAAAGAAGAAGTATTAGATGAATGCGTTGATAGATTACTTGATCTTATTTTTACAACTAACAATGCAATAGATAATGCAGAGGTTAAGTTGAATAAAGATAATCATCATAAGATGGCTCAAAAGGTAGCTGAAGAATCAATAGTACTTCTTAAAAATGAAGGGAATATTCTTCCTATTGGGAAAGGAAAAAAAGTTGCAGTAATAGGTGATTTTGCAAAAGAAGCAAGATATCAAGGGGCAGGTTCATCTATTGTAAATCCAACTAAGTTAGATAATGCTTTAAATTGTATTAAAGAGTGTGGTATAAAAGGTATAGGGTACGAGCCTGGATTTGAAAGATATGGTAAGAGAAATGAGAAAATGATAGTTAAAGCATGTGCACTTGCAAAAGAAGCAGATGTTGTTCTTTTATATATTGGTTTAGATGAGGTTACAGAAGCAGAGGGACTAGATAGACAGAATATGAAGATTCCACAAAATCAAGTGGATTTATTAAATTCTTTATATGAAGTTAACAAAAATATTGTAGTAATACTTTCTTGTGGGTCAGCGGTAGAAATGCCATGGATAAATAAAGTTAAAGGATTATTACATTCATATCTAAGCGGACAAGCAGGAGCAAAGGGAGTACTTAGAGTTATATCTGGTGAAGTAAATCCATCAGGTAAGTTAGCAGAAACATATCCTAAGAAATATGAAGATACACCAAGTTATAAGTATTTTCCTGGGAAGGAAGTCAGTGTTGAATATAGGGAGGGGCCTTATATAGGATATCGTTATTTTGATACAGCTGATAAGGACGTACTTTTCCCATTTGGATATGGATTAAGCTACACAAGTTTTAAGTATTCAGATTTGAAAGTTACTAAAGAAGGAGTAGCTTTTAAGGTTGAAAATACAGGGGAAGTAGCAGGAAAAGAAATTGCTCAATTATATGTAGGATGTAATTCTAAAGAGATATTTAGGCCTAAAAAAGAATTAAAAGGTTTTGTTAAAGTAGCTTTAAATCCAGGGGAAGTAAAGGAAGTAACAATACCTTTTGATGACAAAACATTCCGTTACTTTAATATAAAGACTAACAAATGGGAAATTGAATCAGCAGAATACAAAATAATGATTGGTGCTTCAAGTATTGATATAAGACTAGAAGATACAATTTCAATTGAAGGAACTGATGCAAATTGTCCTTATAATAAAGAAAAATTACAATCCTATTATTCAGGGAAAATAACAGATGTTAATTTAGAAGAATTTGAAGCTTTATTGGGAAGAAAAGTTCCACATTCAAAATGGGATAGAACAAGGGATCTTGGATATAATGATACTGTTTCCCAATGTCAATATGCCAAAGGGCTATTTGCTAGATTTGCATATAGAATGATAGTTTTTGCTCATAAGTTCTTAACGAAGATAGGTAAGAGAGAGATGGCAAATATGATTATGATGTCTGTATATCATATGCCATTTAGAGGAATAGCAAGAATGACAGGAGGTATAATTAACATGCCTATGCTAGATGGAATGTTAATGATAGTTAATGGTCATTTCTTCAAGGGATTATCTCACTTCCTAAAGGAAAGAAGTAAGTTAGTAAAAAGTAAAAAGCAAATAAAAAAGAAATAGAGGAGGCATATAAAGGTATGGAAAAATTAAAAAAGAGTAAAGTATATACTTTATGGACAAACTTTAGTGAGAATCATCCAAGTGTAGCTCAATTTTTAGTATTCTTTATACTTAGTAATGGTATAACAGTTTTACAAATGGTGTTAATGCCAGTATTAAAGAATATTTTTGAAGGTACATCATTGATAAATACAAGCTTTCAAATATTACAGGTTGGACATAACTTTGATGGAAGCGCATATTATGTATTTGATTATGCAGCAGGTTCTATTGCATCAGGAGGTGGAGGAGGTCTTGCTTACTTCCTTGCAGTACAGATAACAATGGCTATTGCACAAATTATTAACTTCTTTGCTCAAAGAAATATAACATTTAAATCAAAAGGAAACCTTGGAAAAGCCGCTTTCTGGTATGTAATTGCATACTTAATAATAACAGTGGGAGCTGCAGCACTTCAAGGATTATATAAAGCACCAATTTATAATTTATTGATGAATACATGGGGATTAGGAGCAACAGGAGAAACAATAGCAGACTTTATTACAATGATAATTAATTGTGCTATTTCATTCTGGGTATTTTTCCCTATATTTAAAATAATATTTAAGAACGAATCAGAAGAAAAATAAAAAAAGATTAGTAAAGGTAGTGTTAAAAATGAAATTATTATCAGTAGTAGTCCCTTGCTATAATTCGCAAGAGTATATGAAATATTGTATAGAGTCACTTTTACCAGGGGGAGACAAGGTGGAAATACTGATAGTAAATGATGGCTCATCAGATAATACAGGGAAGATTGCAGATGAATATGCAAAAATGTATCCAAACATAGTAAGAGCAATACACCAAGAAAATGGTGGACATGGAGAGGCTGTAAATGCAGGTATAAGAAATGCAACAGGACTATATTTTAAAGTAGTTGATAGTGATGATTGGGTAGATACTAGAGCATATTTAAAGATATTAGATACTTTAAAAACATTTGTAGCTCATACAGAAACTGTTGATATGGTTTTAAGCAACTTTGTATATGAAAAGGAGAATTCAAAATTTAAGAAGGTTATGAAGTATGATACTGTATTTCCAGAGGAAAGAGTATTTAATTGGGATGATATAGGAAAACTTCGTAAAGGGCAATACTTAATGATGCATTCAATAATATACAGAACAAAGCTTTTAAGAGATTGTAAGTTGGAACTTCCAAAGCATACGTTTTATGTAGATAATTTATTTGTTTATGTTCCCCTTGAATTTGTAAATAGAATGTATTATATAAATGTAGATTTTTATAGATACTTTATTGGAAGAGAAGATCAATCGGTTAATGAAAAAGTTATGATAAAGAGAATTGATCAACAGATAAAAGTAAACAAGCTTATGATTGAAGCGGTAGATTTAGAAAGAATAGAAAGCCCAAAGCTTTATAGGTATATGCTTAGCCATCTTGAAATTGTAACTACAATCTCTGGCATCTTATTAATACGTTCAGGAACGAAGGAAAACTTTAAAAAGAAAAAAGAGTTGTGGAATTATATAAAAGAACAAGATATAGTTTTATATCGTAATCTTAGATATGGATTAATGGGACAACTTATTAACTTACCAGGTATAATTGGACGTAATATTTGTGTGGGAATATATAAGGTATCTCAAAGAATTGTTGGATTTAACTAAAGGAAAGGTTATTTATGAGTAGTAAATTTGATTTTTTAATTGTTGGAGCAGGACTTTATGGAGCAGTTTTTGCTCATGAAGCTAAAAAACGTGGAAAGAAATGTTTAATAATTGATAAACGTAACCATATTGCAGGTAATGTTTACACAGATAAAATAGAAGGGATTAATGTGCATAAGTATGGTGCACATATATTCCATACTAACAATAAAGAAGTATGGGATTACGTAAATAACTTTGCTGAATTCAATAGATATACTAATAGTCCTATAGCAAATTATAACGGAGAAATTTATAATCTTCCTTTTAATATGAATACATTTAATAAAATGTGGGGTGTTATAACACCAGAGGAAGCAAAAGAGAAGATAAGAAAGCAATGTAGTGAGAATTATGTAGACAACCCTAAAAACTTAGAAGAACAAGCCATTAGTTTAGTAGGAAAAGATATATATGAAAAGCTTATTAAAGGGTATACTGAAAAGCAATGGGGAAGGCCTTGTAATGAACTCCCAGCCTTTATAATAAAAAGGCTTCCAGTAAGATTTACTTATGATAATAATTATTTTAATGCTACTTATCAAGGAATACCAATTGGTGGATATACTTCAATGATTGAAAAAATGATAGATGGAGTAGAAGTAATTTTAAATACAGACTATCTTGAAAATAAGGATAAGTGGAATAGTATTGCAGATAAAGTAATTTACACAGGATGTATTGACTCTTATTTTGAATATAAGTTAGGGGTTCTTCAATATAGGAGTGTCCACTTTGAAAATGAGATTTTAGATATTGAAAATTTTCAAGGAAATGCAGTAGTTAATTATACAGATGTGAAGACACCTTATACTCGTATAATTGAACATAAACATTTTGAATTCGGAAATCAACAAAATACTATTATTACTAAAGAATATAGTAAGGAATGGAATAAAGGTGATGAGCCATATTATCCTATAAATAATAGTAGAAATAGCGAATTATATCTTAAGTATAAGGAGCTAGCTAAAACTGAAGAAAATGTTATATTTGGGGGAAGATTAGGTGAGTATAGGTATTATGATATGGATCAAGTAATTAAATCTGCATTAGATAAAGTAAGAGAAGTTGTTTTTTAACAACTTCTCTATTTATTGATTATTATTGTAGCTAAGTTATAGGAGAAGTTTATATGAAAATAAGTAAGATATTAAATAATAATGTTGCAATAATCATTGAGGATAAGTATGAGAGAGTTGTTATGGGATGTGGCATTTGCTATAAGAAAAAAGTAGGAGATGAAATAAGAAACTCTAATGTAGATAAGGTATTCGAACTCTCAAGTACAGAAAATAAGCAAAGATTTACAGAATTAATAGAAAGTATTCCTTTAGAATATTTTGAGCTTGGAAAAGAAATAATCAATAATGCTAAGGGGTATTTAAATATAAATTTAAACAGTTCAATTTATATTTCTTTAGTGGATCATATATATCATTCTATAACGAGATACTTAGATGGCATTAGTATTAAAAATGTATTATTAATAGAAATTCAAAGGTATTATCAAGAAGAATTTTCTTTAGGATTAAAAGCATTAGATATAATTGAAGAAAAATTTAATGTAAGACTTCCTGAAGATGAAGCAGGTTTTATAGCATTACATTTTATAAATGCTCAAGTGGGACAGGAAGAAATTAAGAATACATATAATGCTACAGAAATTATACAAGAAATTTGCAATGTTATAAGTAGTGAATTCAATATGAAATTAAATGAGGAAAGTGTATATTACTATAGATTTATTAGCCATTTAAAATTCTTTGCCCAAAGGTTAATAAAAGGGGAAGTTTATATAGGGAACATGGAAAGTGAGTTACTTGAAGTAATTAAGAAGAGATACAATAATTCATATAAATGTGCTAATAAAGTTAAAAAGTTTGTTCTTAGAAAGTATAGATATGAAGTATCTGATGAAGAAATGCTTTATTTAACAATACACATTAATCAGATGTTTTATAAATATAGCAATTAAAATATTTTATGTGGATGGTGACATTAAGTTGGCCAAACCTTCATATTTCAAATTTAAGAAATTGGAGGTAATTGAATTGAAAAAGTATGAAAAGTTAGCTAAGAATATTATAAAAAACATTGGGGGAAAAGATAATATTAGTAGCTTAAGTCATTGTATTACAAGGCTTCGCTTTAAGTTAAAGGATGAAGGAAAAGCAAATGATGATGTAATTAAGGACATGGATGGAGTAGTAACTGTTATGCATAGTGCAGGACAGTATCAGGTAGTTATAGGTAATCATGTTTCTATTGTATATGAAGAGATATGCAAAGCTGCTGGAATTAATAGTGAAACTGATAATAAAGAAGAGGAAGCTCCAAAGGGGATATTTAATATATTTGTAGATATTATTGCGGGATGCTTTCAACCAATAATAGGACCTATATGTGCAGCAGGGATGATTAAGGGACTAAACGCCCTATTAATTATTTTAGGATTTTATAATACATCAGATGGAACCTATATTATTTTAAACTCCATTGGTGATAGTGTATTTTACTTCATGCCTGTATTAATAGGATATACATCAGCAAAGAAATTTAATCTACAACCTGTTGTTGGAATGATAATTGGATGTATATTATGCTATCCTTCAATACAGAATGCTGCTTTATCAGCTAATAATGTACTAGGAGTTATTTTTGAAAGTAATTACTATACAACATTTTTTAGAGTACCTTTTCTTTCAGGTGATTATACAAGTAGCGTTGTACATATTATTTTTGTTAACTGTATAGCTGGAAAGATAGAAAAGGTATCAAAGAAGCTTATACCAGAGATGCTTCAATCTTTTTTTGTTCCATTTTTTATATTATTAATTTCTGTGCCAATAGGGTTAATTGTTATTGCACCACTAGTAAGTCTAGTAATTGGTATTATAATTAATGGATATTCAATAGTTTATAAATTTTCACCTATTTTAGTCTGCGCTATAATAGGATTCTCTTGGCAGCTCCTTGTTATTTATGGAGTGCATTGGGTAGTAAAACCCTTTGCTTTAATTAATATTGCTATAGCTGGATTTGATACAATAATGGTTGGTACATTTGGTGCTTCATTTGCACAAACAGCAGCAGTTATTGCTATGTACTTTAAGAATAAAGATAAGAATATGAAAAATCTTTATGTATCTTCAATTATTTCAGGAATATGTGGTGTAACGGAAAGTTGTATATACGGGATTACACTTAAAAAGAAAAAGCCTTTTATATATTCTTTAATAGGTGCAGCAGTAGGTGGAGCTGTCATGGGGGCTATGGATGTAAAGATGCATATCTTTGGTGGATTGGGTATCTTTGGAGTAGTAAACTATATTGATGGAAGTACAGGAGATGCTAGGGGATTGATTGCAGCATTTATTTGTATTATTGTATCTATGTTAGTTACGTTCCTATTAACTTTATTTTTCTGGAAGGAGAAAGACATATCTGTTAATAATATTGAAGATACATCAAATAAGGAAGTTATTTTAGCTCCTTTATGTGGAGAGGTTATAGAACTAGGAGAAGTTAGAGATGAAGCTTTTTCACAAGGACTTTTAGGCAAGGGTGTTGCTATTAAGCCTAAAGAGGGAAAGGTAGTTTCACCTTGTAATGGAAATATAACAACACTATTTCCAACATTACATGCAATAGGAATTACATCTGAAAGTGGTGTTGAGATTTTAATACACGTTGGTTTAAATACCGTAGAACTAAATGGTATAGGATTTGTAGCTTATGTAAAACAAGGTGATAATGTTACAGCAGGACAAACTCTAGTATCATTTGATAAAGATATGCTAGAGTCAGAAGGATATGTATTAGATACGCCAGTAGTTATTACAAATTCACATGAATATTTTGATGTGATAGAAACAAATAAGAATGAAGTGAATAGTAAAGATAAATTGATAACAGTTTTATTTTAATAATTTTATTTGGTAATAGTAAAAAAAATATAGGTTTAAATTTCACAATGTAATATAAAAAGTTGAGGATGCTATTCTCAACTTTTTTATATTACATTGTATATTAAGGCAAAGTTTACTATCATGAGTTTATAGGCTATAAAATAATTAAAATTAGAAGTTGTATAAACAATTAATTTTACTGAATATTAAGATTAAAAGTAAATAATAGTGTTAAAGCAAGCACAATTGCTAGTGAAATAAAGACACCAGTTATTTCAGACACTTATAAATCAGGATTTTATAGTTTTGATAATAAAACTAATGTTGATATAGGGATAACACTACTTGATGATACTCCTACTAAAGTTATGATCCTTGATAATGATATGAATATTGAATTTTTAACTAGGGCACCATATCAATATCGTTTTTACTTACGCAACATCGAACCTGGAAAAACAATAGGAATAGTTGGTGAAGGGAAAGTTGCTATAACATTTGAACAATCTAAATAGCTTGCAAAATAAGAGTGGCATACCGTATTATTCAAAAAGAGAATATGTGGTATTTTTTGTTCGCACTTCTAAGAAAGTAGAAGCTATGTGGAAAGTAGGACATAAGTGTCTTTGAAAATTGAATAATGCGGTATTAATATTTTATTAATAGAGTTAATATAGCAATAGTTTATCTTCTATAGACTATTAGTGAAATATTGACATATAACTAATGAAAGTATTATAATTCAATTGACAATAAAACTTGTCAAAATGAATATAAAACTTTACAAGGGGGATTTATGAAGAAGGATGAAATTTTACAAAAAAGTCGACAATCTAATAATGATGAAGGTATAGAATATGCAGAGAATCGAGGGCGTAAGATAGGAGTTATTGCATTTTCAATATTATTTATATTTATTGCTATATTTAATTTGTTTTTAGGTGATCCTAGGACGTTTTACGCTATATCTCCGCTTTTTTGGATATTTATGGCTGGTGAAGCTTATGGAAAGTTTTGTTTTACAAAAAAAGGAGTATATCTTATTACGACAATAGCAGCAAGTATTTCTTCAATATTATTTACAGTAAAATTTATATTTATCACATTGAGGTAACTAGGTTATGGATGAAAGCTTGATATTGAAAAATAGGTTAAAAGTGGCAAGGGCTGAAAGAGGTCTTTCGCAGAATGATTTAGCTAAGTTAGTAGGAGTATCACGTAATACAATAAGTTCTATTGAAACAGGGCAGTTTAACCCAACTGCAAGACTTGCATTGATACTTTGTATTGCATTAGATAAAAAGTTTGAAGAGTTATTTTACTTTGAATAGAATATTAAAATATAATTTATAATGAGATTTTAGGAGGTAAAGTATATGGGGTTTGGTGGATGGTCATCATGGCAAGTTATAACATTAATCATCTGTATTTCTACAGCCATTGGATATGGGGTAGTAGTTAGTAAGAAAAAGAAAAATAATTAATAACATGTAGAAAGTATGACATAAGTGTTCTTTGAAAATTGAATAGTACGGTATTTACAAAATATGTTATAATTGTATTGGGTTACAATTTGATGGGAGGAAAGTATGTGGAAATATATTTTGAAACATAAAAACATTACCTTTATAGTTTGTGGTTTGATAATTATACTGTTTTCAGAAGAGATAAGAATATTTTTTGGTATGAATAGTGATATTAAAGAATTAATTCTAGACTCAATATTTGGACTATCAATTGTTTTGATAGGATTACTTTATAAGTTTAAAACAGTTACTGAAAAAGAAGAATGATATTAAACAATATAAATATTAAATTAGTTTAAATACCGTATTATTCAAAAAAGAATATGCGGTATTTTTTATGTCACAATACTATGAAATTCTGCAATTGAAAAGTTAGTTTAGAAGAAAAAGTTGAGAAAGGCTAATCTCAACTTTTTTTATTACATGATCATAGTAAAAGCAGATAGCACTATCTATAATAGTATTCATATAAATATTGTAGTCAGAACTAGTACCTTTAATTTGATTAAGTTTTATTAAAGTAGATTTTCGAAAGGAATAAGATATACGGACTTCAAAAAATTCTCCATCTATAGGAGGGGTAATACCATTTGGTTGAGGGTTATGTCTATTATCTTCCAGGGAATGGGGAGTAAAGTTTATTTTAGTGACAGGTTGAACTTCTTCTTGACATCTCAAACCTCCAAATTGTTTTTCTATAAATTTTATATGCAAAAAGATAAGTTCTTAAGTTCTTAAGAAGTTAAGAAGAAAAGAACTTAAGAAGAAAAGAACTTAAGAAGTTATAGTAAAAATGCGGGTTTGAAGGGATTTTTATGAGATAAATTCTAAAAATGCATATATTTTATTTGAAAATAAATTTTGGAGGGATTTATCATGGAAGATAAAATTAAATTGAGAGCTGAAGAGTTTGATCGCTACGATAAGAAGGAGATAGCTTTGGCTATAAGAAATTCAACATTGGATGATGATATGGATTGTTCACTATTAGATTGGAATATTATTTCTGATTGTGAGAGCTGCAATTTGAAATCTATTTGTGAGAGAATTGATAGGATAACTGATGAATACATTGAAGAAACAACAAAGGTTGTTGGGAATTTTAAATTTTAATTAGAAAAGACCTGAAGCAGTTCCAGGTCTTAAATATTATATAATAAGATCTTCTCTTTCATATCCAGAAGCAGAGATTTTTTTTGTTAGTCCATATATTATTGGTTTAAATTCTTCAACAAGAAGCTCTTGGGCTTCAATATCCTTTTCCTTTGCTAATTTAACTAAGCTTTCTATATACTTATAATCCATAAATACCACCTCTTTTATTATATATGCAGTTCTTGCATATATCACATTTGGAGGTGTTTTTAATGAAATTAAATTGTATTGGAATTGATATTGGCCATAACTTAAGGTGTGATGTTGGAGCTATAGGAATAAGGAGGGAAGATGAGCTTAATTTATTAGTTGGAAGAGCTTTAATTAGTAAGTTCAAAGGGGTAGGAATTAAGGTGGTGGAATGTTTACCCTCTTCAGCTAGTAGTCATAGGGATAGCTTAAGTAAAAGATGTAGAACTGCTAATTATGGGAAGGTGGATATTTTTATTTCTATTCATCATAATGCTTGTCCAGGAGGATATGGAAGTGAGTGTTTATGTATAAAAGGTGGGCAACAGAATGCTTTATCTGAAAGGTTAAGTAAGGTTATTTTAGAAGAAGTTTGTAAGCTTGGATTTAGGAATAGGGGAGTTAAGGACAGAAGGAATCTTTATGTTATAAATAACACAACTATGCCAGCTATCATTGTGGAGTGTGCATTTGTTGATTCTGCTAGGGATATGAATGGGTATGATAGTGAAAAGATGGCTGATGCTATATTTAGGGGAGTATGTAGGTTTTATGGGATTGGTTTTAGTGGTGTTGAAGGGAATCTAGGTGGGACAAGCTTTCCTAAGTATCATGTGGTACAGAAGGGGGATACTCTTTGGGGGATAAGTAGGAAGTATGGAGTTAGTGTTGAGAGATTGGTTGAGATTAATGGGATAAAGGATAGGAATTTAATTTATGTGGGGCAGAAGATTTTGGTTAGTGGTTTAGATTAGAATAATGTATAGTGAAGCGTATCATAAGTGAAGCTCTAAATCTTTGATTTAGTTAGCTGAACTTGCACAGGGTGAAAATAAGTGAGGTTTTACTGAAATTGTAAGTGTAAAAAGTATATGATATTTAAAACTCTTACTTGTATTTAAATATACAGGTAAGAGTTTTTATGTAAAGAATTTAATCTATTGTAAAATAGTAACTTGATATATTTATTTAAAATAGAATAATATGGTACAATAAAAATATGAAGTAATGAATAAATGTATTATATGGAGAAGAATAAAGGGGAATTTATAGTGGATACTATTTAAAAATACTTGTAATCACAAGAAATTTAATATCTTATAATGGGTAAAATCAAATATGTAGTTGAGATTTTAAAAGGGGGAAATTACTATGGTATGTTCAGATTGTGGTAGTGACAGAATTGAAAGTGGTAAAATAACAAATATGTATGGAGTTATATTTAAAGCAGAATCTTCTAAATTTATGTTTCCAAGGGAATCATCCATATCTGCAAAGGTGTGCCTAGATTGCGGAAAACTTTTCGACTTTAAAGCTGATGAGGTAGAAAAATTAAATAAATAAGATTGTGTTGTTATTTTAATAGTTTTACAGGCGCAATTTTAATCTATTACGAAATAAATCTTATATTATAGTTAAGAATAATATGTTGAATAAAAGATATTACTTACAAGAAACTTCTATGTGTAATTAGATTGCATATAGAAGTTTTTATATTTTAGGGAGGATTGATGATGAAGAAGATTTATATATACTGATGCAATTGAATGTAGTGAAGGAGATAAAATAATTATCTACCTCCTACTCGATTTATGTTAAGAAATGTTGGAATGAGTGTATTGAACTTGGATATTGTTATATAGAGAATAATAGCAATGAAAATATAGAATATTGAGGTTGTTATAAACAAATAGTATAATTTTATCATATAGAAATATTTATATTTATTAGGTAAATTAGAATTTATAAGGGAGAAAGAAAAGATATGAAATTTAATATTAAAGATTTAAAATGGATAAGAGAGCCTAAAAACTATTTTATTAATGAAAATAAAATAGAAATTATTACAGAACCTTATACTGATTTATGGCAAAGAACATATTATAATTTTAGGAATGATAATGCTCCAGTGTTACAAATTAATACTGATGAAAAATACTTTTCTTTTATAGTAAAGACTGAATTTGAAAGCAATCACCGTTTTGACCAATGTGGAGTAGTTATGTATTTAGATAGTGAAAATTGGTTTAAATGTTCTATTGAATATGAAAATGAAGATTTTCAACATTTAGGAAGTGTTGTTACGAATAATGGTTACTCTGATTGGGCTACTACAGCTATTGATTCATCAATTAAATCTATGTGGTATAGATTTAGTCGTAGAGAGGATGATTATTGTATAGAATCATCTATTGATGGAATTAATTATAGTCAGATGCGTGTATTTCATATGTGGAAGGGTAATAGTAATATTAAATTTGGTATTTATGCTTGTAGTCCAGAAAATTCATCATTTAAAGCAATATTTACAAATATGGAGATAACTGATTGTAAATGGTTAGCTCATGATGGGCAAGTTCCAGATATAAATGTATAGCAAAATTATAGTTTAACTAATAGATAAATATATAAAAGTAGTTATAAGATGAGGAGGAAATATGAGATGATAAATGAATATAAATATCTAACTATATTTTTAGTTCTTGGATTTGTTACTGGTGCTTGTATAGGAATTCTTTTATGGATGATTTTTAAGTTTAATGCAGGATTTAGCATTGGTATTAGTGCAGGATTTGGAATGTTGCTTGGAATTTTGATTGGCTCTGTAATAGATTATGAAGGCAAGAAAGAAAGCAGATAAATTAGAATTTAGAATTTATCAAGTAACGGGGGGAGTATATATGATGAAACTTATTAAAAATGCATAGCAGAGGCTATTGCATTTACAATTGATATAAATAATAGCCTTTGCGAATCCTAATAAGTTTAACAATAGGAGGAGCATTGCAACGCTATGTATTATAAAAAGGCTAGTGACATTTTCCCAAGGGATGTATTAGAAGCAATTCAACAGTATGTTGATGGAGAATACATATATATTCCTAAAAAAAGTGATAGTAAGAAAAAATGGGGAGAAAATACTAACATAAAAGAAGAGTATAACAAGAGAAATATAAAAATTTATGAAGAATATAAAGCAGGTATCAACAAAAAAGTACTTGCAGAAAAATATTTTTTGTCTTTAAAAAGTATAGATAGAATTATACTAAAACAAAAAAAGATTAAATAAAAATAAGCTTTATTCTAACTGAATAAGGCTTATTTTTATTTAGTAAAAGTTTATGAGGGTGAATTAAATTATAAATTGGAATAAACTATTATTAACACAGAATAAAAATATGGGGGATTAAAAGACATGAATAACATAATTAATATTAATGGGAAAATATATGAATTAAAATATGACTATAAAGACAATGATAAATTAAGAGAGAGTTTAAATAATTTAACTGAAAAAACTTATGGGTTTAATTTTGAAAAGTGGTATCAGGATGGCTATTGGGGTAACTTATATATACCATATTCACTTACTTTTGATAATAAAGTTGTAGCTAATGTTTCAGTGAACATAATAGATTTTTATGTTTTAGGTGAGAAGAAAAAATATATTCAGCTTGGAACTATTATGACTGATAAGGATTATAGAAATCAAGGATTAAGTAAAGCTTTGATAGATATTGTTTTAGAAGAATGGGAAAATAAATGTGATATGATATATTTATTTGCTAACGATAGTGTTCTTGAGTTTTACCCTAAATTTGGCTTTGTAAAGACTAATGAGTACCAATACACATTAAAAGATTTTAATAGAATTAATGGGGGAAATATTAAAAAATTAAATATAAAAAATGAAGAAGAAGAAAAATTTATATTTGATATTGTATCAAATTCGTTATGCTTTTCTAAGATAGGTATGATAAATAATCCTTCACTTATAATGTTTTATTTAACGGACTTTATGTCTGATGAAATTTATTATATTAAAGAGCATGATGCTATTGTAATATGTAAATTTGAAGGAGATACAATACTTGTATATGATGTATTTACAACAAAAAAATCAAAGTTAGAGGATATACTTAATATGACTATAAACGAGGATATTAAAACTGTGATTTTAGGATTTACTCCACTAGATACTTCTTTATACAATAAAAATTTATTAGTTGAGGATGATACTACATTATTTATTAATAATAAGAACTATAGTATATTTGAAGATAAAAAACTTATGTTTCCAATATTGTCTCACGCTTAAATAATTATATATAAGCTTAATTTTAGTCTAGTTAATGTATTAAAATAAGCTGAGTGATAAGTTCCAATTTATAGATTAGATAAAATTATTGTTTTATTGTGCGAGTTAATTGTTTATTAAACTATTTAATAGTAAGCAAAAATATGAGGGGGGATAAAAGTGGATGGTATTAAAGAGCATATATTGAAATTGGAAAATGAGTTAGTAAAATCAGAAGTAAGAAAATCAGCACAAAAATTAAATAATTTATTAGCCGATGATTTTTTCGAGTTTTGTAGTAATGGAAAAGAATATCATTATAAAAATGGGGATGTGTTTCAAGAACCAAATGATGAAGAGTTGTTTTGGCAAATTATAAACTTCAAAATAGAACAATTATCAGATGATTATTTGTTGGCAATATACAAAGTGATAAAACATAATGAAACAAATGAAAATAAAAAATATACACATCGTAGCTCCATATGGAAGTATGTTGATGGAAAATGGAAAATGTATTTTCATCAAGGAACATATACATCTAAGTTTGATGTTCTGTAACAAGCTTAATATAATGAATTCAATCTGATAATTAAGTTAGTGTTATACTATAATAAAGGTCGCACTCTTAAATTATTACGAAGTTAAATTTATATATAGAATAGAGAAAAATACCGTATTATTCAAAAAAAGAATATGCGGTATTTTTTATTCGCAATTGTTATATATTGTGAACTTTGGTAAGTTGTATAGTGAAATTATAAATCACTATACAACTTAGTTATTTCATAACATTTTTTCTTAATTTCAGCTCTAGCATCAATAGGATATATTATTTCGATATCTTTACCATATCCAAATGCAAATTCAATTCCTTGAAATATAGCATCAAAATTTATATCCATATATATATTATCATCTTCAACTACAATATTACTAATGGAAATAAACTGTCTAGTTTTAATATTGTTTACAATGGAGGGATTAACCTTAAAAGTAAATGTATGCTTTGGAATAGAGGCCTTAAAATTACTAGTACTAGACTTCCAGTGTTTTTCTAAATTAAAATATTTAGGTCTATCAAATAATGTATCTGTCAATAAAGCAGACTCAATATTACTGACTTTATAAGTTTTAATAATCTCATTATTTTCGCCTATTAAATACCAAATACCTCTTTTACACACTAATCCAAGTGGATTTAGTATAACATCTTTAGTTTCATTTATCTTTCTATATACAATATTTAAGACTTTACTATTCCATATTCCTTCTTGTAGAATAGAAAGAATAGCTGTATCTACTTTTATTGGATTTTCTCCCCAAGTGTACATATCGATGAAAATATAATTTTGTATATTCTTAATTTCATTCATTTGATAGCTTGAAGAATTTCCTAAAAGCTTAATTATAGTACTATCTTTTAATTTTCCAATTCCTAAATCATCTAACACCTTATCACCTGTAGGAATAAACAAAGAATAGAGTTCATCTTTATTTATTCCACTTAGAGTAGTTTTGTAGTCTCCTAACAGTTTTATTCCACCATTAGTACCTCTCTCTGTAAATATAGGTATACCTAAAGAACTTAAAGATTCAATATCTCTGTAAATAGTTCTAACAGATACCTCTAATCTTTTAGCCAGATCATTTGCTGTTAACTGCTTATGTACTTGTAACAACATAAGTATTGAAATTAATCTATCTGCTTTCATAAAATTCCTTTCTAATATGACATAAGATGTCAGTTATTATAACTTATAATATATTTTGTATCAAGGTGGAATTATAAAACAAATTTAAACTATATTTTTGTAAATACTACAGTGATAAAGAATATTTAAAGGAGAGTTAATAATATGAGTGGAAAAATAATATTAAATTTAGCTATAAGTTTAGATGGATATATAGCAGATGAAAATGGAGGATATGATTGGATAGTTGGAGATGGTAATTCTACTCTAAATACAGAAAATAAATGGGATTATAATAAATTTCTAGCTGAAATTGATGTTGTGGTTATGGGTAGAAATTGCTATGATCAAAATATGCATAAGGATTTTCAAGGAAAAGAAGTATATATAGCATCTTCTGAGAAGATAGATGACTATGAAAACTATCATTTTATAAGTGGTAATATATGTGAAATTATAAGCAAATTAAAAAACGAAGGCAAAAGCATATTCTTATTTGGTGGAGGAGGCTTAGTTGATAACTTTGTCAAAGCTGATATTATAGATGAATATGTTATAGGAATAATACCAACTATTTTAGGTAAAGGAAGAAAGTTATTCTTTGAAAATAATCCTAAGATAGATTTAACCCTTGAGTATTACTCTGTTGAAGATGGTGTTATAGTAATGAAATACTCAAAAAGAAATAAATAAAACTTTTTAATGTATTATTGTTATTTTGACTTTTCAAGAAAAGATCTGTTTTAGTGAACACTACTAAATATTATATCTAAAATTTATCTTTAGAGAATAATTTAAAAATGTATTGACAATTTTATATTTTTAAATAATAATTATATAAAACTTAATAAAGTATATTCTGAGAAAGAAACAAGTAAGTATTATTATTTTTTTTAGCGAGCAGGAGTTGGTGGAAGTTCTGTAAAAAAGATAATACTGAAGACATTCTGGAGAATCTTAATTGAAACTAAGTAGATTAAGACGGGTTAACCGTTAAATTAATTTGAGGTATAAAAATTTTAATGTGCACATAATTTTTATATAAATCTAGGGTGGTACCACGATAATGTCGTCCCTTGAACTTTAATAGTTCAAGGGACTTTTTTAATTTTAAATATTAAATCAAAGAGGTATTATAAATGCAAAGAATTTTAGTAAAAGAATTAAATAAATATATAGATAAAGACGTTAAAATACAGGGGTGGATACACAGGATAAGAAGATTGAAAGCAATAACATTTTTAATATTAAGAGATAGAACTGGATTAGTTCAATGTATTTTAGATAATTCTAAATATAGTGAGAAACTTACATTAGAATCAGTTATTTCAATTGATGGAATAGTAAAAGAAGGTAATAATAAATTAAATAATTTTGAAGTACAAATAAATTCATTTGAGTTATTAAATTCTGTAGAACATGAACTTCCTATAGAAATAAATAAGGAAAATCTAGAAATAAACTTAGATACTATGCTAAATAATAGAGTGCTTAGCCTAAGACATAATAAAGTAAACTCTATATTTAAAATACAAAATATAATTGTAAATGGAGTTAGAGAGTATTTATCTAGCAATGATTTTACAGAGATATTTACACCAAAGTTAGTATCAGAAGGTGCTGAAGGTGGAAGCGAAGTATTTAAACTTGATTATTTTGAACAACAAGCATATTTAGCTCAAAGTCCACAGTTTTATAAACAAATGATGATTGGTGCTGGATTTGAAAGGGTATTTGAAATAGGTCATGCATATAGGGCAGAGGAACATAATACATCTAGACACTTAAACGAATATATAAGTATAGACTTGGAAGTGGGATTCATTAAAGATGAATATGACATAATGAAAATTGAAGAAGAGTTACTTAAATATGTTTTAGGTAAATTAGAAAATGAAGGTAAAGAGTATTTAGATTTATTAAATATAGAGCTACCAAAAGTATTAAATGAAATTCCTAAACTAGATTTTAATGAGGTTTTAGAGATTCTAAAAACAAAATTTGATAGAACTGATTTAGATGGTGATTTAGACCCAGAATCAGAGAAACAAATATATAAATATTGCAAAGAAGAACTTAATTCTGAATTTTTATTTGTTACTAATTATCCAAGAAGAAAGAGACCTATGTACACTATGCCTTTAGGCGAGAAGGGAACAAAAAGTTTTGATTTACTATTTAGAGGTATTGAGATAACTACAGGAGGTCAAAGAATTCATGATTATGATATGTTAATATCAAATATGAAATATAAGGGGGTTGACCCTGAAAATTATAAATCATATATTGATACTTTCAAACATGGAATGCCTCCACATGGAGGTTTAGCTATAGGGTTAGAAAGACTAACTACTAGGCTATTAGGACTAGAAAATGTTAGAGAGGCATCTCTAATACCAAGAGATAGAACTAGATTATTGCCATAAAAACATACCTTATTATGTACATTTGTTTTTAGTAAATCTAACAATAATAAATTATTAAATTATGAAAATACCGTATTATTCAAAAAGAGAATATGCGGTATTTTTTTATTATGTGAGTTAGTTATAATATAACTAATAGACAAACTTAGAATTTGGAGAGGAAAACACATGGAAATTAGATTTGCAACTATGAAAGATATTGATACACTATATTTTTATGACAAGCATATTGGTAAGCAAGAATTAGAAAATTTAATAAGGGTAAATAGGGTTTATATTTTGGAAAAAGACGATAATTTTATGGGATGGCTAAGATATAATCTATTTTGGGATAATACTCCTTTTCTAAATATGCTCTACTTATTAGAAGACAATCGTGGAAAAGGTTTAGGTAAAAAGATTGTAGTATATTGGGAAGAACAAATGAAAATATTAGGATATAGTAATGTTATGACTTCTACTGCATCTAACGAATATGCACAGCATTTTTATAATAAATTAGGATATATCGCAGTTGGAGGTTTTTCGCCAGTTGGAGAACCTTATGAAATAATTTTATCAAAAGTTTTATAAAATCCAATTTAGCAGTTAGATTTGATGAGCAATCTTAAAATATTGTGAAGATAAAATTAAATATAAGTTTTCAAAAATACCGTATTATTTAGAAATGAATATATGGTATTTTTTTACGTCACAATACTAAGAAAGTACAAGCTATGTAGAAAGTGCGAAGTAAATTATCTTTGAAAATCTAACAATAAGATGTTTACAAAATATGGTATAATTAATTGGTAATGATAATGAAAGGAGAGATAATATGGTAAAAAAAATCATTTATCCATTGCTGATTGGTGTTGGAGTTGGGTTAACAGGATTATTTTTGTATGGAGATTTTACATCACCAATAAAAATAGGCGGTGTTATTTTATCACTATGTATATTAAGTAGCGGAATGATTTTTAATTATAGAAGTAATCATAAAAATAAATAATAGAATTTAAAATGATATTATTTGTTATATCAAAAAGATAAAATTTGAATTCATGAAATACCGTATTATTCAAAAAAAGAATATGCGGTATTTTTTTGTTCGCAATACTAAGATATTTTGAACTGAATAATCTATAAAATTATACAAGGAAATTTAGTGAGTTATGGTATAATTTACTTTAAATCATTGGATTTAATATTGTATTGCTATTGGAGGGGATTAGGTGAATTTTGAACAAGATTACATGGAAAGAGTTATAAGGGCAATAGGAAAAATGATTGTTGCGATTGTTGATGGAAAAGATGCTATAGCAACTGATATAGAAAATGAGAATTATGATATGAAGCTTTCAGATGATGATTTATTAGAAATTATGGTGAAAAAATATTTAATGGAAGAAAATATAAATGAGGCTGAAAATATAATTTATGACGCTATAAAATCTCGTAATACTAAAAAAAGTTATGAAATAGCAATAAATTTTTATAGCTTAATTAATAAATTTAGTGATAAGAAATTACTTGATTGTAATTTTTCAAGGGAAGAAATTTTAGAAGGATTAGAGGGGGTTAAAAAAATTCAAGATAATAAGTTAAACGAGCATTATTAGATACTATAAGTATTTTGTAAAAGCTATAGTTAAGTTATTTATAATATTTTAAATGCAAGTATGATAGAAAAATTGGAGAGTTTGATGGTATGTCATTAATTGAATTTAATGATAAGAATTATATTGTAAATTTGAAAGAGTTCCAATCTAAAATACCACATTACTATCCATATAAATAGGACATATAAATACCGCTTTATTCAAAAAAAGAATATGCGGTATTTTTTTAGTACGCAATTCTATGAAAGTATACATTTGTTAGAGTATAATTTTAGTAGGCAGAGATAGTAATAAAAACTAGATAAAAATAAAAGGAGATGCAAAAGCATCTCCCAATATACATAAATATCCATTAT
>NZ_JAHAIF010000041.1 GCF_018372875.1 Clostridium sp. | reverse complement strand
TTAATAACTGTATTATAAAAATTTACTCTTTAATTTTAAATTTAATTACAAAAAGCATTTTCTCAAACTTGAGAAAATGCTTTTTGTCTACAATCTGAGGTAAGAGAAATCTTACCTTTTTTTATTTTGTTGTATATTATGTGGACAATATGGCAAGGTTCTAGAAGTGGAGGTGAGAAGTTGTCAAATAGTGATAGATTAATAGATAAAATAGATATAAGGGTAGCAAGAAAAATTGCTATAGATCAAGCGAAAGAGTATGGAGTATTACCCATTTATGAAGATGGGAAAAATGTTTATATTGCAACAACAGAAACACCCAATAATGAAGTAATTGATATATTAAGTTTTTTATTTAACAAGAAAATAAAACTTATTTATAGAGAAAAAGATGAAATTTTAGATCTAATTCAAAATATACTAAATTTTAAGATTGAAGATATAGAAGTGGTAATATTTAAAGAAGCTATAGCGTGCAATGCTAGTGATATACACTATGAGCCTGAAGAAAATGGTTTAAATATTAGATTTAGAATAAATGGATCATTAACATTAGTAAGAAAATTAAGTTTAGAGGATTATCAAAAAATCTCATCTAGATTAAAAATTAAAGCTGGCATGGATATTACGGAAAAAAGAAGACCCCAGGATGGGAAACTTTTTATGTGGTGTAAGGATAAAAAATATAACTGCAGATTATCTACAGTACCAGTTATATACGGAGAGAAAATTGTTCTTAGGATTCTGTATAGTGATAGGTTTTTAACCCCTATAGAAGATTTGAAATTTACTAGGGAACAGCAACAAACATTAAGCAGAATTATTAGACTTAAAAATGGACTGGTTTTAGTTAATGGACCAACAGGAAGTGGTAAATCAACAACACTTTATACAATTTTAAATGAAATAAAAGATGATGATATTAATATATCAACCCTTGAAGACCCAGTTGAGGTAATAATGAAGGGGATAAATCAAGTGAATTTAAATCATAAAATTGGACTTACCTTTGTTGAAGGTTTACGTAGTTTATTAAGGCAGGATCCTAATGTGATAATGGTTGGAGAAATTAGAGATGAAGAGACCGCAAAAATGGCTGTTAGATCTGCAATAACAGGGCACAAGGTGTATTCTACTATACATACAAAATCACCAAGAGAAGTGTATTTAAGACTTGAAGAAATGGGAGTAAAGGGATACCTAATAAAAGATGCTTTAGTAGGGATTATATCTCAAAGGTTAATAAAGCTATTATGTAAATGTAAAGAGGAAATTGGAGTTATAGATCTTAATGGAGAAAATATAAAAATATATAAAAAGGGTGGCTGTAGTATTTGCAATAATAGTGGATACGTTGGTAGGCAACTAATTGCATCTGTTTATCATATAGATAAGAAGTTAAAAGGTGAACTTGCCCAAATATATGAAAAGGAAGACTTACTTTCAAATTGTCAGATGGTAAATAGCTTAAGGAATTTACTTTTAAAAGGAGTAATTGATTATTACGATTATTTAAGTATTTTAGAAGGAGAAGAATTAAATGAAAATTAGCTATGGGGATTTAACAATAATAGCTGAGAACTTGGGAAGCTTGTATGAAGATGGTATAGCTATAGGTGATGGACTAGAGTTATTAGAGGAATTACCTCTAAGTAAAAATTATAAAAACAGTATAGCTTATATTCGTAATGATATTTTACTAGGAAAAAGCTTAAGTGAAGCGTTTAGTAAGTTTGATGAATTATATCCAGGACTTTTTATAGGCATATTAAAGGTAGGAGAAAACAGTGGTCAGCTAGGAAGAACCTTTAATAAGCTTCAAATGTTCTATTCTAAGCTAGGTAACATAAAAAAAGAAGTGAAAAATGCATTAATATATCCTAGCTTTTTAATAGGCACTTTAATTTTATTGGGAGTGTTTTTAGCATTTGTACTTATTCCATCATTTTATGAAAGTTATAAAAATGCAGGAAGTGAAGCACCAAAAGTTGCTGAATTTTTATATAATTTAAAACTTAGTTTTAATGATAATCCTATACTGTTTATAGTAAGTGTTTTATGTTACCTACCTATAATACCATTAATGATTTTTCAAATTTCAAAACACTTTAAAGGAAGATTCCAATTCATTAGAAAAATAAAAATCGTAAAGGAATTAGAAGAGTTTATATTTATGCTGATTTTATCCTTAATTTTAGATAGTGGTGTATCTTTGCCAATAGGTTTTAGTTACTGTTCAGATTCAAATGATATAAAATTTCTAAGTGACATTTTAAAAGGAATAAATGAAGAGATATTAAAGGGAAAAGAACTAAGTGAGTGTTTAAGTAATTTAAGCTTCCTATCTAAGTATTCAATATCAATGATAAAGCTTGGTGAAAATAGTGGGTCACTTACAGTAAGGGTAAAAAAGGCAGAGGAGAGATTAGAAAAGAAAACAAAAGAAAGTATTTCAAAACTTTTATCATTAATTCAACCAACTCTAATTATAACTATGGCTCTTGGAGTTGTGGTGTTTATATGGATATTTGTACTACCTATGTTTGATATGATTTATGGAGGAGTTATGTAGTTGAAGAAGGGATATACGCTTATAGAGTTGGTAGCGGCAATGTTCATACTTGGAATTATATTTTCATTTAGTTTTAGTGGTTATAACCTTTATAAAAGTTTTGAGGAAAATATAAAAATAGAGAATTTTTTATATGAGTTAGAGGACACCTTTTGTTATGGAAGAGATTATTGCAAAAACAATGGTGTTATTGGAACTATAAAATTAAGAGAATATGAAGATAAGTTTGTTATTACATTTAGTACCGGAGGTGACACTAAGATTAAAAGAGAGTTAGAAAAAAGCATAATGATTGATAAAGATTTTGTTTTAGCTTATCCAATAGTTGATAGCTATGATATTAGTAAATATGGAATAGTACAATCTAAAACTACACTTCTTAAAGATAGCAGAAACAATAAATATCAGCTCTCCATTAATCCAACAGTGAATAATGTTTATGTGGGTAAAAGAAAAAATAGTTAGAAAATCAAAGGGGAATATACTTTTAGAATTAGTAGCTGGTCTTTTTATATTAAGTATAATTGGACTTCTAGCTTTTAATTTAGCAATTTCATCAAATAAATATCTACAAAATGAAAAAGAAGAGAGAGAAACTTATGAATGTTTTCATGCAGTAGTAAATGAAATAAGATACAACTTAGATAAAGAGAAGTTTAAAAGTAAGGCAGTTAGCAATAAGGTTAAGATTCCATACCATAAAAATTTACTTGAAGAGTTGAGAAATAAGGACTTGTTAGATATTGCATATAGTGAGGAAAGCAATTTTCTGCTGATAGAATTCAGTGATGAAAGAAAAGAGTTTGTTATAAGGTTAGAGGGTGGTGAAAAGGTATTAGAGCAAAAGGTAAGGGGAAACTTGTAAATATCAATTCTAGTAAGGGATTCACCTTACTAGAAACAACAATTTATTTGAGCATATCCTTAATAATAATTTCCATTGCAGTAAGCACAGCTATAGAAGCTTATAACTACATGAGAAACTTAATTGTGAAAAGCAGAGAAATGAACCAAGTCTATAATGCTTTTAGTACAATTGATTACTTTTCATCTAAAGAGGATGTGTTTAAAGTAGATAAAAGTGGAGACACAGTTGAAATATATGAAAGCATAGGAAATGAAAATTATAAGATAAAAAGAATTTTAAAAAGAGGAAATAATTTAAGTCTTGTTCATTACAATGAAACTAATGTTCAAGAGGTAAGCAATAATCCAATAATGGAAAACATAGAAGATTTTAAGGTTTATAAAAAAGAAAGTCTAGTATATGTAGAAATAACTAAAGGGGGAGAGGGGTATATAAAATGCATTTAAGAAAAGAAAAAGGTTATGTGTTAATTAATCTAATTTATATATTAATGTTAATCTCATTTTTTTCTACAGTATTAGCAACAATGATATTAAATGGTTTAAAGAGGGAGAAAATTGATCAATATTATAGTAAAGATAAAAAAAGTTACAATTTAGAATGTGAAATAGAAGAGTTAGATAATTATTTAATAGTGAATAATACTGTTATAAATTACTTGAAAAATAATAGTGACGACAAGATATGTATAAGAGAGAATGTTTTTTTGAAATATGACATAAATAAAAAGGTTTTTCTTTTAGGTAATGATGAAAATTATACAATTTTAAAAGAAGACAGTAGTGGAAAAAGTTTAATACCGTATAGTTATAGGTATTAATATGGAGGTGTTAAGTGGAAAATAATTTAATAGAAATATGTAATGAAAAAATTTTTTATAAAAATAATACATACAAGTTTTCCTTAGAAAGTCTAAGGGGAATTAAATTGGGTAAAAAGAGAAAAGTAGTAATTTTAGGTGAAGATTTATATACAAAAAAGATAAAGTTAAATAAAAGAGTTAAAGTTAAAGAAGAAGAAATTCAAAATGTAATAGAAAGAGCCTTTGGAAGTAGTGAAGATTTTTTGTTTCATTATGAATTCTCTAGAAGAAAAGGTGAACTTATAATATATGCTGTTAAAGGTGGAATGAAAATACGTGAATTATGTCAAGGAGCAGCATCTATTAAAGTAGAGCCTATTCAGATATATTTTTTTAATAAGTTTAGAAAAAAGGTAAGGGAAAAGAAGTGGGAAACATTATTTAGTTATAAAGATAGCTACTATTATATTTCATGTAATGAAAAATTTATATCTAGAAGTTTTGTAGATAATAACCTTTCAAGGTTTATTGAAAAATATCTAGAATTGGAAAGAGAAGAAAATCTAAAAACATACATTGAAGAGGAGATTTCAAAAGAATTTCCAGAAGGTTATAACTCTTTTATCATAAAAGAGTTTGGAGAGGTATTAAATGCAAAAAAAGTTTATAAATAAAAATTTTCTACCAACAGAATATATAAATGATAAGGTAATAAAAGATTCAAAGGGTGAAAAACGAGGATTATATATTTTAATAATAACTGCACTTATCTTATTACCACTTTCATTAAGTAGTATAAATACTAAAGAAGAGGTTAAAATAGAAAATGTAGAAACTGCGAGTACAAATTTCATAAAAAAGGATGAAGTTATATTTTGGCTTAGTTTAAACAAGAATGGCATAAAAGGAAATATAGCTAAAAATAATGCCTCACTAGAAATAAGCAACAAGGAAACTTTAGAAAAACTAAGTAAAGATGATAAGATATCTATAAATAATATATATTATCTTGGCGATGATAAATATAAAATAGAACTAACAAAGAGGTAATAGTATGAAAAATAAAATACTGGCTATAGTTTTAGTTATTTTTATAGGTATGGAGTCCTACTTTATATTTTATTCTAAAAAAGAAGAGGCAAAACCTACAGTTACAGAAAAAGTTATAGTGAAAAAATACTCGCTTACAGAAGTTTTAGAATACTTAAATGATAATACAATAGAAGTGAAAAATATTTATAAATCAGGAGAAGATTATATTATTAATGGCATAATAAGTGGAGAAAATAGGGAGTTTTTAAAGAAAATAAACTCTTTAGATAAACTAAAGATTTTAGATTATTCATTAGAATTATATTCAGATACTATATATGGAAATTTTACATTTAAATATTCATAATAGGAGAATTTTAGGCAGAAGTGGCTAAAATAATTGCAATTCTAGTTTTCTTCTGATAAAATAAATTTGTTGTGTATACGGAAATTGTTAGATGCAATAATAGTATCGTATATTTTAGGTATTTATATTTGAAACTTATACATTTTGGAGGGATATTTAAATGATATCAGCAGGAGATTTAAGAAAAGGTACGACTTTTGAACATGAAGGACAAGTTTACACAGTTGTAGACTTCTTACACGTTAAACCAGGTAAGGGAGCAGCTTTCGTTAGAACAAAGTTAAGAAACGTTATATCTGGTGGTGTTACAGATACAACTTTCAATCCAACTGCAAAGTTCCAAGAAGCAGTTATTGAAAGAAAAGAAATGCAATACCTTTATAGCGATGGAGAATTATACTACTTCATGGATCAAGAAACATATGAGCAAATTCCACTAAACTATGAAAAAGTAGAAGAGGCTATAAAGTTCTTAAAGGAAAATATGTTTGCAATAATTAAGTTCTATAAGGGAGAAGCTTTCTCAGTAGAAGCTCCAAACTTCGTAGAATTACAAATCACTCACTGTGAACCAGGTGTAAAGGGTAATACTGCTACAAATGCATTAAAGCCTGCTACAGTTGAAACAGGTGCAGTAGTTAATGTTCCAATGTTCGTTAATGAAGGAGATACTATAAGAGTAGATACAAGAACTGGCGATTACATGGAAAGAGTTTAATATTAAGAAGGTTGCTAAGTTCAATTTGCTTAGCAACTTTTTGTTATCTATGAAATACATACAAGGAAGTGTTTGTATGAAGGAAATAAGAAATAATATAGAAAAATTAAAAGAAGAAATTTCGACTATAGATAAATCAGAGTATAAAAGCATTTTTAACAATATTTCTTCCATTTTAGAAGGTTTAAGTAATAAAATTGAAGAAGTTATGGTAAATGAAGCTGTACTTTCTGAAAACTTAAAGTATATGGATGATGATATATCAGAAATTCAAGAAGAATTGTTTGAGGAAGTATCATTAGAAGATTTAGATGAATTTGAATCAGAGTATACAGAAGTTAGCTGTAGTAAATGTGGAAAACCTATCTTCATTGAAGCCTCTGCATTAGAAGAAGATAATATACCATGTCCATATTGTGGAGAAAATATAGTGAAATAATTTTTAAGAATCCTTTTTAGGATTCTTTTTTTTATTCTTTAGGAAATTATATCTATTATTAAATTGTGGATAACTTCAACAATTTAGCGATACACTCGTTCATTTCTTCCTAAAGAATAAAAAATAAAATATATGCCCCTGCAAGATTTTCCTCAGGCAAGCTTCGGAAATGCAGATGGGCGAAAAAAATCGACGACTCCGCAGTCGCCTTGGCGATTTTTTTATATGCAAAATAATTAGTTCACATATTTTTATAAAATAAGGTTATAATTTTTAAATTACGTAAATAGAAATTATATAGGAATCAAACTAGGGAGGAGGAAGTGATGGATATTTTGGATGAGGGAATAGTAAAATTGTTTCCACCTAGAGTTGTAGAGGCTTTAGGAGAATATTTGAAAGATAATGCTTTACAAGAGATAAGGTTAAAAATAGAAAAACCAATAATAATTACATCATCAAAGGGTGAGGTGGTACTTAGCTATATATTGAGAAGAGAAGACATAAAGTACATACTTCAAAGAATTTCTAACTATTCGTTATATGCATATGAAGAAGAAATAAGGCAAGGTTTCATAACTATACGAGGAGGGCACAGAGTTGGACTAGCAGGTGAGTGTGTTATGGATAATGGAAAAATAAAAACTATAAGAAATATTTCTTCGTTAAATATAAGAATTTGTAGAGAAATACTTGGGTGCTCAAAAAAAGTTATGAAATATATAGTAGAAGATAAAAAGGTATTAAATACCTTGATTATTTCACCACCTAAGTGTGGTAAAACAACTATTCTAAGAGATATTGCAAGGAATCTATCTGATGGAGGCAAAAAGATATCAATTATAGATGAAAGAAGTGAAATTGCAGCTAGTTATCTTGGAGTACCTCAAATGAAAGTTGGAATAAGGACTGATGTTCTAGATAATTGTTTAAAAAGTGAAGGGTTAATTATGGCCATAAGAAGCTTATCACCAGAGATTATTATATGTGATGAAATAGGAACATTAAAGGATATTGAAGCACTTATTATGGCTTTTAATTCAGGAGTAAACATTGTTGTAACCTTACATGGAGAAAGTCTTGATGATTTAACAAACAGAAGTGTTTTTAAAGAGCTATTAGAAAATAACGTTGTAGAAAGAGTTATTTTGCTTAGTAACAGAGAGGGTGTTGGGACAGTAGAGAATGTTTACTCATTAAGCAAAGGAGGAGAAAAAAAGTGGTCAAGATTATATTAATAATTAGTATTTTCTCTGTGTTTACTTTTGCAGGTTATGTTTATGGTGAGAGTTTTAGAAAAAGGTTATTAAATCTTAACGAATGCTATAAAGGGGTGTTACTTTTACAAAATGAAGTTGTATTTAATACCACACCATTACCAGAAGCCTTGTATGAAATATCAAAAAAAAGCAAGGAGCCATTTAACAAATTAATATCAAATGTTTCAAGTGACTTAGAAAATGGTGAAATAGGAGATGTTTATATAGCCTTTAAAAGAAATTATGAAGAGGTTAAAGAAGAGGTTTATTTGAATAAAGAAGATAAGGATATCTTAGGAGATTTTCTAAAATCCTTAGGATACTCTGGGGTTTATGGGCAAGAGAAAATTTTTAATCTAGTATTAGAAAACTTAAAGATAAATATAAAAGAAGCTGGAGAGGAATCTAAAAAGAATACAAAACTTTATAGATATTTGGGAATGTGTTTTGGGGCAATGATATCCATATTTTTATTGTAGATTAGGAGGAAGATTATGCTGGATTTTAGTATACTTTTTAAAATAGGTGGGGCAGGAATTATTTTAGTGATATTGGACAAGGTTCTAACTAGCAGTGGAAAAAGCGAAATAGCAGCTATCACTAATATAGCAGGAATAGTAATTATATTAATAATGATAGTTTCATTAATTAGCAATTTGTTTAATACAGTAAAGACAATGTTTATGTTCTAGGTGATAGTAAGATGATGATTTTAAAGGTTATTTCCTTTGCACTTGTTGCCCTATTTTTATATTTACTTTTTAAAGATAAAAGAGGAGACCTAGCAGCTTTAATTCTTTTAGCTGCTGGTGTGGTAATTTTTATATATTGCATTTCACAAGTTAGTGAAGTAGTTAATTTCCTGAAGACCATAGCTGATAAAGCAGGTATAGATACAGTTTATATACAAATAGTACTTAAGATATTGGCTATAGCTTATCTGGCTAGTTTTGCAAGTGAAATATGCAAGGATGCAGGGGCTGGAAGTTTAGCATCTAAGGTTGAGTTTTCAGGAAAGATGTTCATACTAGTTTTAGCAATTCCAATATTAATGGCTGTATTAGACTCTATATTACAAATTTTGTAGGTGTAAATATGAAGAAATTTAAGAGACTTATGATTTTATTAGTGATAAACATATGTATTTTTTCTATCATATCTCCAACAGCTATAGTTAATGCAGAAGAAGAAGAAAATAAGTCAGCTATTGAGACAATAGTAGATGAGGGAATGATAGATCCTGAAACCAATAAAGATTTAATGGGACTTTATGATTATATCAATAAGATGAAGGTAGATGTTGAGCTTATGAATGATCTTGACCCTGTAGAATATGTGAAAAGCTATATAACTAATGGAAAGGGTAACCTATCCTTTTCACAGTTAGGTAAGGCTGTAGTTTCTCTTCTATTTAAAGAAGTTGGTAGTGTATTAAAACTTGCTATTTCTATGATAGTAATAGCTATTTTATGTACCTTATTAAAAAATCTACAGGATGCCTTTAGTACAAAAAGTATATCTCAGATAGCTTTTTATGCATGTTATGCAGTTATGGTTATGCTTCTTTCAAAAAGCTTTTTAATATCAATATCTGTAGCAAAAGATGTTATTAATGGTGTGGCAGATTTTATGGCAGCAATTTTACCTGTTTTAGTTACAATGATAGCTTTAGCAGGAGGTATTACCCAAGCAGCAACTATAGATCCAATTGTAATGGCAGCTGTTGTAATAATACCAAGGATATATGTAACTGTAATAATTCCATTAATTATGGTAGGCTTTGTTCTACAATTTGCTAACAACCTTTCAGAAGAGCATAAAATAGATAACCTGTGTAAATTATTAAAGCAGTGGACAGTGTGGCTTCAAGGAATAATAATTACATCTTTTATAGCTCTTTTAACTATAAGAGGTATAACTAGTACAACAATAGATGCTGTTGCTTTAAAAACAACAAAGTTTGCAGTAGATAATTTTATACCTATAGTAGGTAAAGCTTTTTCAGATGCAATTACATCAGTTGCTGGATATTCCTTAATTATAAAAAATGCAATAAGTGGAATTGGACTTATGGTTATAATACTTATTATTTTATATCCAATAATAAAAATGGTTCTTATGACATTTATATATAAAATGTCAGCAGCACTTGTAGAGCCAATAAGTGATAAAAGAATAACAAGTACAATTGCAGCAACAGGGGATTCATTAGTATTGTTGTTATCATGCGTGTTAAGCGTAAGTTTAATGTTCTTTGTTCTGTTAGCAATCATGGCCTCTGCTGGAAAGTTTATTGTGGGGGGATAGGATATGGAATTAATTAAAGGTTTTGTAACAACGCTTGTTACTACATTGATATTTATTACTGCTATAGAGCTTGTTGGACCAGATAATAGCATGAAAAAATATTTGAAGTTTGTAATGGGGTTAATACTGGTAGCTGTACTATTAAATCCAATTGTAAAGTTTTTTTCACAGGGTGAAACAGTCTTAACATCTATTATTGATCAATATGACAAAGAGATAGAGGAAGGCATAAATAAAGATGAAGCTGCTATATCAACACAGGAGCTTAGAGAGGAGAGTTTTAAGGATAATTTTAATAGAAACTGCATTAATAAGTTATCAAGGGAATTTAAAGATATGACTTTTGAAAGTGACCTTGATTGCACAGTAGATTTTGATAATATGACTTGTCAAATTAATGAATTACGTATAGGAATAAGCGATAAAGGGGTTAAGAAAGTAAAAGAAGTCAAGATTGGGGAAGAAGAAAAGGAGATTAAGGAAGAGGATAGCACTCAAAAAGAGGTAAAGGATTTTCTTTCAGATGAATTAGAAATAAGTAAGGATAAGATAGTAGTGTATTATTTGTAAAAAGGAGGGGTATCAATGGATTTTAAGAAGATAAAGAATGAGGTTAATAAGTTGTTTAAAAACAAGTATATGGGCAATATTCTTGCGGTGCTTTTAGTTATTGGCTTTATATTAATTGCCATTACTATTTTAGCACCAGGACTTTTAAGTGGTAAGGATGAAGTTCTTACTGAGGAAAATAATACAAAAGTAAACACTACAGTATCTACTTATGAAGATAAACAAAAGGTTGAACTTACAAATATTCTAAGAAAAATAGATGGAGTTGGAGAAGTTGATGTAATGATTAACTTTGAGAGTGGAGAAGAGAAAGTAGCAGCATATGATAGCACAAATCAGACAACAAAAACAGAAGAAACAGACACAAATGGTGGAAAGAGGGTTAGTAATCAACAAAATGACACAACTAAGGTTGTAATGAGTAGTGAATCTGGTGGAAATTCACCAGTAATTTTAAAAACATATAAGCCTAAGGTAATAGGTGTTGTTATTACTGCAGAGGGTGCAGAAAGTAGCAAGGTTAGGTACGACATAGAAAAAGCTGTATCTAGTTTATATGGGATATCAGTTGAAAAGGTTAATGTATATCCTATGGGGATTTAGCATATAATTCAATAGAAAGTTGATGGGAGGAATAAAAAATGACAAAAAAACAAGTTGGGATTATCTTTACTTTATTAGCATTAATAGTGTGTACTGCTATTTTAGGAGCAAAATTAAATAATGGTGGTTTAAATGATACTACCGATTTAGCAGGAGCGTTGGTTGAAGGGGAGAAAGATGAAGATAAGGATAAGGAGACAATCAGTCAAACAGATTTCTTTATAGATGCAAGAAGCACAAGAGAAAATAATGATGCCTCAGCTATCCAAGGTCTAAAGGATGTAGTTGAAAATGATAAAACTTCAAAAGAGCAAAAGGATGCTGCATCAGCAGAGATTACAAAAATAACATTAAGACAAAGTCAACAAAAAACAATAGAAACAAATATAAAGAATAAAGGATATAGTGATGCTATTTGTGAAATTTCTGATGATAGTAAGAAAGCTGATATAATTGTTAAGTCAGATAACCAACTTACTGAAAAAGAAGGAGCTATAATTCAAGAGATAGTTCAAAGTGCTTGTGGAATTAGTGATGTTAATATTTCTGTGAAAAAATAATACATTGTAATATATTTTCTATTTTGATATAATTAACGTAAGATAATTTAGTTTTGTTTTACAAAGCTTAGGAGGGCGAACAAAATGCAAGATTTCAACAATGAAGAAAATGTTGGGGTTGTAAAAATATCCGACGAAGTTGTAAGTGTAATAGCTGGTATAGCAGCTGAAGAGATACAAGGAGTTGTAGGATTCCAACATACTGGAGTTTCTAATAATATAACTCAAATTTTCAAAGGAAAAAAGGCAGTAGGTAAAGCTGTAAAGGTTACTTTGGAAGAAGACAGAGCTACTATTGAACTTGAAGTTTCAGTTGAATATGGTGTAAGAATAATGGATGTGGTAGGCCAAGTTCAAGAGAACGTTAAGAAAACAGTAGAAGCTATGACAGGTTTAACTGTTAATGGGGTAAATGTTTATGTACAAAATATTTACTTACCAAAGGAAGAAGAAAAAGTAGAAGAATAGTTTATAAAAGGAGTTATGCTTTATGGTATAGCTTCTTTTTTTTACAGTCTAGGAAAGTATAAGTTAGGAGAGTTATGGATAAAAAAGATATTTTAAAAGAAACAAAGAAATATGTAAAAGATAAACTTATAAATGAAGGTAGTGGACATGATTGGTTTCATATAGAGAGGGTGTATAATACCTCAAAAGCTATTTATGAAAAAGAAGGGGGAGATATATTTATTGTTGAGATGTGTGCTTTACTTCATGATGTTGGAGACTGGAAGTTTTCCAATGATAATAAAACAGAAACTGGGGAAATAAAAGATTTGTTAGAGAATCTTCAAGTTGAGAAAAGTGATAGGGATAAGATTATAAATATAATAAAGAAGATTTCCTTTAAAGGTGGTATTGTTGATTCAGCACAAGAGTGTATAGAAGGGAAGATTGTTCAAGATGCTGATAGGTTAGATGCAATTGGAGCTATTGGTATAGCAAGAACATTTACTTATGGAGGATATAAAAATAATCCTATCTACGATCCAGATATAGGTATCAATAATTATAATTCCCTAGAAGAAGTAAAAAATAAAAAAAGTACAACAATAAATCATTTTTATGAAAAACTATTAAAGCTTAAGGATAAGATGAACACAACTGAAGGGAAAAGAATAGCAGAAGAAAGACATAAGTTTATGGAAAACTATTTAAATGAATTCTTTCTGGAGTGGAATTTTGCTAAGGATAAATAAAAAAGACATACTGTCAGTAAAAAATATGGTAATAAAATAATGGGGTTATATGTGGGAGGTATATTATATGAGAAAAAAGCTTTCTATAATTATATTACTGTGTTTACTTATGATTACTGTTACAGGATGCAGTATTAAGAAAGATAATGTGTTATCAACTTCAGAAGTAAAAATTGAATAATTAAAGAAATATGAGAATTCTAAATTAATTGGGGCAGTATGTGGACAAGATGTTTGAGGATGAAGAAACATGGAATGAATTTAATGAGTTAAAAGTTAAGGAAGCGAAATGAAATTGAGTTTATAAAGATATAAATATGTATTTAAGTATTTATATAAATATAAGAAGTTAAAAATATATATTCATATAAATATGTTGAATATAACTTGCGTTGTAAAGAATTGAATAAGTGATTTGTAATTAATTTTATTGAAAGAAGCTAAGAGGGATTGTTAATGAAAATTAATTTAAGAGATATTAATAAAGAAAGTTGGTTAGAGTTTATAGGTTTCACAACAAATAAAATTGGATCAGCATTTTCATTAAAGCTTAAAGAATAATTTGTAATAAATATAACTATATGGTTTAGAGATGATAAAATAGTTAATAATGGGTGATTTTTTGTGGAAAGCTTAGTTCCCTTGTGATAAAATAATAAAAGTCGTTTATTATATTTTTATAAAGTCTATAATAAAGGTAATAAATATTTATATAGATTTAAATTTGGAGGAAATAATGAGTAGAAAAGATTCAAGAGAAAAAGCATTAGAATTATTATTTGGAATGACATTAAGTAAAGATACACCACAAGAAGTTATAGAAATGTTCAAAGAGAACAGTGAAGAAAGTCTAGAAGGTATAGATTTTGGTTACATAAATAATATATTAGAAGGAATTAATGAAAAGAGAGATGAGTTAGATTCAATAATAGAAAAGAATCTACAAAACTGGAAGCTTGACAGAATTTCAAAAATTAATCTTTGCATTTTAGAAATGGGAATATACGAAATGCTTTATGTAGAAGATGTTCCAGAAAAGGTTGCATTAAATGAAGCATTAGAATTAACAAAGAGATATTCAGATGAAAAGTCAGTTTCATTTGTTAATGGAGTTTTAGATAAAGTTCTAAAAAACATATAGGGGGAAATAAAATGGGGCAAATTATAAATGGTAGAGAAATTGCAACTAATATAAAAGAAGAAATAAAGAGCTATGTAGATAAAAGAACAAAGGAAGAAAAAGATATTCCTCAAATAGCATCAATTCTTGTAGGAAATGATGGCGGTTCTATTTATTACATGAATAGTCAAGAGAAGGTTGCTACATCTTTAGGAGTTCTTTTTAAGAGAGTTGAACTTCCAGAAGATACATCTAAAGAAGAATTGTTAAATACTATAGATAAATTAAATGAAGATAAGAAGGTTCATGGTATTATAATTCAACTTCCTCTACCAAAAGGTATTGATGAAAAGGAAGTAGTAGCTAGAATATCTCCTAAAAAAGATATAGACTGCTTAACTTTTGAATCACAAGGTAAGTTATATATGGGCGAAGATGGTTTCTTACCTTGTACCCCGAATTCAGTTGTAACCCTAATTAAAAGTTTAGGTATTAATTTGAGCGGAAAAGAAGCAGTTGTTATTGGTAGAAGTAATATAGTTGGAAAGCCTGTAGCACAACTATTACTAAAGGAGAATGCTACAGTAACTATATGTCATTCAAGAACTAAGGATTTAAAAGAGGTTTGCAAAAGAGCTGATATTTTAGTAGTAGCAATAGGCAAACCAAAATTCTTAGATGAAACTTATGTAAAAGAAGGTGCAGTAGTTATAGATGTTGGAACCTCATCTTTTGAAGGTAAAATAACAGGAGATGTTGATTTTGATAAAGTTATAGATAAGGCTTCACATTTAACTCCAGTACCAGGAGGAGTAGGAGCATTAACTACAACACTGTTAATAAAAAATGCTTGCAAGGCGGCAGAAGAGTATGAAGATTAAGACTTTAACTGTTAGTGAGGTTAATAATTATTTAAAACGAATAATAGATAATGATTTTATACTTAATAATCTCTCTGTAAAAGGAGAGATTTCTAATTTAAAATACCATTCTAGTGGACATATTTATTTTTCTCTTAAGGATGAAGGTGGAAAAATAAACTGTGTTATGTTTAGAAGTAAAGCAATTATGCTTAAACTTACTTTAGAAGAAGGAATGGGAGTAGTAATTGGAGGAAGAGCTTCTATTTATCCTCAAAATGGTAGTATACAGCTTTATTGCGATACTATTGAGCAGGAAGGTAGAGGGGAACTTTACATAAAGTTTGAAAGATTAAAAGAAAAACTTAGTAAAGAGGGATACTTTGATGAGGAATTAAAAAAGGAAATACCTAAACTCCCTAGTAGAGTAGGAATAGTAACATCTCCAACTGGTGCTGCAATTAGAGATATTATAAATGTTTCTAGAAGAAGAAATAGCTTAGTAGATTTAGTACTTTATCCAGCTAAGGTTCAAGGAATTGGAGCTTATATGGAAGTTATTGATGGTATAAAATACTTTAATAGAACTAAATCAGTGGATGTAATAATAATAGGTAGAGGTGGAGGTTCTATAGAAGAACTATGGAACTTTAATGAAGAAGAATTAGCAAAGGCTATATTTAAATCAAAAATACCTATAATATCAGCTGTTGGACATGAAGTGGATTTTACTATTTCTGACTTTGTAAGTGATGCAAGAGCAGCTACTCCATCACAAGGGGCTGAAATAGCTGTGCCTTTGCAATCAGATATAGAAGATACAATAGAATATATGAATAATAGAATGGGAAGTATTATAGCTAATAAGCTTCAATTAGAAAAAAATAAGGTGGATTCATTAAGTAGAATACTTAAGTTAAATTCACCTATGAGCAGAATTGTTAACAACTATATGATAATAGAAAAGCTTAAAGAAAGGCTAAATTCTAACATAGTTAACAAGATTAACATCGAAAAGGAAAAGTTATCTGGACTAAATAATCTTTTAATGGCACAAAATCCATGTAACCTACTTAATAAAGGTTATGCTATAATAGAGGATGAAAGTGGTGTTATAAATACCGTAAAAAGGATGTCAGATGAAAAAGAAATAAATGTTTTCTTAGCTGATGGCGTAGTGAAAGGTAAATTTAGCCCTGATAAGTAGGAGGATTTATGGCGAAAAAAGAGAGTTATGAAGAAATGCTTCAAAAGCTTCAAGGAGTTTTAGGAGAACTAGAAAATGGGGAACTTTCTCTAGAGGAATCTATGAAATCCTATGAAGAGGGAGTAAAAATAGTTAATAAATTATATAAAACTTTAAATACACTAGAAGGAAAAATTTCTATTATAAAAGAAGAAAAAGAAGTGGAGTTTGAAGATGGTAATTAAGATTGACCAGTGTAAGAGGGATATAGAAGAATATTTAAGTAATTACTTTTTGGAAAAAGGAAGTTATAATAAGAAAATTTATGATGCAGCAAGTTATAGTTTAAATATTGGTGGAAAAAGAATAAGACCAATACTACTTCTATTAACACATAGTTTATATAAAGAATCCTATAAAGAAGTATTACCTATGGCAGCTGCAATAGAAATGATTCACACTTATTCTTTAATTCATGACGATCTTCCAGCAATGGATAATGATGATTTAAGAAGAGGCAAACCAACAAACCATAAAGTTTTTGGAGAAGCCATAGCAATATTAGCTGGGGATGCATTATTAAATGAAGCTATGATTTTAATGATGGATTATTCACTAAAATCAGGCAATAATGCGTTAAGAGCTTCAAAAGAAATAGCTAATGCAGCTGGTGCTGATGGAATGATTGGTGGTCAAGTTGTAGATATATTAAGTGAAGAAAAGGAAACACTATCAGAAGAAGAGTTAAAATATATGCATTTAAAGAAAACAGGAGAACTTATAAGAAGTTCTATTGTTGCAGGTGCAATATTAGGGGATGCTAAAGAAAGTGATATTGAAAAGCTTGATATTTTTGGTCAAAAACTAGGGTTAGCTTTTCAAATTAAAGATGATTTGTTAGATGTTTTAGGTTCAGTAGATAAGTTGGGTAAAAACACTAACAAGGATGAGGATAAAAATAAGAGCAACTTTGTCACAATGTATGGTATAGATAGATGTGAATATATTTGTAAACAGTTAACAGAAGAATGTATTTCTATACTAAATGATTTGACAGTAGAGGCTAAATATCTAAAGGAGTTAACATACAATCTTTTAGATAGAGAATATTAGTATAAAGGAAATGATAATATGACAAAGTTTTTAGATAATATGAAGTTTCCTGAAGATATTAAAATTCTAAATAATGATGAATTAGAATCTTTAGGGGAAGAAATAAGAGAGTTTCTTATAAATAGTGTATCTAAAACTGGAGGGCACTTAGCATCTAACTTAGGTGTAGTTGAATTAACACTTAGTCTTTTCAAGAGTTTTAATTTAGAAAAAGATAAAATAATATGGGATGTTGGACATCAAAGCTATGTTCATAAAATCTTAACTGGAAGAAAAGAAGGATTTAAGGTTCTTAGAAAGAAAGATGGAATGAGTGGATTTCCTAAGAGGAATGAAAGTAAATATGATGCATTTGATACGGGACATAGTAGTACATCAATATCTGCAGCCTTAGGTATGGCAAGAGCTAGAGATCTAAAAAAAGAAGATTATAAAGTGGTTGCAGTAATAGGTGATGGAGCTTTAACTGGTGGAATGGCCTTTGAAGCCTTAAATGATGTTGGCTTCAATAAGACAGATATGATTATAGTCTTAAATGATAATCAAATGTCTATATCTCCAAATGTAGGAGGTATGTCATCATATCTTAATAAATTAAGAATGGAACCAGGATATAATAAGCTTAAGATGGACATTAATTCAAGTTTAAGCAGTAGTTCTATGGGAAAAGCAGTTATTCATTCATTATCAAAATTAAAAGATAGTGTTAAACAATTAGTTGTACCTTCAATGTTATTTGAAGATATGGGAATAAAATATATAGGGCCTATAGATGGGCATGATATACCAACAATGGTTGAAATGTTTAATAAAGCAAAAGAGATAAATGGACCTGTAATTATACATACAATAACTAAAAAAGGTAAAGGATATGATTTTGCAGAAAAAAGTCCATGGAAATACCATGGTGTATCTCCTTTTGATTTAGAAAGTGGAGAACCTAATATATCTCCATCAAATAGCTATTCAAAAGCCTTTGGAAAATCTTTAATAGGAATTGCAAAAGAGGATAAAGACGTTGTAGCAATAACAGCAGCAATGCCAGATGGTACAGGTCTTAGATGCTTCTATAAGGAGTTTCCTGATAGATTATTTGATGTAGGAATAGCAGAACAACATGCAGTTACTTTAGCTGCAGGAATGGCGTGTAGTGGCTTAAAACCTGTATTTGCAGTATACTCAACCTTCTTGCAAAGAGCTTTTGACCAAGTTATACATGATGTATGTATACAAAACCTACCAGTTGTTTTTTGCATAGATAGAGCAGGTATTGTTGGAGATGATGGTGAAACTCATCAAGGAATTATGGATATATCATTTTTATCAATGATTCCTAACATGACTATTATGGCACCAAAGTGCTTAGAAGAAGTTGATGTTTTACTTAGATGGGCTTTAAATAAAGGAACACCAGTTGCTATTAGATACCCAAGAGGGGGAGATGAAATAGATAATTTAGTTCCTATAAATAAGGTAGAACTAGGTAAGTGGGAAACATTAAATAAAGGTGAAAATGTAGCAATAATAGCTACTGGAAAAATGGTTCAACACGCTTTAAAAGCAAAGAAAATATTAGAAGAAAAAAATGTTAACCCAAGTATAATTAATGCTACCTTTATTAAGCCAATAGATACAGATTTAATAAGAGAACTATCTAATGAAGGCTACCATATAGTAACTGTAGAAGATAATATGAAAAATGGAGGTTTAGGCACTCTAGTATTGAAAGAGTTAACTAGCTGTGGACATAAGGGTAAATTTATAAATTTAGGATACGATGATAAATTTATACATCAAGGGAATGTAGGTCTTCTATATGAGGATAATGGTTTAGATGGAAAAGGAATAGCAGATACTGTGCTTAAACTTATATAATATAAGGAGTAGATTATGGCAGATAAGAAAGAAAGACTAGATATTCTATTAGTTGATAGAGGAATAATTACATCTAGAGAGAGAGCTAAAACATCAATAATGGCTGGTAAGGTTTTTGTAGATGGAAGAAGAGTTGATAAGGCAGGAGAAAAGGTTCCAGTAACAGCTAATATTGAATACAAAGGTGAAAAATTACCTTATGTAAGTAGAGGAGGCTTAAAGCTTGAGAAGGCAATGAAAAACTTTCCTATTACACTAAAAGGTAAAGTATGTATGGATATTGGTGCATCAACAGGTGGATTTACAGATTGTATGCTACAAAATGGTGCTAGTAAGGTCTTTTCTATAGATGTTGGATATGGTCAGTTTGCTTGGAAGCTGAGAACTGATGAAAGAGTTGTTTGTATGGAAAGAACAAACATAAGATACGTTAAACCTGAAGACTTAGGAGAACTTGTAGATTTTGCTTCAATAGATGTATCATTTATATCCTTAAAAAAGATAATGCCTGCAACTGTAGAACTTTTAAAAGATAATGGTGAAGTTGTAGCTTTAATTAAACCACAATTTGAAGCAGGTAAAGAAAAAGTAGGAAAAAAAGGTGTTGTAAGAGACATTGAAGTACATAAAGAAGTAGTATTTGGAATTATTGATTATTTAATTGAACATAATCTAAATGTATTAGGAGTTAGTTATTCTCCTATAAAGGGACCTGAAGGAAACATAGAGTATTTAGTTTACTTTACTAAGGATACAGAAAGAGAAAGTACTTTTGTTAGAGAAGATGTGGATAAGGTTGTAGAAGCATCTCATACTGAAATATAATTTTCTTGGGGGAAAGTATGAAAAGAATAGGGATAGCCATAAATCCTACTAAAGATAAAAATGATGAGATATTAAATATGGTTAAAAAAAAGTTTGAAACGAATTTTGATTTAGAGGAAATAAGAATTTTTAATTCATTTAAGCTTAAAGATGAAGAGTTTAAAACCCCTTTAGATTTACTTGTTGTCTTAGGGGGAGATGGCACACTCCTAAATGTAGCAAGAGAAATTAGTAAAAAAACTTCATTACCTATGTTCGGTATCAATATTGGAAACCTAGGTTTTCTGTCTAGTACAGAAATTTCAGATATAGATAGAGCAATAGAAAAATTAAAAAAAGATGAATATAATCTTGATGATAGAATGCTTCTTAAGTATGAAACCATAAAAGATGGGGAAGTTATTGAAGAACATGCATTAAATGACGTAGTTGTAGCAAGAGGAACACTTTCAAGAATGGTAAAGTTTCAAGTCTTTGTAGATGGAAAGCTTTATTCAACCTTTAAAGGTGATGGATTAATTGTTGCAACTCCAACTGGATCAACAGCATATTCATTTTCTGCAGGGGGACCATTTATTTATCCAAATCTTGATTTAATAACCTTAACTCCAATTTGTCCTCATACAAAAAGTATGCCTACAATGGTTTTAAGTGGAAAAAGTAAAATTGAGATTATTCCTGAAAATGGGGAAGAAGAAATTTATTTAACAGTAGATGGTCAAAAAGCTACTAAGGTTGAACAAAGAACTAAGATAAAGGTTGAAAGAGCAGAAAAAAGTGTTAAAGTTCTTTTGTTTAAAGATTATGATTATTTTAAAGTGTTAAGGACAAAAATCTTAAATAATTCTAAGGAATGAGATGGTGAGAAAATTTGAAATCAAAAAGACATTTAAAGATTTTGGAAATAATAGCTGGAAGAGATATTGAGACACAAGAAGATTTAGCAGAAGCGTTAAAATCTGAAGGTTTTGATGTGACTCAAGCTACAGTATCTAGAGATATCAAAAACCTAAAGCTTATAAAAATGCAGGGACCTTCAGGAAAGTATAAATATGCTGTTCCAAAGACAAATGAAAATAATATGTCAGATAAATTAACTAGTGTTTTAGCTAATTTAACTACTTCAGTTGAAAACATAGACAAAATGGTAGTTGTAAAGACTGTATCTGCAGGTGCAGCTCCTGTTGCAGAAGCTATTGATAGTTTTGGATTTGAGGAGATTGCAGGAACAATTGCAGGTGAAAATACAATATTTATAATGCTTAGAACTACTGAAGGTGCAGAAGAATTAGTAGTTAAAATAAGAAACTTAATATCTTAAGGGTTAAAAAGGTGGGGTAGAATGTTAATTAGATTAAACATTAAAAATTTTGCTCTAATTGAAGAAATAACTGTTGAGTTTAGTGAAGGATTCAATATACTATCAGGAGAAACTGGTGCAGGTAAATCTATTCTTATTGATGCTATTGATTATATTTTAGGTGGAAAGTTCTCAAAGGACCTAATAAGAACAGGAGAAGAGAGAACCTTCGTTGAAGCAATTTTTTCAATAGACAATGAAAATGTTAACCATGTATTAGATGAGTTAGGTATCGAATATGATGATATGCTAATAATATCAAGAGAAACTTTATTATCTGGTAAGAGCATAATAAAAGTAAATGGAAGAAGTTTAATTATAACTCAGCTTAAAAGAATAAGAGAAAAGATATTAGATATTCATGGGCAGCATCAAAATCAAAGCTTATTACAAAGAAGTAGTCATATTTTATACTTAGATAATTATATTGGAAAAGATATAGAAGAACCTTTAAGTAAATTTTTAAATTTAAAAGAAGAACTATCAAAGATTAAAGAAAAAATTAATAAAATTAAAGGTGCTGAGGACAGAGATAAGTTAATTGACTATACTAAATTCCAAATTGAAGATATAGAAAAAGGAAAATTAAAAATTGGTGAAGAGGAAGAACTAAAAGAAGAGTATAATGTTTTAAATAATGCAGAAAAAATAAACAATGCTCTTAGGATAAGTTATGGACTTTTAAGCCAAAGAGAAGATGGAAATTCAATTTTAGAATCTCTTTCAAAGGTAATAAGTGAAGTTTCTTCAGTGGAAAATCATCTTGAAGCATTAAAAGAAAAGAGAGAACTATTAGAAGGTGCTTATTTTAGTTTAGAAGAGGCTACAAGAGATATTAGAGACCTTGGTGATGAAATAGTCTATGATGATGTTAGACTTGGTAAAATCAACGAGAGAATCTATGAAATTAATACATATAAGAAGAAATATGGCGGTTCAGTAGAAGAAGTGTTAGCTTATCATGAAAAATTAAAAGAAAAATATGATGAGTTAATTAATGCTGAAGAAATACTGAATGAATTAATAGAAAAAGAAAGTCATATTTTAAAAGATATGAAAAATGTAGGTGAAAAGCTACATGAGATAAGACAAAAATATAGTCCTTCATTAGAAGAAAAAATCCTTAGAGAACTATCTTACGTTGGATTAGATAAATCAAGAATGAAGATAGAAATAACTTTAGAGGATAATTATAATGAAAGAGGATTTGATGATGTTAGCTTTATGATATCTACAAATCCAGGAGAACCTTTAAAACCTCTTGAAAGAGTTTTATCAGGTGGAGAATTATCAAGAATAATGCTTGCACTTAAATGTGTATTTGCTGATAAGGATGAAATTTCAACTTTAATTTTTGATGAAATAGATACTGGAATTAGTGGAGCAGTTGGACAACGTGTTGGAGAAAAGATGTACCAAGTATCCTTAGGACATCAAGTTTTATGTATAACACACCTTCCTCAAATAGCTATACTTTCAGATCATCACTATTTTGTTTCAAAAGAAGTAGTAAATGATAAAACTTTTACAAGAATTAGAATGTTATCCATAGAAGATAAAATAAATCAAGTGGCATCAATGATGGGTGGTAATGGAGTAACAGAAGCTACCATACAAAACGTTAAAGAGATGCTAAAGTTTGCAGAGTCTAAAAAAGATGAAATTAAAAATCTTTAATATACATAAGTTATAACATATTGGTAAAAATAAAATCACAAGAGTTTGTGGTTTTATTTTTTTTGTTTTCCATAATAAGAAAAAAATTTTACGAAACCTTGTAACTAGGTATCAATTTTTTTCAAAAAGAGATATTTAAAAATTATATACTTAATTTTTGTCTATAATAGAAAAGTTACTATAGAATATAATGCATGTCCAATGGGTAACTTAAAAACAGAAGCAAAGGAGGAGAAGGAGGAGATAGACATGAATAAGAAACTATTAAAAATAGTAAGCGTAATAATTGCTCCAATCTTGATTTTGGCTCTGTCCACATGCATTATGCTAAAAGATGTACCAGATCATCTTTATACAAGTAGTGAAGTGGAAGTAATGTCGGCACTTCCAAATGTGGGACCTTTTAATAAGGTAGAATATAAAGAAGAAAAGTTAAAGATTAATTTACTTGGACTAATACCAATGAAGCAGGTTTCAGTACATAAAGTAAAAAATATTGAAGTTATACCTGGTGGTAATTGTATTGGTGTAAGACTTTCATCTAAAGGAGTCTTAGTAGTAGGGTTTTCTGAAATAGCAATAGCTAATGATAGAAAGATTAGCCCTGCAGGTGAAGCTGGCATAGAGGTAGGAGATGTGATTTTAAAAATTGATGGAGATGCTATTGAAACATCACAGGACTTAATAAAAAAAGTTAGTTCAATTAATAAAGAAAAAATTAATATTGAACTATTAAGAGATGGTAAAAACTTAAACAAGGAAGTAACACTTGTTAAGGAAGGCAATAGTGGATACAAATTAGGTCTTTGGGTAAGGGATTCAACAGCAGGAGTAGGTACAATGACTTTCTATGATGAAAAAACAGGAAAGTTTGCAGCTTTAGGTCATCCTGTAACTGATGGAGATACCAATAAACCTTTTACAATAAAGAAGGGTGATCTTCTACAATCATCAATAATAAGTGTAAGAAAAGGTGAAAAGGGTGCACCTGGAGAACTTAAGGGTATTTTTGTTAATGATGATAAACCAATAGGGAATATAGTGAAAAATACTCAATGTGGTATTTTTGGAGAGGGTAAAAAAGCAGAATGTAACCCAATGAGGTCATCACCTATGAAGGTGGCTTTTAGAGATGAAATAAAACTAGGAAAAGCTACAATAATAACAACAATAGATGAAGAAGGACCTAAAGAATATGAAATAGAAATAGTGAAATTGCTTCAGCAAGATTCACCTGGTCCTAAAAGTATGTTAATAAAGGTTACTGATGAAACCTTATTAAGTAAAACTGGAGGGATTGTTCAAGGTATGAGTGGAAGTCCAATAATACAAAATGGAAAGTTAGTTGGAGCTGTTACTCATGTATTAATAAATAAACCAGATGTAGGTTATGGAATTTACATTGACTGGATGCTTGAAGATGCGGGGATTTTGAAGTAAAATGGAGCTGTCGCATTAGCGGAATAAAATCCGTTAGCGACAGCTCCTTTTTTCCTATTTTACGAATAACCTTTAGATATTATTTGTACTTAAACAC
>NZ_JAHAIF010000040.1 GCF_018372875.1 Clostridium sp. | reverse complement strand
TGAGGGATCAAAGGTATTAAATAGTAGAAAAGAGTATGAGGTAGTAGAAAGTATAGAATATAAGGGTTATAATGAAATTGAAGTATATAACCTAATAGTAGAAAACTACCACACATTCTTTATAACAGAATTAGGTCTTATGGTTCACAATATAGACTGTAAGAATGCAACCTTAGGACAGATATTCAAACAAGTTGGAGATAATATAAGTGATACTAAAATAAAAGATGATTTTGAAGAAGTTATAAAGAAGTTAGATGATATAGCAGGAAGAAATAACATTGAAGAATATATAAAGAACTTTGATTCAAGGTTTAGAGGATTAGATCCAAATAATCTAGATGAAATAAAAAAGATAATAAGTGATACGAGTAAAGATATAGATAACCATTCTAGTAGTTTGTTTAAAGGTACTGAGTGGGCGGCTAAAGCTGAGGGGAAAATAAAAGTTCCTACAGTAAAGAGTGGTGAATTCAATGACTGGTTTAATTCACTAAGTGTAGATGAATTAGATAGTATGTGGAAGAATAAATCAACAAGAAGAGCAATTGAAAGACAGTTACGTGCACCAGGAGGAATGCATGAGTGGCATTTAGTTTCGCGTGCACCACAGTTTAAAAACTGGGGAGTTAATGCTGAACAAATTAGAGATTTAAGAACTGCAATAAGTGATGTCGAATTTATAAATCCAGTAGGAAAACATGGTCAACTTGGTTCTACAACAGCTCATAATGAATTGTTGGGTATAATTGATTCGTCAATTGACTATGATATGTTTTCACGTAGATTAAATAATTGGGCTAACTATAGGCTTAAAGGTGGAGTTGATTCTTTACCAGAAGGACTTAGATTAAAGTAAAGGAGTAGAATGAAAATATGGAAAAAGAAGGATATGTATCGTTGTGGATTGGTAATTCGAAATCAGATGAGGAACTTTTAGAGTATGTTGAACTTGTCTATACAGATGATGGAGAATGGTTACCATCACAGTTTTTACAAGATTTTAATATTGACATTGATGATTTCGATGAAGATTGGATAGAAAGAATATGTCGTGAAAAAGAGGCTAATTCAATAGTTGAACTTATTTCAGGATGTTCACATGGTGATATAATAATACCAAAATATGAGAAGATAGTTGATGGGGTATCAGCAGTAAAATTCAATGCAGGGATTCTACTTTATAATTTTCAATATGATGGAAATGTAGATAATGTAAATAATAAAGACTATGAATTTAAATTTATAGGCTCAGTTGAATATATTAAATAAAAGATTTTCACTGCAAAATTTTTAATAAACTCACTAAAAAATTAAGCGTATAGCATTTTAAAATGTTTAAACTCTTTAATAAGAATAATTAATGTAGATTTTATTGAAAGAAAGTTAATGCATAATTCTAATAATGCATTGAAAAGATGAAATGAATCAGCTGAAATTTAAGTAGGCTGGTTCATTATTTTTTTAGACGTTAAATAGATACATGTGATTGATAAAGGAGTTCTTAGGCAATTAAAACTAACACACTTAGGAGCAAGTATATAAGAGATGTTTAACTTGATAATCCAGGAAATACTAGCTTCAATAATTCCACTGGAAATCAAGGGGAATTAATAACTCATATGCATTCGTAGGTGTAAGTTCGACTAGCTAAATGTAAAATTTAGAGTCTCACTTAAAAAATAAAAAGAATTGAGAAGATGAAACATATAAATAATGGAACTTGGAAATAGGAACTTGGGACTCGGAAAGAGGAACTGGGGGATAGGGGGGAACAAGAACCTAGAGGAAAGTAATAATTGAAATAGACCTAAAGTCTATTTCAATAAAATAAATAAGAATTAAAGATTGATAATAAATAATAATATAACAAAAGAAAATCTAATCAGGTGATAACTAAATTAGTAATCAGTGAAGAAGTTATAATAAATAACCAATCAATAGATAATAAAATCATTCAATGGAATAAATAACTGAAAATACAATACATCAATAAAGATAAGTATATCAAAAACAACTGATAAGGCATCAGAAAAGTAGAGAACCCAAATCTATGATTTGGTGTGAATCACTTTCACAGAGTGCAAGAGAGATTTTATAAAACGTGAACAAGAATACTATTCAGATTGAAAAGCTGTAAATAAAGGCTAAATCAACTGAATTTAAGATAAATGATAAATATATATTATACTAAAGTGAAAGTTCGAAGAACAAAATATAAAATTTTGGTTCTCACTTTTAAATCTGATAACAGAGTTAATGTTTCTAATCAAAGAAGCATTAACTTTTATTTTTTAGGAATACAATCCTAAGGGATTGCATAAGTTCAGGGGGCTAAATCAAAGATTTAGACCTTCACTTAAAGAAGATTGAGAGGAGTAATAAGAATGAATGAGATAGTAGAGAATTTCGAGATAAGTCTAATTGAAGATGGTAAGAGTTCTAAAACAATTGAAAGTATAAAAGCATTTATAAATAACTTAAATAATGCACTGAAATAGGATTATGAGTCAATTGAAATAGAGTGGCTCATTACTTTCTTTATTGTAATAAATATACATTATTGACTAAAAAAGCTAAAAATAATAAAATAAAATTATATGATAAAAGGAGAGTAAAGATGGGGATTGCTGAGGTAAATTTTACAATAAATAATTTAAATGTAAGAAAAAATAGCTTAGAAGAAAAAAAGTCTCAAGTAGAAAATATTATAGATGATTTACAAAAAAATATTAATAATTATTTTAATAGCAATAAGGATGATTTTAAAGAGTTTTATAAATCAATAAATAAATTAGGTTTTACATGGGATTGGGAAGGCAACACAGTTGAAGAATTTGAAGAAGTACTAAAAAATGAAATCTTAAATAATTATAATAATCAAAATGCTTACTATACAGATATTCAATTGAAATTAAGTTCAAAGGTAGAAGAAATAAATAATAGTATTATACAAGTTAATAACCAACTTAGCTATTGGAAAAGCTTAAGAGAGAGTATGTTAGATAATTAATAAGTTAGGAGAGTTTTTCTTGGGAGATATTAAAATTGATTTTAAAGAATATGAAAAAGTTATTAGAAAGCTAGAAAAGGCAAATGAAAGATCAATAGAAAATAATAAAGGAATTCTTTTTGCACCAAAGAATAGTTCTATAGAGTGTATCGATAAATATTCGGAAGCAATAGGTAAAATTAAACTCATATTATCTGAATATAGTAAGCTATTAAATAAAGATATATCTAACTTTATAGAGATTGGAAAATTATTTGCAGAAACTGATGAAAATATTAAAAATAATTTAAAAAAGTAGGTGCTCAATTGATGAAAATTGATATAAATGCCATTATAAATGAATATGAGGATCTCAGTGATATTATTGAAAATCAGGAAGAAATACTTAGTGAAGTAGAATTATCTCTTAAAGAAATTACAGGATTGCAAGAATTTTCAGGAAAAACAGCAGATAATGTTAAAGAATATTGTTCAATGGTTCATAACGAGATTATAAAAACTTTAAAAGTAATTCTTATGGAAGTTAATGTGAAGCTATATGGTACTATTAATGACTTTAGCTGTAGTGTGGATAAAAGTAAAAACGCAATAATAAATAGTGAATACATTAATTCATTAAAAGATAAGTTGGCAGATACTAAAGATGATTATATATCAGTTAATGAAAATATAAGTGCAATAGTAAATGATGCAAGTAATTATATATCTATAGGCAGTGATTATTCATCAAGTATTAAAACTGGATATGAAAATGCCAATACCAAGGCCGAGGATGTTATTAAGTCATTAGAGAGATTCGATGATGCTCATAGTAATGATATGAAAAATGTTATTGATATTATTGATAACATATCTAGTATTATAAAGAATATGATGTCAATAACTACCCATGAAGGTATTAGTGTGAATATAGATACATTTACATCTAATGATAATTTTAAGAAACTTAAGGAATATCAAGTTATATCAAGCAATGAAGTAATTGAAACATCAAAATATGTTCCAGATAAATATGTGAAAATGATAATGGATATGGCAGTTCCTGTAGGAGTATTTTTTACGGGTGCAGATAAACTTATAACCATAGAGGATGCTATAAAGTTATACTCAATAGGAGCAAGTTTTGATGTCAGAAAAAATGAAGCAGGTGAGCTAGTCTATAAGCTAATAACGGATGAAAAGAATATTCCTAAAATAAGAAAGCAATTGGAGACTTTAGGTTTAAGTCACCTTTCTAGAAGAAATATAAGTCAAATGATAAGAGACGGTATTAAAGTTGTAAATAAGGATGGTAAATTTGTTAATAGTAAATTGGTCAATCAGTTTAAAAATAATGCTGGTTTTAAACAGGCATTCAACCAAATTTCAGAAGGATCAATTAATGGACCAACTAAATTTTCAAATACATTAAAGTATGTTGATAAGTTCGGAAAGGTGGTAACCGTTGTATCTAATGTTCCGGAAAACATATATAACCCAATGACAGGAGAGTGGGAATGGGATAATACCGAAGGCTACATTGATACAGCTATCAATAGTGCAGTAGAGATTGGGATAGATGTAGGAATAACTACTGGAGCAGCAGCTTTAGGCCAAGTTTTAATACCAATACCTTTAGTGGGAGCAGCAGTTGGAACTATTGTTGGAACTATTGTATCAACTGCAGTTTCTACAATTAAATTTGGAGAACCACCTAAAACTTTAGTTGATCATGGAAAAGATATAATAAATGATATTACTGATGATATTGGAAATGTTGTAGCAAAAGTATTTTGGTAAGAAAAATGTTAACGAGGAGAAAATGTATGAAAGAATTGAAAAACTTAAGTAAAGAAAAGTTTTATGGTATTACTAATATATTTGAAGATCAAATGTCTAAAATAAGCAATAAGATTCTCTTATTATTATTTAACCTAATAAGTGGTTTGATTTTATTTCTTCCATATAAACAATCAGAAAATATTATAGGTGGGGAAATACTAAAAGTATTACTATATTTGATTATAGGAGTATATTTATTGGGGGCAGTTTTTAGCATTATACTTATTTTAATGGTATTAATTAAAAAAAATGTTGATAGGTTGATAAATCTTAGTGTTGTTTCAGGAACAATAATATTTACATTATCCTTATTGATTACTTATATAACGAATATTGTTTATGAAGGGTATTTAGATATATTTTGGATTATTGCATTAATTAGTTTTATCTTAACTTATGTAGGGATTCTTATTTATAATAATAAGATTAAAAGAAGATTGATTGATGGATATTATATAAAAGAAAATTATAGATATAAGTTTAATCCTAGGTATTTATTATTTATACTTCCATTGGTACCAATGTTGATACCTATTGCTAATAAAGGTAAATATATTACTGAAGTTTTTGGGACGCTATATTATCTATTAGGTTTAAATTATGGAATTATATTAATAACTGCTGTTTTAGGAGTATTTGCATTAAAAAGAATGTACTATGTATACCAAATAAATAATGTAAAAAGGGTGTAGCAGAATGAAAATTAAAAACAAATCATTAGAACTAAACAATTTATTAGCTATAGAGCAAGTGTGTAAAAAAGATGAAGTCGTTAAACTAATGGCAGAATTAAAGAAATTTATTATTGATAATGATTTATATCCAACGGGGCCTGTAGTTTATCAAATTTTAGATGAGGGGCAGGAGTCAAGGAATACTTATAAAGTATATATTCCAATTAATGCAAGTGTGAAATTAAGTTCTGATTCGCAGTTAGAATTTATAAATAGAATTAGCTTAGAATCATCTTTAAGTTGTAGAGTTGTAGATGAGGAAGATTTAGAAATGTCTAAAGAATTATTAAAGCTTTGTGCAGAGCAAAGTGATAAAAGATTAATAGAACCTTTTTATTATGTATATCTAGACGGATATGGAGACCCTATAGTTGATATTTTTTCAGAAATACAGGATTAGGGGTGGTTAATATGAAGTTTTATTATGACAGCTTGAGTTATAACAATGTAGTTTCTAAAAGATACCTGGTAAATTATGATCTCGTTGAAAGTGCAGAAAAAGACTTTTTAACAGGATTGTCAAAAGTGGGATATAAAATAAAGGGACCTTTAACATATTACATTGAAGCTGCGAATAAAGAGAAGTTTTATATTACTTTTCTTATACAAACTTATAATTCATTAAAAATTAAAGGAACTAGCTATGAATATAGTAGTTACTATGGCTTGGGAGATACGATTTGTGTCAGAATAAAGGCTGATAAGTTGAAGGATTATCAAAATATATACCAAGAAATGAAAGAATTTTGTATGAAGGATAATTTAAAGGTAGTTACACCAATGTTTTTTTCATTAGGAAATAATAATGATAAGGAATTTTATTATATTATAAGCTGTGGAGTATATCTTAGTTAATTAAAAGGTAATGCATAAATGTGATGCATTACCTTTTAATTTTAATTATTCATCTTTTTTAGTCTTTTTATAAATGTAGTAGCATAAAGCAGCTATTAAAATAAGTCCGAATATACTACCAATTGCTAATGGTAAAGGTGATGAAGAGGTACTATCATTATTTTTATCATTTGATGTATTAGCTTCTGGGGAACTCTCTACTTTAAAGTTAATAGTTTCTACCGTTTCAATACCATCCTCGTCTTTTGCTGTAATAACAAGAGAATAATTACCTTCTTTAGTTATCTCTTCTCCATGATATTCTTTTCCATTTAGTAGAATATTATATTCTACAGTATCTTTAAATTTAAATTCAGGAGTGAAGCTACCTTTGATAGTATCTCCATCATTTACTCCAGAAACAAATATTTCAGGCTTAGAAATATTTAATCTAAACTTATAGGATAAGTCACTAATATTACCAGCTTTATCAACGACTTTAACATATAACACATAAGAACCATCTTGATTTATTTCTTGTCCAAAGTAGTTAATATTTTGTAATAGTATGGTTGCAATAGCATCAGTATCATCCCATTTTATAATAGGTGTAATCGGATCGGTATAATATCCTAGATTTTTAATGTTTTCTATTGATATAATAGGAGCTGTTTTATCTATTACAAAGTTAATAGTTTCTGTTGATACATTTCCAGCTAAATCAGTAGCACTAATATTAAGAGTATAACTTCCTTCAGCTGATAACTCAGAGCTAGTAAATGGCTTACCATTTAGAGTGACGTTTAAAGAAGCTGTTTCATCATCTACTTTCCAAGTAGGAGTAATATTTTTATTATAATAGTAACCATTATTTACTCCAGTAGTACTAATAGTAGGAAAAACAGTATCTACTGTAATGTTGAAACTATATAAAGAAGATCTATTTCCAGCTAAATCAGTTGCATAAATAGAAATTATATATTCACCATCTTCTTTTAATGAACCTCCATTAGATAAAGAAGTTGTAATACCATTTTTAGTTGCAGTAATTGATAGATTCATTACATTCACTTCATCTAGATTATCGCTGAAATTTACAAAAATAGGTGAATTATGAGAAGTTGTATAATTCATTGAAGATGTATTAATATTTTTACCGTTAACCTGTACATTATGAATAATAGGGGCAGTGGTATCAATTCTAAATCTTCTAGTTATATTTATAGGATCATTACCAGCTCTATCTGATGCTGTAATTGTTAATATATAGTCCCCATTTGTTTTTAAGTTTCCAAAATCAGCAACAAATATTTTATCAGTAATTGTACCTGTTTCTTTAACTATTAAGTCTCCATTTGGTGTTTTTAATGTTACTTTAGCATTATTAATATCTAAGTCTGAAATGCTAACTGATAAATCAAATGGATTATTAAATAACTCTTTTGATTCATTATTATTACTTAACCCATTAATATTAACTACTGGTGATTGATTATCTATGATGAAATATCCATATTGAGCTGAAGATTCATTACCTGCATTATCAGTAGCTGTTATTTCTAATCTATATCTACCATTAGCTAAAGTGTTTAGATTAATGTAATTATTATCTATTATAGTAGATGGAATTAACATAGTACCATTATCAGAGTAAATAGTATACTTTAACACACAGTCATCAGTCAGGTTATCAGATATTTCTATATCACTATCAGATGAAGTACCTACTTTAATAGTAGTATTATTATTTTTATAAACTTTACAGTTTAGATAACTAGTTGTGAAGTCTTTATAGTTAATAGAAGGATCTTCAGTATCAATTCTAAAGTTTCTAGTTACGGTTTCCATAGTGTGACCAGCCCTATCTTTTGCATTTATAGTCAAGGTGTAATCACCATTAATATTTAATTCACCAAAATTAGCAGTGAATTTTATATCTTCTACCACTGAAGAATTAATTTCTATCGGGTTAGTATTAGGGCTTTGAAGTATAACTGAAACTTCAGAGATATCAAAGTCATTAATATCAACTGATAAATTAACAGAATGATTAATGTTTTCTACGTTAGATAAACCATTAATTGTATAAGTTGGAGCATTAGTATCAATTATAAAATTTCCTGAACAATTGGAAGAATTATTTGCATTATCATATACAGTTAATTCTATTTGGTATCTTCCGTCATTTAATGAACTTAAATCAACTCCGTTATTATAGATACCATTTAAGCTTTCTTCTTTTATAATATTGTTTTGTTCATCATATGAAATTTTATATACTGTATATTCAATTTTACAGCTCGATGTTAAATTATCTGATACTGTTATGTGATTATCTGGAGCAGCAGTAGTACCGTTAGGAGTTTCCCCTATAGTAATTATTCCATTATTATTATTGAAAATTAAACAGTTAGAATAATTACCTTCATATTTATTAAGGGTAATTATAGGACTTTCTTTATCGTAAATTATAAATTGCGATTCATTATTTTTTATTATTTCGGTATTTGTCCTATCATTTGCTTCAACTTTAATTTTATATATTCCACTATCTAAGTTGGACAACTCTGAAATTGAACTATCAATTCTTTTAGAAAAATTAGCTCCTTCTTTAGTAGAGTCATCGTCATAGGTTCGTGAATAAATTTCTATAGGGTTTTTATCAAAGATAGAAGAATATTTATAAACTTTAATTTTTACATAATTAAGATCATAATCTTCAACATTTACAGTAGTATTAAAGTCTTTATTTATATTGTTGTTTTCTGGAAAATTATCATAAGAGAAAGTAATATTAGGTGAGTTATTATCAATAATAAATTTCCTTGTTAAATAATTATTTGGATTACTTTCAGTTTGATCATTAGAGCTAGAGTTATTTGAATTATCTTTAATACCTACAGAAATTGAGTAATGACCATTTGGAAGTTTTTCTTTAATTACTGAGTTCCTATCTACATAATTTAAAGGAATTTCATATTCCTCTATATTATTAATGTAATTTAATGCAACAATATTTCCGCTTAAATCTTTAATTTCATAGTATAAATCATATTTTTCACTTAAATTATCGTTTGTTACTATATCTGTAGTTGCATCTCCAAGCTTACCTACAGATATAAAATCAGTAGAAGAATAAACCTTTGTATCTTTATAGTTGTACTTAAGAACTGAAGAATTAAGCGTTGGATTTGTTACATCATAAATGTATAACTGATTATCTGAAATAACATCTCTATTCTTATCATTAAATGGATTATTAGTATCATTTCTAATTGAAGATGGTATAGAATATGATAATGTATAATTTCCTTCAGTAAAGTTTTCTATATTATATAGACGATAGTCATTGTTATTAGGATCAATATAAAAATCATCATATTGAAGGGTTGTACCATTAAAAGTTACTACTAAATCTTCAACTTCAACGCAGGCACTATCCTTTAGTCTAATCATAGTTATAGGATTTTTTAGATTAGTATTACCTAGTACATTATTTCCACAACTATCAATTAGTTCAATAGAAGGTAATGTAGTATCATAATATATTTCTACATTTCCTTCATAAACATTACCGTTATAGCAATTTATAGTGAATTTTAAGTTGTTTACTCCTTCTGTAAGCTTTAAATCAAAATCCTTTTTGTCAGAGGAGTTTGTTATTGTAGTTTGTATGTCATCAGAAGGATCGTCATTATCTAAGTTATATTCAATATTTATATCAGAAATTGAATTTATGGAAGTTAATTGTTCAGGATCAAAGTTTACATTTAATTTATTATTTTTTAATTTATTAGTAATGTAAAACTTAGAGTTACCATTTACCATATCAAATTTTGAAGAGATATTCTTGTTATTTTGTGACAAAGTACTTGATAAATTAAAATTTATATCCTCATCATCAATGTAGTCATTATAATATTTAACAATAAATCTTTCAGAAGAACATTCATGTCCAGCATAGTCTGATGCCTTTATAAATAAGTGTGTGGAATATACATTATATGGATCAGGTAAATCTAAAGATACATTATATAATTTAGTTAATTCATTATAAGATATCTCTTCACTTCTAAAAGAATAACTTTCATTATTATAGATTAATCTTATAGATGTAGTATCTATAAGACTTAAATCTGAATTTCCACCTTCAGAAATAGAGAAGCTTAAATCCAATTTACCATCTGTAACTTTATTTGATTGTATATAAAGGATATTTGATGATGTATCATCAATTTTAATATCACTATTATTATTCACAAATAAGTTTATGGAAGGTGTATTTGTATCTCTAAATAAATTTAATACTTCTGTGTAGCGATTACCATAGATATCAATTATGTCTATAGTATAATTTTCGATTACATTTGGATCCAAATTCCTAAAGGTTAAAATATTATTAGTAAACTCGTAATTAGAATTTCTATTAATGGTACTATTTGGGGTTAGTTCTTCAGGCTCACCGTTCTTTTCAGTAATAAATACTTTATCAATTCCCTTATTATCCTCAATACTAAACTCAATTTTATCACTATCAAAATAGTAAGTATTCTCTACCTTTTTAGCAGAATCAGGATTCAAAAGTTGAAAATTAGGCATTACAGCATCTCTAATAACATTAAATTGTATATTTTTATCACCAATTTTTATATTAAGTGTATCTTGAAAATCTTCAGGTAAATCTGATAAATTAGTTAATTTAATCTTTAATAAGTTAGAAGAAGTAATAGTAGTTGAAATACAATTTTGATATTCTCTACTTCCAAAATAAATAAAATTTTCATTTGAGTTTGGAAGTTCAAAGTTTGTGGCCAATTGAATTTCTATATCAGTAGAGTTCTTATTTAATTTAAAAGTATCATTATCTAATGGATTATTTCCTAATATCTTGTAGTGAAGTTCGTTACAATTATATAAAAAACTTAATATATAAGTAGTAGAGCCATCAGTTATTGTAACTGTGTTAACACCATTTTTTAACAAGTATTTTTCGTTAAAAGATTCAATTGTTACTTTATTATTTGTAATATCTAATTGAGTTTCAAGATTATAGTCATTTATTGATAAAAGTTTATAACTATTAGAAGGAGTTAACCCGGTAAAGTTAAGTGTTATCTCTTCTTGATAATTATAACTTTTATTACTTAAATCAATAAAATTATTAAAAGTTTTAGAGTAATAGTAGCCATTTAGATCCATATAGTACATATCCATAGATGTTAAAGTACTATCTGCAGAGCCTGATGATTCTAGCTTAGAGTTACCAATGGTTATAACTTCCTTAGACGTATTGTTATCAAAATTGAAGATTGAATAAACATTATCTTCTTTATTCTCGTCAGGACAAGTTACTGATAAGGAATAATTTATACCATTTTCATCAATGGAGTTACTATAGCTATTAATATTAAATTTATAGTCGTTTTCTTTTATTGATTTTTTTGTCGTAATATTAGTGGAATAAGTATGAATGCTATTTTCGTTATCTTTTGTAAAAATATTAAGAGTTAAAGTACTGTTTTCATCAATATTTAAATCATTCATCAAAAGGTCTTTGTTTAAAAGGGTTTCATCTAGAAGATAATGATTGTCTCCTACCTGCAATTCTATACATTCTACATTTTCATTAAGTTCAAGTTTAGATGTTGATATTAATGGATATGCCTTTATACCTAACAAACTTGGAATACTTTCGTTCCCAGGAATTAATGAATTAATATTATATAGTGCATTATCTTCCCCCTTACCTAATAGATTAATTATGTCTTTAGGTAGATTACTAGGGTTTAAATCGCTAATATTACAGTCTTGTGTTTTAAAATTTTCATTAGGAATAAATACATTATATCTATCATTTAATGAATTTTTAGCATCTAATAAAATGTTATTAATATCAGTGTTTTGTAATCCAGCATTTGGATAAAAATAAAAATCTAGCTTACTACCTGTATCTGATTGGTCTTTTCTATTTTGAGTATTATCATTTGTTGTTAAACTCTGGTTTCTAGTTAAAGTATAAAAAGATTTTGATATAGCATTGTTATCTTTAATAGTATTAACTAGGTCATTTAAGTAGACATAACTGTCAACATTTGTTAAACCATCGGGAGATTGTATATCACTAGATGAAACTTCTAAGGAAATATGTTTTAACCCTCCAATCTTATTATTCTGAATATTAATTACTTCATCTGATGTATATTTATTTTTACTCTTATATATTTGTTTAAAATATTCTATAGCATTAGAATCATATTCTTTTGTGATATTAGAATAACTTGAATAGCTTCTTATTTCTTTTGCACTTACAATAACTGGAGTGTTAATGATATTTAGTACTGAGAAATTTGTAAGTACAATTAAAGAAATAAGTTTTTTGTTTCTTTTAATCATAAAATCCCTCCTCAACAAAAGTATATAATAAAATAAACTCAATATAAAGCAAATAATTGAATATATTCAATTATATGGTAAAATAAAAGGAGAAGTAAGGAGGTAAAAGTTATGAATGGATTTGTAGATACAGAGAATTTAATAAGAAAGACAATTGATTTTAACTCTATAAATAAAAAAGAAGTTATTAGTATTAAGGAGCTAAGCAGAAATCAAATATTACTAAATATAGATGTTGATAACATAAATAATCCAAAAGAAATAATTTATTATATAAGCGGATTAATGAGCGTTAAAAAGTATGTAAGTACTAATAAAGATTTAAGCACAAAAGGATTTGTTCGAATCTTACTTAAAATTTGTAAGAATTACTTACAATGCGAAGTGGAAAAAAATATTGACGAAAAGAGGTTGTATTTATTTGAAGATTATATTTATATAGAACCATTAAATGAGTCTATTAGATTTATGTATCTGCCTAGTAATATTGGAACAACAGCTAGACCTATAGATAAATTAAGATTAACTTTACTTAAATTAGTTGATGCTTATGGTGACAGGAATTTAATGAGTTCTGTTACTGCTAAGAAAATAAAAGGAGAATTAACAAATAAGTTTGTTGACGTATATACCTTAGTAGAAAACCTTAATAAAATAATTAATTCTATTCAAGAAAAACCAATATCAGAAAAGATTGAAAAAAATAAAGCTGTAAATAGTGGGAGTGGATGCAAAATTGATCACGTACTTGCTGGAACTTTCTTATTAATAGCAACACAAATACTGACAGGTGTATTGTCTGTTTCATTATATAAAATGAGTTGGGACAACCCTAATCTTATGCTGTTGAGCATAGTAATTATAATTCTAATAGATTTAGTGGTTTCTTTTATTATTATTAATTTCTTGATATTGCCTACAATAAAAAAGAAAAATGAAAAAAAACCTATAAATATAGAGGAAGACAGCTACAGCTATAATAAAAATTATCATCATATTAATACTTCTAAAATTTTAAGTGATGATATAAATATTCAAGAATTTAGTGGAAGCTCATTTTTAAATGAAAGTGAAGAGGCTGAATATGACTGGTCCATTTCTTCTTCTGATGAAACAACTTATTTAGAACAGGTTAGTGTTATTGGTGGAGAATTTGATGAAACTACATTATTAAACCAGCTGAACAATAGAGATGAAATTGTAGCATTTTTGATAAGCGACGAAGAAAATAAAAATGAGAAAATTACTATTAATAAGGATGAATATATTATAGGAAGGTTAAAACAAAAAGTAGATTATCCTATTCAAAATGGGACAGTAGTAAAGATACATGCGAAGATAAATTATATAGAAAAAGAATTTTATATTACAGATTTAGAAAGCAAAAATGGTACCTATTTGAATGGAGAAAGACTAAATTCTCTTGAAAAATATAAATTGAAAGATGGAGATAATGTCACATTTTCTAATGCTCCATACATTTTTAAACGTTAAGGGGGAAAGATGATGGGGCAAGAAATTATTGAAGTGGTTGTGAAGAGTGACAAAGGAAGAGTGAAAAAAGTAAATGAAGATAACTTTCTAATCAAGGTTGGTAAAATAAATAATAATGAATTTGGACTGTTTGCTATTTGTGACGGATTAGGAGGGTTATCTAATGGTGATTTAGCAAGTAAGGAAATGGTTCTTGAGTTAGAAAAGTGGTGGAACAATAGAATAGCTAATATAGTTTCAAACAATATAGTAGATAGAGATATTTTAGTTGAACTTAGTTGTGTAATTAGAGATGTGAATAGAAAATTAATAAAATATGCTAGTGATAATAATATAAGGTTAGGGACAACAGCTTCTATTTTACTTATTTATAATAGAAAGTTTTATGTATGTCATATAGGTGATAGTAGAATTTATACTATTAGTTCATCAGTCAATAAATTAACTAAAGATCATACTTATTATAATAAACTCATTCAAAATGGTGAAATAGAAGAAAGTAAAAAAGTAAAGAAAAGTATATTAACCCAATGTGTTGGTTCAGGTCCAAGTATTAGTCCGGATTTTTTAGTGGGTAGGTTAAATAAAGATGTGTTATTCATTCTTTGTTGTGATGGTTTTTACAACAAAATGAGTGATAGAGAATTTATGGATATGAAAAATGAACTTGAGGAGACCTCTGATTATGGTTATATGGGAGAGATTTGTACAAAATATATTGAACTTATTAAGGGAAAAGGGGAAAGAGATAATATCACAGTAATGGCAATTAAATACAGGGTAAATGAAGGTGAATAAGAGTGAATTTAGTTGGTAAAGTAATAGATGAAAAGTATGAATTTATACAATCCTTAGGAATTGGGGGGATGGGCTCTGTTTATTTAGTAAAAGACTTAAAGCTTGGAACTTTTTGGGCTATTAAAGCTATAAAAAAAGAAGGGGGAAAAAAAAGCACAAATCTATTAGCAGAATTTGATGTTCTAAAAAAATTGGATCATCCAGCACTTACTAGAATTACAGATATTAGTGAAGATGAGGAACATATATATATAGTTATGGATTTTGTTGATGGACGTAATCTATCGCTAATATTAAGGGATGAAATATCAATAAGTGAAGATAAAGTTGTAGATTATTCAAAGCAACTATGTGATGTGCTTATTTATCTTCATAATCAAAAGCCTCATCCAATAATTCATAAAGATATAAAACCTGCAAATATTATGGTTACAAAGGAAGGTAGAGTTAAACTAATAGATTTTGGAATAGCAAAGGAAGAAAATGAAGAGTGGGATGATAGCCTACTTTTAGCTACAACAGGATATGTTAGTCCTGAAATTTTAGATGATGTTAGAAATATAAGCCCACAAAGTGACATATATGCATTAGGTGCAACTATGTTTAATCTTTTGACAGGAATAAAACCACAAAAAAACCAGTTTCCTTTGCCTTTGTTAAGAAGTGTTAATAAAGAGTTTTCAGAAGGTATGGAATATATAATAGCAAAATCAACGCAAATAGATTTGTCTTTAAGATATAAAAGTGCAGAAGAATTTAAAGAGGATTTAATAAATATAGGGAAGTTAGGGAGAGAATATGAAACAAGAGTAAAAAAGAGAATACAGAAACTTATATTGTTAACAATATGTTTTACTTTTTCTTTTCTTTTAGCTTTTAGCGGATGGAGAGGGTATTCAAGGGAGCTTCAGAAGAAATTTGATTCTTATATTAATAATGGAATAGAGGCTAGAAATAATATGGATTATAAAGCAGCCCTTAATGAATTTAAAGAAGCACAGGAATATCTTTCAAATGAAAAAGAAGGATATTATGAAATTGCAAAGACCTACTTAGTTATGGGGTCTAATGATGAATGTATAAGATATTTAAATAAACTTATAGATAATGATGGTTCTTTAAAGAAAGATGACAACATTAATTATTTACTAGGCAAGGCATACCTTTATAAAGTTAACTATAAAAAAGCTTATGAATATTTTCAAGAAGTTGAAAATACAGAAGAAGTAGGAGAGGATTTTCAATTTCTAGAGGAGATATGTAATCAATTTAATTATCCAGAAAATATAGATAAAGCAAAATTCGAAGAGGCTCTTTTAAAATTTGAAGAGTATATATCTCAAAATGAATCAGATAAATCATTTGCAGTTACCTCTTATCTTGCACTTGCCGATATATATACTTACGGAGCTGATATACTACCAAATGCCTTTGATAAGGAGATCGAAGTTATCTTAAAGGCGCAGAAAATTAATTCGAAGGATTTTACAGTGATGGACAAGCTTGCTACAGCTTATAGAGAGAAAGCAAGAAATATTAGATTTAGTGATAAAGTTTTGTACGATGAATACTTAACTAAGGCATTAGGGCTTTATAATGAATGTTTAAATATTCAAGTTAGTATAGATGTCTATCTAAATATAGGAGATATATATGTTGAACTTAATAACTATGAGGCCGCAAGAACAGCTTATGAAGAAATGACAGAAATTAATAAGGATCATTATTTAGGATACCTAAAATTATCTTCATTGTGTTATACAGTTGGTGACACAGCTGGCGCTTTAGAATATTTAGATAAAACAGAAGCATGTGATAATTTAAGACCTAATGATCCACAATATCTATATTTAAAGAAAAATCTAGAGTAGGTGGTTTTAATGAGTTTACAGATTATAAAGATGGTAATTGGAATAGTAGGAATGATTTTATTTGGTGTTTTAATAGTTAAAGTATTATTAAAACCTGTTGAGGATACTAAGTTAGTGGTTTTGACAATTGGTAGAGGAGAGAAGTATGAGAATATTAAGAGTAATACCTCTCGAAGTATTAGAATAACATCTTTTAGTGGAATAAGTACTAAATCAAAAACTAATTGTGAAATAGCTAATGAAGAAACAGTTGAAGATGGTGATGATAGTACAGAATTATTATTGAATGATGAGAATATACCTGTAGATGATACAGAAGTTATAGATAGCGACACTGAATTATTACAGGATGAGCAAGAAATTAATGATTATACAGAATTGATCAATAGTTATGAAGATGATAAGTATAATCGAAATCTATAGAAGAGGTGATGTTTTCAGTGGACCATATAAGTTTTAAGGAGATAAATAAAGATAATAAAATAAAGCTTATTTTAAAATGTAATAACAATGATTTAGCTGATTATGCAATAAAGATGGTGAATTATAATAAAGAGTTGCCACTAATTGAAATTGAAACGTTAATAATTAATGATAGTAGTACTTTGATATATGATATAACAAATTGCATTAGACTTTCTAATGCAATAGAAGAAAATAGTATATCATTACAAGAAATGTTACAAGTTATAGGAACCATATTATTTACTTTAGTCAATTTAAAAAGTTATTTTCTAAATAGTAATAATATATTTTTAAATATCAATTATACCTTTTACAATTATGTAACAAAAGAAATAGAGTTAATATATTTGCCATTTATTAATGAAGTAACTAATGCATACATGAATCAAAAGATATTTTTATTAGATTTATTATTAATATGTAAAAAGTATGGTGTTAATTGTGAGAGCCTAGATATGGCAATAATGGAACTTAGAGATGATACAGGAACGTTAGAGTCAATAAAGGAAAAACTAGATTTAGTAAAAGATGAAGTCAGAAGAATGAAAGAACAAGAAAATATGCTAATAAAAGATAAAACAGAGAAGAGGAGTTTCTTTTCAGTAAGAAAGAAAGAAAATAATATCGTTATAAAAACTACAGAAATAAGGTCAAATAGAATTGAATATTTAAATTTAGTAATTTATGAAGGCGATAGAGTAAAAACAATAAATCTAGATAAAGAAAAGTATTTATTAGGAAGACTTGAGGGGGCAGTAGATATACCAATTAGAAATAGTTCAGTTGGTAGAATTCATGGTCGTATAGAAAGAGAGGATTATTATTATTTCTATGTAGATTTAGAATCGAAAAATGGATCTTTTATAAATGGGGAAAGGCTTGAACCTAATAAACGATATCCTTTAGAAAATGGAGATAATATAAAGCTTGCTAATGTTAGTATGTATCTAAAAGGTAATAGGAGTATTTAATATGAAGGAAATAAGTTTAGTTTTATATGATCAAGATTATTTATATGTAAAAGAAGTTATAAATTTCTTTAATTCAAATTATAGAAGTCATTTCAAGGTTATAGGTGTAACATCTAAAATTGAGTTAGAAAAGCTTATATATTCAGGGAGAACTATTGATATTCTATTGATAAACGAAGAACTTGCAATGAATTTTAGAGAAATTAATATGATTAAGATTGTTATCATGTTATCTGAAAATGAAAGAAATAATGACATTGATAATAAACAAATATTTAAGTATCAAAACGGACATGCTGTTTGTAACTGTATAAAAAAAATATATACATCAGTAAATCATCAGGTATCTTTTAATGATAGTAAAGTAATGAGATTCGTTACATTTTTCTCTCCTATAGGTGGAGTAGGAAAGACTTTATTATCTATATTGTTTTCTATAAGATTAACAAAAGAAGGTAAAAAGGTATTATTAATAAACCTGGAGCAAGTATCTGCTCTTGGAATTTATTTTGACGTAAGTGATAGAAATAATACTATTACTGATCTTTTATATAAGGCAGCAGATGGAGTAAAGATTGACAAAAATGTATTAGATAGCGTAGTAAAGAAGGATGAGAATACAAATGTATATTACATAAATCCAATAATCTCTACAATAGATATAGAAGATGGAACTTGCAACAATTTGATTTATGTTTTAAATGCAATTAAAAAGGAAACAAACTTTGATTATGTAGTAATTGATTCAGGGTCAAGATTAGATAACTCTATTAAAAGACTTGGGGAATACTCAGATAAATTGATAGGAATAATTGAATCCTCACATATAAGTTTGGTAAAAATGAGTAAGATGTTAGATGAATTCATAAATGATGACAATATTATCTTATTAATAAATAAATATAACTTAAACAAGGATATAAGCCTATTTGAAGAGTATGAGAATATAAAAGAAAAAATCTATTCATATATAACCTATGATAGTTATTTAGATAATAATAAGTGCAATTTAAGTACATTATTAAATGCAGATACAATAAATACTAAGGTAAATGATTTTATATATAAATTAATGAGGGAGGAATGGAGAAATGAATAAAGGCATTGTATTAGTACAAGTTGGAAATGATGAGATTGAATACGAATTAGAAATTCCTTTGGATATTACTGTGAAAAACATATGCAAGAGTATATTAAAAGCATTAAAAATGGATGGTAGAAATGATATAAAAGGATATTATATAAAAACAGAAAACCCTACTTGTTTTCTAAAAGGAAATGATATTTTATCTGACTATGGAATTTCATCAGGTAGCAAAATCTTTTTAGTATAATGGAGGCTAAAATGGCTGGTAATAAGTATAAGAATACTATTATTTTATTTAATGAATATTTCTATAATGAAATTGATTTAGAGACATTTGGGAAAGAAGAAATTGTAATTAGTAATGGAAATATCTGCGATATAAAAGTGAAAATATTAGTAGAAGAATTTAGAATTACTATTAAGAAAACAGATGGCTACTGGTTAATTGTCCCTTCTAATGATGTAACATTTGTGATAAATGGTACAAAAGTTTCACGTAAGAAACTTATACATGGGGATCAAATCTCTATTCTAGATTCTCACAGAAATGAAATCTTCAAAATAAATTTCTTTTTAGATTTCTCCAGTGGTAAAGAAGATTATAGTAAAGAAGTAGATATAGAAAATATAAGTGAAATAAAAATCGGAAAATCTAAAGATAATGACATAATAATTGACGATCTTTTAATAGAAGATTATCACTGTATTTTAAGGTTAATTCAAAACAAGAGGGTAATTTATGATTTAAATTCTAAATACAATGTATATGTAAATGGTAATAAAGTACTTGATAATTTAGAGCTTAATGATAATGATTTTATAATTTTATGCGGATATAAATTGTTATATAAAGATGAAAAGGTATTCTGTCCTAGAAAAAACATAAGTGTAAATAATAATAAAATTAAATTTTCTTCTAAAGAAGTATCCTTATTCAATTATCCAGAGTTCATTAGGACTCCACGTATGATATGGAAGCTCCCTAAGGATAAAATAGAAATAGTTGCACCTCCTAAGAAAGAAAATAAGCCAGGCTTAGATACATTCCTTAATTTAATTCCTACTATTGGAATGACAATGATGGTATTAGTTATGCCAATGGGAAATCCTATGTATAGAATAGGTATGCTTATTGTTACATTATCATCTACCATAATAATGTTTATTGCCAATACTGTTAAAAGCTCTAAAGCAATAAAAAGAAGAAATAGAATGTATTTAGAGTTTTTAGATAAAAAAGAAGAAGAAATAAAAGATTTATATAATAAGCAAATTGATGTGTTACATAAGTTATATCCATCTATGGAGGAGGCATGTAGGGTTATACAAGCTTTTGATAGAAGGCTTTGGGAAAAGTCTTCAACAGATGAAGATTTTTTAAATGTATACCTTGGAAACGGAAGGGTTAATATATCTTTTGATATAGATATTCCTAAAGAAGAGTTTGGCGAACGAGAAGATGAATTATTATTAAAACCAAGAGAGGTTAAAGAAAAATATTCAGAAATAGAAGATATGCCAATATCAATAAATTTGAAAAATAATTATGGAATAGGTATCGTAGGTAGCATTGATAAAGTTTCAAGTTTAATAAAAAACATAATATTTGAAACTGCTGTATATCATTACAGCGAGGATGTTAATTTTATTTGTCTATGCAATGAAAAGAATATTAAAGAGTGGATGTGGATTAGATGGCTACCACATATATGGAGTAAAAACAGAGAGATAAGATTTATGGGAGTTGGAAAAGAGTCATGCCATAGTATTTTAGAAGGAGTTTACTCTTTAATATCAAAAAGAGAACAAAAAGACTATAATAAAAAGCCTCATTATATTATGATTGTTACAGACCCAACATTATTAGAAAATGAGGCCCTATCTAAATATTTAGATAGGGAAAAGGCTATTGATTTAGGGCTAACTACATTATATGTTTATGGAAACTTAGAGTTTATTCCAAAGCAATGTTCTCAGATACTTGAAGTTATAGAAGATGGAAAAGGTAGTTTAATTGACATTAATGATAGTGGCAATAAAATAGATTTTACATTTAAGAATTATGGAAATGTATTATTAGATGAGCTTACAAGAAGAATGGGACCAATATACGTTAAAAAAAATTATTCTGAAAATACCCTTCCAAGCAAAGTAACTCTATATGAATTATATAAGGTAAATACTGCAAGAGAGTTAAATGTAGAATGGAGATGGATTCATAGTGAAGTTACAAAAGCTATAAAGGCTCCTTTAGGACTTAATACAAGTGGTACTTTGATATCACTAGATCTACATGAAAAGACTCATGGTCCACATGGATTAGTTGCAGGAACAACTGGTTCAGGAAAGAGTGAATTATTACAGACTATAATTGCTTCATTAGCTATTAATTATTCTCCATCAGATGTTTCCTTTATCCTTATTGACTATAAAGGTGGAGGAATGGCAAACTTATTTACAAAGTTACCTCATCTTATAGGAACCATAACTAACTTAGATGGAAATTTAGTTAATAGATCTCTTACTTTAATTAAAAGTGAATTAAAAAGAAGACAAAATATATTTGCAGAGTTTGAGGTTAATCATATTAACGGATATAAGAAACTTGAAAAGAAAGATCCATCTATGGAACCATTACCCCATTTAATTATAATTGCTGATGAATTTGCAGAACTAAAGAGTGATCAACCAGAGTTTATGAAGGAGTTGGTATCAACAGCGAGAATTGGTAGGAGTTTAGGAGTACATTTAATACTAGCAACTCAAAAGCCAGCAGGCGTAGTTGATGCACAAATTTGGAGTAATTCAAAGTTTAAATTATGTTTAAAAGTTCAAGATGAAAGTGATTCAAAAGAGATGCTAAAGAAGCCTGATGCTGCATATATAGTGCAACCAGGTCGGGGGTATTTGCAAGTAGGAAATGATGAATACTATGATTTAATACAAACTGCATGGAGTGGGGCTGAAAAGTATTTAGATGAGGATATTATGTCAGAAAGTATTGATATATCAGAAGTATCTATAGAAGGAGTTAGAAGGGTTATTTATTCTTCATCTAAAGAAAATGAAGGAAAAGAGAAAATTACACAATTAGATGAAATAGTTAATTATATAAGTGAGTTTAGTGAATATAAAGGATACAAGCGTTGTGATGGTTGTTGGACAGAACCTTTAAAAGATAGAATAGATTTATGTAATCTTATTAATGATAATGAGTACTTTTTTAATAATAAGGAAAGAGGATATAAGAGAGTTATGCCTATTATAGGTGAAATTGATTATCCTAATAAACTTAAAAAGGAAGTATTCAAACTTGATTTCTCAGATAATGGTAATGTAATTCTTGTTGGAGGAAGTGGTTATGGAAAGACAACATTTATTCAAACTATTGTTTGTAGTTTAATTAGTGAATATAGACCTACAGAAGTAAATATCTATATTTTAGATTTTGGCTCTAGAACTTTAAAAGCTCTCTCTGAGGCTCCTCATGTTGGAGACGTAATTTTTAGTGATGATAATGAAAGAGTATTAAACTTATTTAAAATGATGAGAAAAGAAATTGATAAAAGAAAGAGTATATTTTCAGATATGGGTGCTAGTAATTTAATAAATTATATAGAAGCATCGAACAATGTAATTCCACAAATTGTAATTCTAATTGATAATTTTGCAGAGTTTAAGGAGAATTATGAAGGATTAATAGAGGAGTTAATACTTCTTATGCGTGAAGGACAAGCATATGGAATTAACTTTATAATGACAAATTCGACTTCTAATGGAATTAGTTATAAGTTAACGAATAATATAAAAACTAAAATGTGTTTAACTTGTATAGAAAAATCTGATTATAGTAATATTTTAGGGCTTTCTAGAGTTCAACCAACTAAGGTAAAAGGAAGAGCATTAATTTCAGAAGATGATGGATATGAAATACAAATTGCTACCTTCGGAAAGCACGAAAAGGAATTTGAAAGATTAAATGATATTAAAGAGTTTATAAGCAAAGTAAATTCTTTAAATGATTATAAAAAGGCAAGAAAAATAATTACGGTACCGGAAACATTATTACTTAATGAGGTAATTGATGAGTTAAATAAAGATGATGGAAATGGATTTATACCAATAGGATTTAATATTGAAGCTCTAGAGTATATTGGCATAGCACTATCTAATTATCCTAATTTCTCTATAATAGGTAACTCTAAATCAGGTAAAACAAATATGTTAAAGAATATATTAGATTCCCTTAATAATAAAAAATACACTTTCTTTATTTTTGATAGTAATGATGGAGGATTAAAATTATATTCTAAGTATATTGGTGATAGGTATGGATCAAGCAAAGAAGATACTTTAAGAATATTAAATTCTCTATTAGAAGAAGGAGAGAGAAGAAAAGAGCTTGTAAAAAATAATGGAGAGGATGTACTTAAAGAGTTACCATATATAATTGTTATCATTGATAGAATAGCAGAATTTATTCCAAAAGTAGATAGGAGTTTTATAGATTATTTAGAATATGTTGTTAAGATATTAAAGAATTACAAGGTAATAACAATTGCAACAGGTACGGAGAGTGACTTTAAGAACAACTTGTACTCTGTTAAGTTTGTAAAAGCCCTTAAGGAAAGTGGTAATGGTATATTACTTGATTACATGGCTAATCAAACCTTCTTTAGTAATGTTAAGCTGAGATATGGGACAAAGGAAAGAGAGATTAGGACAGGAGATGGATATTTAATTCTGAATACAAGATATTGTAGTATAAAAACTCCTAATAATAAAAAGTAGAAATTTAAATTTTGGTTAGTTTGCATTTAAAGAATAATAAATAAAAAATATGCCCATGTGATCTTTCCAACAGACAAGTGTTGGAAATGCAGGTGGGTGAAAAATCTAGTTACTTATTGATATGAGGTGGAAGTAATGTTAACTGTAGAAGATTTAAATAGGAATTTATTAGAGGAATGGACTAAATCTTTAGAGCATTTAAATAAAGAAGAAAAGATTGCTCTATATAATTTGGGGATTCTTGTAACTAACAATGGAATAGACTGTTTGTATGATATTCATAAATCTTTAGTCAAGCATAATCAGTCTATGTATATTTTAGATGGAAAGCTAGGATATGAGCTACAAGAAGATGAATTCTTATTGAAAATTCAAGATATGAATATCAATTTAAATTATTTACAACTTAATGAAATTATAAATGGATTAATTGATATCCTTGAAGAGATATATCCTTTGGGTACTGTGGTAGAACTTAAAACTGAATACTTAAAAAGAGGGCTTGCAATTAGGGATATAGAGACTGCTCAGGTAATGATAATTGGAAGATTTATTTATCAAAAAGATATTAAATCATATTTTCAATATGCAGGAGTTGTGTATCCATTGGGGTTAATTGGAGAAGGAAAGGTTATTCAATTTACATCTAAGTTAATAGAAAAAGTTATACACAAAGGTTTCTGCGATGAAAAGGATAATGGATATATTTATTTAATGAAGAAGGAGTTAATCATTGATAATAAGATGCATTCATTTGGATTTTCTAGTAATGATGAAAGAAGTCAATATTCCAATAAAATAAAGGAAGGGGGGTAAATTCAGATGATAAAGGTAGAAATAGAGGAATTAAAAAATGAATTAGGAAAACTAAATGAGGCTTTAGATGTATTTTCTCAATACTCAAGCTCTTTTATAGATGAAACAATAGAAGCTTTTGGTGGGATGAATTCGGATTTTACAGATAAAATGGAAGAAACACTAGATAATATGAGGGATACAAAAGCAGAGAAGCTATATAATAATCTATCAGCTTATGCTAAGAGTTTAGAAACATTAATAAAGGATTTTGAGGAAACTGATAATAGTATTAGTATTCAATTAGAGGGGGAATAGGGTGGATGGCAAATAGATATAAGGCATCTTATTGTAGACGATTAGTTAATAATTATATTAGCGAAATTGAGAGAAAGAAAACTAGTATTCAAAAGAATTTTGAAGATATGGATTTTTCAAACTCAAATCTTAGGGATGAATATGAGGAGCTTGTTAGTAATATGAAGAGGGAATGTGATAACTTAATAAGAACAATAGAAAGTTATAAATTTAGTTAGGAGGAGAATAGTTGAAAAGTGATTTGCGTCTTAACTTTGGAGTACTAGAAGATATTGCTGAAAAAACGATGAAATATAAAGAATCATTGGAAACAGTGAAAGAAGTACTGGAGAGCGTAAATAACAAAATTGATGAGAATGAAGGAAAAGCAATAGATGAATTAAGAAAAGGATATAAAGATATAAATGAGGATTTAGACCGCTGTTTAGAAGAAGTTGATGACATTTATGATATAATGAATAGGTATACAGATGAGATGCAAAGTATAATCACTCCAAAGAAAAAGAATGATATAATGAGAGTTGATAGAGCAGATATATGGTGGAATCAACAATTTATAATGGAGGCATGTCAATCTGTTCAATTTTTAAGATGGAATATTAGCACTTATAGGAGTTTTATAAATCCCTTTGCAGATGATGATGTAGTAGAAAATGAAGAAAACAACTATAACAAAATGAAGTGTATATGGGATGAAATTAACTCTTGTGGATATAAATTAAGTAGTTATGTAGATGAGATGAATAGACTTTTCAATAGTAAGATAGTTGTCTTTGAAAATAGGGATGATGATTATAAAGGGGAAGTAAAGTCAAGGCTATATGATAAGTACACTAGTGGATTTGAAAGATTTATTGATGTTGGTAGCGATACAATAAATTTTGTAATTGATACGGTCAGGGGATTTTCAATGTCAATATATGATATGCTAGTGGGAATAGTTAATTTGTGCAAATCAATAATATGTTTACCAGGATCAGCAGTAGCATTTGTATATGATAAGATAACAGGAGAAGTTCCTGATTGTTTAAAAGATAGCTATGAGTATGAAAAAAACTTCCTAGGTGGTATATCTAGTGTGGTAAAAGATCCAACGTTATTGGTAGAAGGAATAGCACAAGGAGTATCAGATGCATATGAAGAAGAAGGGATAGCATATTGTTTTGGGTATGGAGCAGGTGAAGTAGCACAGTTTGTTGTAGGAAGTAAGTTAGCATCAAAATTAAAAGGCGGTAAAGTTAAATCATCAGCTTTCGGATATATGGATGCAGATGATGCCTTAAGGTATAATCAATATTGGGATGATGTAGCAAAGGGATTGTATAATAATCCTTATGGCGGAAAGTTATCTTTAGATGAAATATCAAG
>NZ_JAHAIF010000039.1 GCF_018372875.1 Clostridium sp. | reverse complement strand
AGAATATTTTATCATAAATCCTAAACTCGTAGAGTTTGGGATTTATTTTTTTTACAAAAAAAGAGCTACGCACTAATTATTTAGTGCGACAGCCCCTTTCCTAATTTTAATTATATTTATTTCATTGTTCTAAATTCAAATCCCTTACCTTGTAAATATTCAATAATTTGTGGTAATGCTTTTACTGTCTCTTCTTTGCCATAAGTATCATGCATTAATATTACAACACTATCTGCATTAGGCCCTAATTCCTCTACGCTACTCTTTAATTTTTCAAATAATCCTGTAGCATCCTTTTTCTTTCCTTCTGCATCACCATTTAAAGCATTCCAATCAATATTACAATAACCTTTTTCAATCATTTTAGCTTTCATTGGTTCTCTGCCCTTCCAAGACCAGTAACCACCTGGGAATCTAATTGTTTTAGTATCAAAATCTTTACCTAATATCTCTTTAAGTAAAGCATTATTTTTTTCTATATCATTAGTAATATTTTCAACATTCATTACTCTATTAGGATATAAATATTTGTAATCATGACTATATGTGTGATTTGCTATAGCATGTCCACTTCCTGCTATTGTTTTTAATATCTCTTGTGCTTGTGTGTTATCCTTAAGAGAAGTTCCTAACACGAAGAAGGTTCCTTTTACATTATACTTGTCCAACACTTTTAATACTTCTGGTGTATTAGTTGTTGATGGACCATCATCAAAAGTTAAATATGCAACTTTTTTGCCATCTGTTCTAACTGGGTAAGTTTTAGTTCCTGTTAATAAACCATTAGTATTTTCTGAAACCATTTTAGCACTATCTGCATTTTCATCTTCTTCCAAAGTTAAGTACCCACTATTATCTAGTTTTGGTTTTTCAGGCTCTTTTTCAACCTTCTCCTCTTCTTGCTCTGGTTGTGCTGAAACCATCTGATTTTCACCCTTTAATCTATAATCAATATATATAAAAGTAGGTATCATTAATAATACTAATGTAAAACATAATATTAATACTACTTTCTTTTTTTGGGAATTTCTTTTTTTACTTAATCTAGTTCTTCTATACTTGTCCATTTTTACTACCTCCACCACTTCTTTCACCATCATTATAAATCTTAAGGGTATGAATAGTAGTTACAAATTAATTACTATTTATTAAAATATACACTACAAAAAACTACAAAATTATATCATTAATTGTAGTAATTAATTTTTCATCACCACACTTATCAATATATATGTTAATTAGCAATTGTATATTCATTGATCTATAACCTATAATCCCCTCTGCATATATAGAATAAATTAAATCCTTATATCCCTCTTTATTTTCTTTAATTAGACTTATTATTCTATTCTCCTCTACCTCTACTAAATCCTCTATAATTTTATCTTTTAATTTTTCTGAAAAGACATTAACATACTGTTTCTCCTCTTCACTCATACCTTCTAAATCATTGTTTAATATTTTCATAATATCCATATGTATCACCTTAAATATTTTCTTTTAATCTTCTAATAGCATAATCTATAGCACATTCTAAATTTAAAACATTTTTTCCTCCACCTTGTGCTAATAAAGGACTTCCTCCACCTTTACCATCTACAAGAGTTATAGAATCCTTTAGAAGTGATCCCATATTTAATCCCTTCATATTCTTTGAACATGCAAATAAAAGATTACACTTTTCTTTATCCCTTGTTCCAAATAAAACTATTCTATTTTCATTTTCACATATAGCAGTTGCTAATTTATTAAGATTTTTCATTTCTTCATTATCAAAAATATTATTTATCAAAACAACATTTTTTATATATTCCCCATTAGAAACTAATTCTTTTATCTCGTACTCCCCTAACTTTGCCCTTACTTTGCTATAATCACCTTTTAATGAATTGTAGTTATCTACAAGTTTACTTAAACTATTAACTACATCATCTGTTCCAGAGCTTAAACTTAAACATATATTATCTAAAACAAAATCTCTATGTAAGTAATCATTTATAGCCCTACTACCTGTAAGATATGTTATTCTTGTATTTCCTTTATGCTTTTCTAATCCTTTTATCTTAATTAATTGAAGGTCTAAAGTATTATTAGGATGAATTCCACAACATGCATTTATATCAATATCATTAATTTTAACTATTCTAATCTCATCATCTTTAGTAGCTAAATCTCTTCTAAGGCCCATCTTTTTGGCTTCTTTTCTATTAGTCATTAAAAATTCAACTTTATGATTTTCACAAATAACTCTATTGGCCATCTTTTCAGCTTCTCTTATTTTTTCTTCTTCTATTGTTCCTACAATATCCACAGTACTTATTTCATTGCCAATATGTATTCCACATGTATTTGCATTAAATAATGTATAAAAGCATCCTGATAATAAATGTTGTCCTAAATGTTGTTGCATTCCATCAAATCTTCTACTCCAATCAATGGTACACTTTATATTTTCTGTCCTTTTAGGCTCACTCTCTAAAATATGATAAATCTTATTTTTATCTTCTATTACATTTAAAACTCTCACTTCATCAATGTATCCTAAGTCGCACCATTGCCCTCCCCCACCTGGGAAAAATGCAGTTCTATCTAAAACCACAGAATGCGTATTATCCTCTTTTTTATATTCTATTATATTTGCCGTAAAGTCCTTTAAATATCCATCTTTATAATATAACTTTTCAGTCACCTAACTCACCTTAATAATCCTTTCTACTTCATTAATCTCTCTATATTCTTACCTATTATTTCTATTCCAATTCTTATATCCTCATCACTTACTCTTCCAAAACCTAACCTTAAAGAAGACTCCCCTTTAGAATTATTATAGAATAAATCTCCTGGCATAAATAACACTCCATCTTCATAACAAAGATTCAGTAACTCTCTAGAGCTAATATTGTTTTTAAGCTTAATAAATATATATAAGCCACCTTCTCCTGTAACATATTCATATGGAATATGTTTATTAACCATCTCCATTATTAAATTGTATTTATTCCTATAATATTTTCTAATATTCTTTATATATCTAGTAAAAGCTCCACTTTTTAAATAGTAGTAAAAGGCACTTTGATCTAGAAACGACGAATGTATAGTTCTTCCTCTTTTTACGCTTTCTAATATATCAATGAGCTTCTTATCTCCCATTATCCAACCAATTCTTAACCCAGGAAATAAAACCTTTGATAAACTTCCTATATAAACTACACCATTTCCACTTCCACTTAAAGCTGCTAAAGGCTCTAAAGGAGAACTTGAATACAATAATTCCTCGTTAAACCCATTTTCTATTATGGGAATAGAATGTTCTCTAAAAATCTTATATATTTCTTTCCTTCTTTCAGAGTTCATTACTATTCCTGTTGGGTTATTATATGAAGGAATTAAATATGCTAATTTAGGTCTATATAACTGTAATGTCTTCTTTAAATCCTCTATTACCATTCCATTCTTATCCATTGGAACTCCAACAGCTTTCAAGCCATAAGCCTCCACAACTTTAAGGGCTGTATTATTAGTTGGTTCCTCGCATAAAATAACATCTCCAGGAGAAGTTAATGATGCAAGTATAATATCAAACCCTTCTGTAAAACCATTTGTTATTAATATATCTTTATTTTCTTTACTAACGCCCTTTTCTCCCATATATTCAAACAAATAATCAATTAAAGGTTGATACCCTTTTGCATACCCATAATTTAATAAATGAACCTCTTCATAAGTCCAAGAATCCATTAAGGCCCTTTTAAAATCTTCCAAGTTAAATAGTTCACTTTCTGGTGCAATAGACTTAAATGATATCATTCCTCTTCTAAATTTAGGCTCACTTTTAATAATATCCTTTTCTCTTAATACCTTCCCATATTTATTAACTATGTTATCCCATTCAACATTATACTCATATACCTGCTTTTCTCCTTCAACAGCTATAAAGGTTCCCCTTCCTCTCTTAGTTAGAATATACCCTTCGCTTTCTAGATTTTCATATGCAGATATTACTGAATTTCTACTTATTTTTAGATAATTGCTTACTTCTCTTGTTGATGGTAATTTACTATCCTTTTTTAAATCACCTTTTTTTATTCCATCTATGATATGTCTTTCTAATTGAATATATATTGGATCACTATCATTAATTTTAAGTGTAGAAAAAATCACTAATATCACCTCTTTCTCCATTCTAACCAACAAATTCATTATAGCAACTCTTTCATCTACTTTACAAATAATTCACTTAAAAAGGGTGAGATGGATATTTATTTTTCTCCTTCCCTGTGAAGCTCTAAGTCACAGAAAAATAAATATCTATTCCCTGCATACTTAATTTAAGGAAAGATAAAAAAAAGAGTACTTTTATAAAATAATTTTTTCAAAAGCACTCTTCCTTTTAGAATAAAAATATTTCTTTGTGGAATTATAGTAATGTAAGTAATTTAAAAGTTTTAAATTTGACTACTCATTTAGAAGGTAATCAACATAACTTTTATGCAATACCGGCCAAGATAGTAGTTTTTCCATAACGAAGAAGTAGCCGGGTTAAAATTACTTATATGGGGCATGCATTATCTAATGTATGCCTTTTATTTTACCCTTATCACTCTAACAACTCTATTTCTTATAGATAATGCTACCATTACTCCTAAAGCTGCTAAAACTAAATCCTTAATTATAAATGGATATAATCCTGCTACTAACACCCCTTCTAAAGTGAGTCCCATTAACAACTTAAGCTGAATCATTCCAAATATATAATCCACAGCTAACCCAAGGTATGCACCTATAAATGCTAAAGGCTTTTTATCTTTTTCTATAAAATATCCAATAATAAAAGCCATAAATACAAATCCTATTATATACCCTCCTGTAGCTCCAGCTATTATGTTTAATCCACCAGTAAAACCAGCAAACACAGGTAACCCTATAGCACCTAACAACATAAACACAATAATGGACAAGGTCCCCAACTTCTTTCCTAATATAATAGATATAATTACAACCCCAAAAACCTGTAACGTTAATGGTACTGATGGTAATGGTATTGATAATTGAGAAAATACAGCCATTAATGCTGCACCAACTCCAACCATTATCATTTCTCTAATAGACAACCTCATTTTAATGCCCCCTAAAACTTTTTCTTGTTAAGTATAATATTGGAATACAGCATTGTCAACTTATTTTATTTTGTTAGTTTACAATTTAATTATAATTAAGGAGAAACTGCAATGCAATTTCTCCCACAAAACTATAAGGCTCTTTTATAAATATAATAAACATCTTCCCAATCTAAAGGCACATATCCTTTATCTAGATTAAACCTAACTGCCTGTTTAGCCATTATTTCTAGTTTTTCTTCACCAATTCCCAACTCACCTAGAGATGATGGTATTCCTAATTCCTTAAAGAAATCTCTTGTTTTTTCTATTGCCATATGAGCAATATCGTTTTTATCAAGACTTGGATTTATTCCCCAAACATTAACGCCATAATCAACAAACTTATCTAATGTTTTATCATTAAGCACGTATCCCATCCAATGTGGCGTAAGTATAGCTAAACCAACTCCATGAGTTATATCATAGAAAGCACTTAATTCATGTTCCATAGGATGAACACTCCATTCCCCACCTCTACCATATGTTAACAACCCATTTATAGCCCAGCTTGATGTCCACATAAGGTTCGCTCTAGCCTCATAGTTTTTAGGATCCTCAATTGCTATTTTTCCATACTTAATACAAGTCTTTAATAATCCTTCACATAATCTATCTTGCATGAATGTACCTTCAGTTGTATTAAAATACACCTCAAATATGTGACTCATTATATCTGCCGTACCTGCTGCTGTTTGGTTCTTTGGAACAGAGTATGTGTATTCTGGATCAAGTATTGATACTCTTGGCTTCATTTTTTCATGTCCAAGTCCTATTTTATTATTACTTTGGATATCTGAAATTACCGCAAAGGCATCCATTTCTGAACCTGTTGCTGACAATGTAAGAATACTTAATATAGGTAATACTTCCCCTATCTTACTTGGATCCATAACAATATCCCATGGATCACCATCATATTTTACTCCTGCTGCAATAACTTTGGTACAATCTATTGTACTTCCTCCTCCAACAGCTAAAACCATATCTATGTTATTTTCTCTACAAATTTTAATTCCTTCTCTAACACTTGTAATTCTTGGATTAGGCTCTACCCCTGACAATTCAAAACACTCTATTTTATTTTCACTGCAAATTCTTTTAACATCATCATATAATCCTATTTTCTTAATACTTCCTCCCCCGTAAACCATAAGCACTTTTTTTCCGTACTTACTTAATTCTCTTCCTAAATTTTTAATTTCACCCTTTCCAAAATAAACTTCTGTTGGTATTGAATAATGAAAGTTTTCCATATCTTTTATGGCCTCCTAAAAATTATTTATAAATGAAAGATATTATTACAATTTAATTGAATCTATAATTTCCTTACCTTTAGTACGAGTGTTGTGGCTATTTGTTTTGGTGCCACTTGGAGCTTATCCGCGGAACAAGAAAAATAAATGTTCACCACAACTTATATATATTATACCTATTTAATAATATATATTTAAAGTAACAAAATCATTCTTTGTGTATCAAAACCCCTAGTTTTTAAATAGTATATAGAAACAGTAATAACTGTATTGAGGTGAAAATATGAATCCTTTATTAAACATGTTATTTGGTAACATGATGGGTGGAATGGGCCCTAGTGGTGGAATGATGGGAGGAAATCCACTAATGAGTATGCTTATGGGCAATAGAGGTGGAGGTAATCCTATGATGGGGGGTAATAACCCTATGATGGGTGGCGGAAATCCACTTCTAAGTATGTTAATGGGCGGTATGAATGGCGGAAGAAATAATAACAACAATATGAATCCTCTCATGAGTATGATGCAAAACATGAACAGAGGTAATGGAAATCCCATGAATAATATGAATAATCCTATGGGAAACAATGGTGGAAATATGAATAATAATAACCCACTAATGGATATGCTCAACAATATGATGTCTCAACAAGGACAATCCCCTAATATGAACGGTATGAATGGTATGAACAACATGAACGGGATGAATAATGGTATGAGTAATCCTTTAATGGATATGTTCATGGGAAATCAAGGTGGAATGAACGGCATGAATAATCCTATGAATAATGGTGATTCTGATATTAACAGACATAGTCGTCATAGACATAGGCGTTAATTTTTCATGATAATGAGGAAAGAAAACAGGAGGTGGAAATCACCTCCTGTTTTCCTTATCTTTTTATATAATTATAAATTTCCTTATTAACTCTATATGCTTCTTCTAAATCTTTCTTAGACACCTCTTTAAATGCATACTTATATTCATAATAATTCTTCATAAAATAAAAAAATCACCAAGACGACTGTGGAGCCGTCGATTTTTTTTCGCCCATCTGCATAAGTGATATTCCAAATTTAAATTTGATTAAAATTATTATATATGAAATCCAATTACCCATTTAATACCTTGCTAGTATTTTTTATTGCATTATTTACACACTCTAAAACTATATCTGACGAATTTTGCCCCTTTACTCTTGCACCAGAAGATAAAATTATTCTATGAGATAATACATCAACACTAACTTCCTCTTGGACTAGTTCCTAAAGTTATTTTAGAATTATTTCTTGTTGAAGTAACTATATTAATAATTAAATCCTTTATATTATCGCTTACCCTAACTTCTTCAGGTAATTTATTGGTTCCTTTACTTTCAATAGGATTTTGTGTAGCTAGAACCATAAGTGGTTCTGGTACCTTTCTTGTAATTCCATCTATTGTAACTTGCCTTTCTTCCATTACTTCTAAAAGACTAGATTGTTTCTTCCCTATTCCAGAAACATCTTATATAGGAACATGTCCATTTGTAAGTAAAGCAATTACTATTCTCTCTATTACCTTCCTCTTTCCAACCATAACTTTTTCCATATTATTTATTATTTGGTTCACTTTACTCATAAATATTTCCCTTTATCCTTTTCAATAATACAATACCATATTTTTTAAAAAACAAATAAAAATAAACTATCCATAAATGAGTAGTTCATCTTTATTTTATCTTTTTCTTTATGCCTTCATATAAATAATCTAGATAATCTGTATCAACATTATTATCATTTAGAATTTTCATTCTATCTTCAACTTTTTTAATAGCTTCCTTTGCTTCTCTAAAATCCTTCTGTTTTATACATGTACTTGTATATTCTAAAAGATAATCTATTTTGGTAATTATCTCTGCTAAATCTTGTCTTCCTTCATTAACCAAATCAACAAGTAATGGATAAATTTTATGAGAAGTATTCTTCTTTACTTGGAAAAGGAAATCATTATTATTACTTGTAGTTTTCTTTGCCATTTCATCTACCCTCTAAATCTTCTAAAATCTTGTTGCAGAACTAAAATGAATTATATCACCCTTGCTAATATTATTCAAATTTATATTGTCCATAATACTTTACTCATTAAATTTAAACCTACCTAAACTCCAGATATCTAATTTATTAATTTTAAGCTTTCCTTCATAAGATATTATTTCTAGTCCAGTGCTACCTTCCTTAGGATAAATTCTACTTGAAACAACAGTTTCTCCATCATCTAAGAATATCTCCACAGCAGATTTATCAATAAACATATGAATCTTAATTTTATCCTTACTATTATTTAGTTTAAACTTTCTCACACTTTTTAATCCTTTTGCCATTGCACTGTTATCAAATATTCCATAATTATTAGTAAAATCTATTTTTAACGATGTATATTCTATTTCTCCAATGGCTAGCCTTATTTCAAATATAGGTGACTCATATTTTTCCACATCTAAAACAAGCTCATAAGAATTTTCCCTAATATCATCACTTTTCCAAGATACTATTTCTACCTTTTCTAAAGTTTCTATCTTATCTTTTCTTAGTTCCTTCATTTCTATTAAAGAGGTTTGAATCAGCTTACCACCTATAAGTTTTAGCTCTCTTGGCATAGTTAAGCAATGTACCCATCCTTTATTTCCTGTTGGATGATATTGCTCCTCTTCAGGTAATCCCATCCATCCAAACATTATTTCTCTACCTTTTTTATCTTTAAAACTTTGGGGAGCATAAAAATCAGTACCAAAGTCTAACTCCTTAAACTCTCCATGCTTAAATTCTAATGTTTCAAAATTCAACTCACCAACTATATATCCTGCTTGATATATATTTTGATATCTAAATTCTTCTCTTTCTAAACCTTGAGGTGAGAATATTAAGACATCCTTTCCTTCTATATTAAGCAAGACTGGACACTCCCATATGTATCCAAAGTCATCATATGAAGTCTTTATTTCACCTTCATAATTCCACTTTTCAAAATTCTCTGAGCTGTATAAAAGTGCCCTACCTTTTAAATCTTTTGTCTGAGCACCAATAACAAAATAATATTTACCATTTCTCTCAAATATCTTAGGATCTCTAAAATGTGATGTATATCCCTTAGGTATTTTACCTACAACTATACCTTTTTTCTCTACATTACCATACTCATCACATATTGCTCTACATTGATAAGCCTCTCTTTTTCCGTACTTATTTTTAACATTCCCTGTATATAAAAGCTCTATCCTATCTTCCATAGCATACCCACTACCTGAATACACTCCATTTTTATCATACCTATTATTAGGAGCTAATACTGCTTTAGGGTATGAATAATTAATAAAATCCTCTGTGGTAAATAGTCCCCAATGTTTAAATTTATGTTCACATCCAAAGGGATTCCATTGAAAGAATATATAATATTTCCCCTTGTATTGGGCTAATCCATTAGGATCATTTACAAGACCAAATGGTGCTTCTAAGTGATAATTTAATCTCCAATTGTTTCTTCGTCTTCTTTTATAGAATTTTGCTACGTTTAAAGTTATATCTTCTAGTCCTTTCATTCTAAACCTCACTTAATGTTTTAGCAGTTATTATATTTGTTCTTTTAACAACCTACTTTCATAATCATCCCCTTAACCAATCACCTATTATACCACCTTTATATATTAATATAAATAAATTTATATATTACTAAAATACTGAAGTTATCTACAACTTCTCTGCCTATATACAAAAAAGAGAAATCAAATAGATTTCTCCTTTTAAGCCTTGCTAGTGAAGCATAACTCCTTTATTATCTTCTCTAACTATATAACTATTTCCATCAGGATCCTTAAAGGTAAACATTCTTCCAGTTGGCAATTCTAAAAATTCACCTACCTTAATTCCTCTTTCTTTAAACTTTTTATATGTTTCTTCTATTTTTACTGCCTTAAATAATAAGGAAGGATGACTAACATCTATAATCTTATTCTTTATAGACATCTCATTAATATCATACAGTACTATATTTGTAGACTCATCATTTGCAGGACCTACCTCAACCCATTTCATATTAGGCCCCAATGGATGCTCCTCCTTTACTATAAAACCTATCTTCTTTGTCCAAAATTCTTTTGATACATCCTGATCTTTTACATATAAGGTTATCTCTTCAATTCTCTCAATCATGCAAATTCTCCTTACAAACATAATCTCTATATTATAAGTATAACCCCATTAAAAAATACTATTTATATTTACTTTCTAATTCTAATAAATATTGCTTTTTATCTAATCCACTAGCATATCCAACTAACTTACTATTTGATCCTATCACTCTATGACAAGGAACTATAATTCCTAGTGGGTTTTTATTATTAGCTCCACCAACTGCTCTTGATGCCTTTTCATTCCCTATTTCTTTAGCTATATGCTTATATGAAACTGTTTCTCCATAACTAATCTCTTTTAGCTTATCCCAAACTTTCCTTTGAAATTCAGTTCCTACAGAATACTTTATCTTTATATCAAAGTACTTTCTTTCCCCCTGAAAATACTCTCCAAGCTGTATCTTACATCTTGAAATTTCCTCACTTTCATCCTCACTTTTCATAGTTTCCACAAAATCTGTAGATATAATATATCCATCTTCCTCAATTATTTCAATTATTCCAATTGGAGATTTATAATATCCATATTTCATAAATAAATACCTCTCTCATTAGTTATCTTTACTAATAGTATAACACTTTAATAATTCTCATAAACTCACCATGAAACAAAAGGTATTTCATCCACTAGGACAAAATACCTTTCTTTCTTATAAACCAATATTATTATCTAATTCATTTTTTAATTCTTGTGATATTGGTACCAATGGTAGTCTAACTTCATCATAATTAATTAATCCCATTTTCTTTAGCATATATTTTATAGGTGTTGGATTAGGCTCTTTAAATAGTAAAGGAATCATAGGAGATATCTCCTTCCATATTTCTAAAGCTTCTTTCGCATCATTATTTTGTATATAATCATACACTTTTATAAACTCTTTAGTTTTTAAATGTGCTGATGCTGTTACCCCACCATCACCACCTAATAATAATGAACTATAAAATAAATTATCTTCTCCTGATAATACGCTAAATTCATCTGGTTTATTTAACAAAATCTCTATTGTTTTATTAAAATCTCCAGATGCATCTTTTACACCAACTATATTTTTCTCTTCTGATAATCTTAGAATAGTTTCATTTTCCATGTTTCTACCAGTCCTATATGGAATATTATATAATACAATATCTAAATCTGTACTTTCAGATATTTTTTTGAAGTGCTCATATATTCCTCTTTGATCTGGCCTATTATAATATGGACTTACAGATAGTATTCCTTGTACTTTATGCTTTTCAGCCACTTTCAATTTATCAATTACACCTTTTGTACAATTTCCACCTAGTCCAATTATTACTGGAACTCTCCCATTTACCACTTCCATTGTTTTAGATACTATCTCTTCATATTCCTTTTCTGAAAGGGTTGGTGTTTCACCAGTTGTACCTAATGGCATTAAGCCATGTACTCCTTCATTAATATAGTGATTTACCAACTTTTCATAAGATACCATATCTAATTCATCATTTTCAAATGGTGTCACAACTGGTACCCAAAGTCCTTTTACTTTCATATTTCTTACCCCCTATTTATTAAGGTAAGGGCAAATCTATTAAAAAAATAATACCCATCATAAAAAAATGATGGGTAGAGTATTTATACTAATAGATTATACATATAGATATTTAAATCTGTGTAGCCCTCCACTTACGTGACAGTTATACAAATATTATTTGTATACCCAGAAAATAGTTTTGCTTCTATCTTCTTCGGCTAGTATTCCTTTCATCTATTATCATAGTGTGCCCACTCCTATAGATTACTCTTAATAACCAGCGCCTCTACCTCTATTACTTATTCAATTTCTTAAATAATAACTCTAATACTATATTTTGTCAACACTACTTTAATTTTATAGCAAAAGCTTCATATGGTCTTAGCTTAATATTACTTAAATCATTATGATTAAAGTCATAATTTGAAATTAAAATTTCAAAATTATTATTATGCTTAATTTCATCTACTAAGTTTATAGTACATTCTTCTCCATAGAAATTATTAACGGAAATTACTTTTTCATTGTTTAAGCTTCTTTCATATGCATAAACCTTATCATTATCCTTTAATAATAATTTATAATCACCATCTCTAATAACAGCTTCATTTTTTCTTATTTCTATAAGTTTTTTATAATAATAATATATTGATTTATTATCACTTAATGCTTTCTTAACATTGATATCCTTATAGTTAGGTGATAGGCTTATCCATGGTTTGCCTTCTGTAAATCCTGATTTTTCACTTTCATCCCACTGCATAGGAGTTCTAGAATTATCTCTAGATCTTTTTCTTAATATATCTAAAATAACCTCTTCATCTACTCCTTCTTCCTTTTTCATATTAAAGAAGTTTATTGACTCTACATCAACATACTGAGATATTGAAGTAAACTCAGGATTTGTCATTCCTATTTCTTCACCTTGATATATGTATGGAACACCACTCATTAAATGAATAGCATTAGCTAACATTGTTGAAGATTCTCTATGATAATTCTTAACATCACAGAATCTAGAATTTATTCTTTGCTGGTCATGATTACACCAAAATACAGCAGTGCATCCATCTCCCTTTATCATTTCAGCTTGCCATTTATTGAATAATTCCTTTAACTCCATAAAGTCAAAATCTTTTATATTCCACTTGCTTCCATTAACATAGTCTACTTTTAAATGATGAAAATTAAAAACCATAGACAGTTCTTTCTCATTTGGATTTGAATATTTTAAACAATTTTCAATAGTTGTGGATGACATTTCTCCTACAGTAATTATATTTTCATATCTTCCAAATGTATTTTCATTTAATTCTTTCAAATATTTATGTATATTAGGACCATCTGTATAGAATCTTCTTCCATCCCCTATGTTGTCATCCTCAAATGTTGATTCCTTAGATATAAGATTTATAACATCTAATCTAAAACCTCTTACCCCTTTATCTATCCAAAAATTTACCACCTTATAAATTTCTTCTCTTAACTCTGGATTATCCCAATTTAAATCTGCCTGAGTTACATCAAATAAATGTAGGTAGTATTCTCCAAGGTCCTCTACATATTCCCACGCATTACCACCAAACTTAGATTCCCAGTTTGTAGGTGGCTCACCATTAGCCTTTCCTTTTTTAAATATATAATAATCCTTATACTTCTTTTCTCCATTTAATGCTCTCTTAAACCACTCATGTTCAGTGGATGTATGATTAAATACCATATCAAGCATTAAATCTATTCCTCTTTTCTTACACTCTCTTGATAGTTCCTCAAAGTCATCCATAGTTCCATACATAGGATCTATATTATAATAATCAGAAATATCATAACCATTATCTTTCTGAGGAGAGCAATAAAATGGTGTAAGCCAAATGTAATCAGCTCCTAACTCCTTTATATAATCAAGCTTTTCTATTACACCTCTTAAATCTCCTACTCCATTCCCATTAGTATCTTTAAATGATTTAGGATATATTTGATATACAACTTTATCTTTAAAATTCATAATTACACCTTTTCTATTTAAATAATTTTTTCTTAAAGTAAGAAAGTTCATCTATATTAACTAATTCTTTAATCTTATCAACCTTTTTCGTAAGTTTGTACAACATTGAAAATACCTTTCTGTTTTGCTTTACCTTGGGGTCTAAAACTCCCAAAAATACTATTTGTACCTGAGACTTATCCCACACAATTGGTCTTTTTAATATTCCAATAGCTAAAACTGAATTTTTATTTTCTTTGGCTATACAATGAGGTATTGCAACAAGATTAGTTATTTCAGTAGAAGACATTTCTTCTCTCTTTAATATATGCTCCTTGGTTTCTTCCGTAATAATATCTCTTTCAATCATGATTTTAGTCATAATCTCTATTACTTCTTCCTTAGAGCTTGCCTCTATATTTGTAAAAAACAAATCATTTGACATTAGATTTTGAAGATAGTCATAGTCTCTTTGCTTTTTTATATGTTCATTTATCTTTTCTTCATCTTCATCTGTAAGTAATGGAGATACATTTATAACTTCCTTCTCTAAACTTACTCCCTCTAGGTTTACAGTAGATATTATTAAATCTATATCTGATAATTCAAGTGAATCTAGTATATAAGCAGGATATACCCCCTTAATAGCTATATTTTGAAACTTCTTTGTAATTCTTGTTTTTAAAAGTTCTGCCGTTCCTACACCACTACTACAAACAATAATTGCCTTCAGACTATTATTCATAATAGATCTCTCTAAAGATGCTGCAAAATGAAGAGCTATATATCCTATATCCTCTTCTGTCATACTAATACCATACTCTTCCTTAAACACTTTACTAAATAATATTGAATAATTATATGCTTCTATATACTTTGACTTAATAAGATTAATAAGTGGATTATCTAAAGTTACATTTAAACAATATCTAGAATATGAGGTATATAAATGATTTATTAATCCCTTTAATAAGGTTCCATCTCTAAAGAAATCTATATCATATTCATTTTTTATTTTATCTATTGCATGAATAACCATTTGCTCAACAGATATGCCACTATCATCAAGTTCCTTTATTTCAATATGATTATTTCCTATAATGTATGAAATATATAGTATATCCTCAAAAGTAAATTCAACTTTAAATCTTTCCTTTATTTTCTTAGCTATTGTCTTTGAGGCTGATATAACGCTATTATCTAATGAAATATTTATATTATCATCAAGTACTATCTCACAATTATACTTAACCCTAAAAATGCTTATAACTATATACCTAGTTATATAGTTAATTTCAATGTCGTTCTTTGTTATTTTAAGATCCTTAAAAATATTCTTAATCTCTTCTAATAGATTATAATAATCTTCTTCCTTAAAACCTACTAATCTATTTGATATAAGTATAGAATTATCGTCCTTCCTCTGAGTTAAGAACTTAACCATACAATTTCTAATATCTATCTCATTTCCCTCAAGTATATATCCATAGTGAGGTTTATTTTGTATAGTTATCTTATATTCTGAAAGGACATTTTTCACATCCATCATTACCTTATTTATAGAAGACCTACTTATATATAATTCATCGGCAATTTTATCCTGATTAATATATATGTTTGAAAGTAATAATTCTAATATTCCATTAACCTTATCAGATTTTTTTCCGCTTACCTCTGCTGATGATGAAATATTTTCATTGATAAATTGGGAAAATAGCTCATCCTCATTAATTATTAACCTATATCCTTGATTAGTAGCTTCAACTTCAGCTCCATTATTCTTAAGGATTTCACTTATCTCTTTTAAATCCCTCTTTACAGTTCTACTACTAACTCCTAACATGTCTGCAAGTTCAATACTATTTATATAAGATTTCTTACTGTTATTTAATTCTTTTATTATTTTACTCATCCTATCGCTAATCATCGTTGCACTCTCCTTTACATGTTAAAAATTAGCCAGCTACTATAATAACATAATAGAGATAGTTTTACCTATCTCTATTATTCTATAGTTTATATATTATTTAACTTGAGCCTTTTCTTCTTTTTTTACTATAGATAATCTTCTAAATACTGAAGCTACTGCTACGAATATAACACCTGCTAAAAGCCCTAAGAAGAATCCTGCTGGTCTCTCAATTAGAGGCCATCCCCAAATAGATGCTGGAACACCTATATGAGCAAATGAACCCATAGCAAATGAAATACTTGCACCTATTGAAGCTCCTATAACGTTTATTGGTATTTGTCCTAGTGGATCTGATATCATAAATGGAATTGCTCCTTCTGATATACCAACAACACCTAAAATCATACTTGGAAGACCTGAACCACCTAGTCCATCATCAAATACTTTTCTACCAACTAATAATTTATCAATAATTGTAGCTAATCCTATTCCTATTGGTGGAATTAAAATACCTAGTAATACTGGAGTGTATGTAAATCCTGTATCTGAAGTTAATTGCATACCAATTGTCATAGCAGTTTTATTAACTGGACCACCAAGGTCAAATGCCATTGCACCACCTAATAGAGCTGAAAGAGCTGCTCCACCAGCTTGTCCTACTGCATTAATAATAGCTGTAATACCATTAATAAATCCAACACCTATTGGTCCTACGATAAATTTACTTGCTAAACTAACAATAATAACACCTAATACTGGTATAATGAACATTGTTTTAATACCAACATATTTTCTCTTAATCTTAATATTTTCATTAGCAAACTTAACAAAGTACCCTGCAACTAAACCTATAAGAATTGAACCTACAAATCCTGATCCCATTTCAGAAGCTAGAACACCACCTAAGAAACCAGGGGCAAGAGCTAACTTATCTCCAATTGCATAAGCTAAGAAAGCTGCAAATATTGGATACATAAGGTTCATTAAACCTTTACCTGCTACTTGTGTTATCCATGCAAATGTTGAAACTAATGCATCAGAACTATTTAAAGCCTCAGCACTCCATATTTCTACATTTAGTATTTGACCTGCAATTCCTCCAATACCCATTAACATACCAGCACCAACAACTACTGGAATCATGTAAGAAATTCCTGTCATTAAGTGGCTTTGCATTACTCCCCACTTTTCTTTTAAAGTACTTTTACTCATGATTACACCTCAAATCAATTTTTTATTTTCTTTAGTTGTATATAATTTAAATATTTTCTTCAATAATTTCCTTTGACTTAGTAATAGCATCCTTTAAAGTTACCCTTACAGTTTTGTCTTCAAATCCATTAAGTCTATCTTCTTCTTGAAGTTTAACAGCTGTTGCTATTATGACTAAATCAGCTTCTTCTAAATCCTTTGCTGATAATTTTTCCTCAATTCCTGTTGACCCTTGAGTCTCAACCTTACTCTTATACCCTAACTTTTTAGCTGCTGCTTCAATTGCATCTGCTGCCATATAAGTATGTGCAATTCCTACAGGACAAGCACAAATTCCTACTATTTTCTTTGACATAACTAATTTCCTCCTTCTAATTTTTCAATTAAATATTTATATATTTCATCTTCACTTTTGGAAGATCCAAGTTTCATAGTAAATTCATCATCCATTAAAAATCTAGCTATCTTGGATAATATCTTAAGGTGAGTTGTACCTGCTTCCGTATCTGGTACTGCTAAAGCTAAAACAAAATTGACTGGTTTATCATCCATTGACTCCCATTCCACTTCATTGTCTAACTTTAAAACTATTACTGATGCTTTATTTACAGTACTACTTTTACAATGAGGAATTGCAAATCCCTTTCCAAAACCTGTTGTACACTCCTCTTCTCTTGCAAGAAGTCCATCAAAATATTCTTCTTTTGACTTTACTATTTCATTTTTAAAAGCAATTTCCGAAACGAGCTTTAAAACTTCTTCTTTTGTTTCAACTTTTACTCCAACTCTAATTCTATTAATATCTAAAACATCTACCATATTTTCACTCCCTCGTTACTTTCTATGGTTTAATTGTATACATTTTCACTTAACCTTTCATTACTTCTTTTTTCATTCTGCTATGACAAATTTTACTTTTATATTTGTCCCCTTCACAGTGACAAATTTACATTTTTAAATTATTCATGTCACCATGACATAATTAAAACAAAAAAGGTGTAGCGTACTAAAGAATTATTAAATTACTGTTCTTTATTTTATATTTTTTAATATGAAAATGTAATAATACCTTTGATTTATAGCTAATTGAAATTTTATACTTTCCCAGGCAGCAAAAAAGAGAAACCTAATTAAGATTTCTCTAATAACTAAATCTATTTAATTAATTTTGTTCCTTCACTATTTTGCTCTATTCTTCCTTCTTTCATTAAGCCACCAAGTGCCATCTTAAAATAGTTCTTAGATGTATGGAAAGTTTCTTTTATTAATTCAGGAGCGCTCTTATCATTAAAAGGCATATATCCATCATTTTCAAGTAAATAGCTTACTATAGATTCCTTTAGAATTTCTCTTTCATCAAGTCTCTTCTTTCTATTAGTTATACCAATTATACCATCTTCATATATTCTTTTAATTCTACCTTTAAACTTATCCCCTGGATATATATCTGTAAAATGTTCATTTCCTAAAATTATAGCTTCATATTTACCATCAATAGCTACCCTTATTGTCTTTTCTCCACCTTTTCCGTAGGCTATAACTTCTACTTCATCACCAACTTTAAATCCTTCACCTTTTTCTATATAAGGATCAACATATGTAGTTGCTGCTAATCTATTAGTTTTATCTAGATATGCATATAACAAGTACTTCTTACCTGTTACCAACTTAAACTTTTGTTCTTTAATTGGTATAAATATATCTCTATCTAATCCCATATTTGCAAAAGCTCCAAATGAACTTTGACCAACTATTTCTAAATAGGCAACATCTCCCACCTTTATCAATGGCTTTTTCATAGTTGCAATTGGCCTATCCTTAGAATCTCTATATACAAATACTTCTACTTCTTCTCCTACTTCTATTTGTTCATTTAATATTAAATTATTTGGTAATAGAATATCATTTCCGTTACCATCAGTTAAATAAAAACCAAATTCAACTTTTCTATCTACTTTTAACCTATTATCTTCTCCAATATAAATCATAGATAAATCTCCTACCTTTTCCTTTTGTATTCTACTTATTTTATCATTACTATTGATTATTGTCATCATTTCATACCTTTAAGCACTATATATATTATAGTAAACATTTTTTAAGAGGGAACGGGTTTGGGAAAAAGTAAAAAAAAGAATAAAATATTGAAATGCTTTTATGGAATTCCACATTGCCATACGGCTTTTTCTACTGGTCGTGGCACCCCTAATGATGCCTATGAATACGGTAAAAACACCGAAATAGATTTTATGATAATAACTGATCACAATTCCTACTTAGGCAAAGATTTATATTGGAATAATAAAGAAATATCAAAATGGAATGTAACAAATGCAATGGCAGAAAGATTTGCAAAAAAAAATGATTCATTCTTACCAATGGTTGGTTTTGAAACAAAAACTTCTCTATATGGTGATTTTAATATAATTAATTCTAACACATACTTTAAAGGGATAATTAAGGATATAAATTTACTAATTCTATGGATGTTAAATAACCCTGAAGCTATTGTCACTATTAATCATCCACATAGAAACATTACTTCCTTAGTTTATAATGAAGTTTTAAATAAAATGATAACATCTATAGAGGTTGGAAATGGATCTTATCCTAATAAATATATTCGTCACGATAAATATTACTATTCTCTTCTTGATAAAGGTTGGAAACTTGGTGCTATAAATAGTCAGGATAATCATAGACTTAATTTTGGTGATAGTGATAATCTTACAGGAATATTAGCTTATGAACTAAAAAAAGATGAACTTATAGATGCATTTAGAGAAAGAAGAACTTTTTCTACAGAATCAAGAACTCTCCAAATGTATTTCACTATAAACGATTCTATGATGGGAACTGAAATTATCCTTAAGGATGACACATTACGATTTATGATATTTGCTGAAGATAAAAATAACAAAATAAAATCTATTGAAATAATTACAAATAAAAGTACTATAGTTAAAAAAATTGAAAATATTAATCTTAATTCTATAAAATATTTGTATGATCATAAACATATTGAAGGTGAGAGTTGGTATTTAATTAGAATTTGGCAGCAAGACAATAGACTTTCCATAAGCTCCCCAATCTTTATTGAAAAATAAACAAGTTTAGTGAATGTTTATTTTGTTTTATTTTATAATTTCTGAAAAACAAAAAATCCCTAATTTTAGGGATTTTATATTTTAACCATTTTTTTGATTTTTTAATCTATTTGGTTTAGCCTTAGGCTTTATTACTATTTTCTTTTCGTTAGACTTCTTTGGACCTCCAGTTTGCTGAATATCCATAAACCAGAAAAAAGAAATAACTGTTATAACCATAACTACCATTTGTATTGCCATTCCTTCTGGTTTAACAAATAACTGTATAATAAAACCTATAATTGCTACAGCAAGTGGTATAAATTTATTTATTCTAATCTTTGTAAATACCCATTTCTTACATAGCATTATAATTCCTAATAGTACAGCAAACATGATTACCAAATATAATGCTGATATTAAAAAATTTACCATCCGTCACATCCTCCTTAACTTTAACTATACTAATAATATTAGAGTAAAATGAACAGTTTTTCAAGTAGAATTATTATATATAATAATTCTTATATCACATTGCTAAAATATTTATTTTTTGATAATATCTTGATAAAGTTTTAATTTTAATTGTCATTTTTTGCATTTCTATAATTTTTCCTTTAAAAATTATGTAATTTTTGATAAAATAGAAATTAATAATATATGAATTAAAATGAGGTGGCAATATGGCATTAAATCCCAATCTCCAATTAGACGAATTAGATCTTCAAATATTAGAGTTACTTATAAAAGATTGTAGAACACCATACCTAGAAATCGCAAGAATATGTCATGTTAGTGGAGGAACTATACATGTCAGAATGAAAAAGATGGAGGACATGGGAATTATCAAAGGTTCAAGAATTCTACTAGACCTTGCAAAACTAGGATATGATGTATGTTGCTTTGTTGGTATATATGTAGATAAGACTTCTTCTTTCCCTTACGTTTTTGAAGAAATGAAGAAGATAAACGAAGTTGTAGAATTGCATTTAACAACAGGTGACTATTCAATGTTTGCAAAAGTCATTTCAAAAAATATAGCAGATTTACAAAATACTTTGCTAGAAAAAATAAATAATATTGATGGTATTCAAAGAACTGATACATTTATATCTCTTTCTCAACCAATTGATAGAAATATAACTCTTTAATATAGAAAAACTCGCTAACAAGCGAGTTTTTTTGTTAAATTAACTCTTAGAATAAAACCTTTTTTTATGGTTAAACTATATATCGTAAACCATAAAAGGAGTGTGTTTTTATGAAAATATTAGATACAATAGCTCTAACATTAGTAATAATAGGAGCTGTAAACTGGGGACTTATTGGTTTCTTTGAATTTGATTTAGTCGCAGCTCTATTTGGAGAAATGACCGCATTTAGTAGAATAATATACGGTCTAGTTGGTATTGCAGGATTATATGCAATCTCTTTCTTTGCAAAGAGTCAATATAAGAGTGTAGAGTAGTCTTCCTAATACAACACAAAGTTTAGAAAACTGTGGTATGGTTAAAAAAAGTGACTTCTTCACTAAAGCGTGACGAAGTCACTTTTTTAATGTTTAAGATAATTTTAAGCTTATATTTAATATTCTATTAATATTGTTATTATATAATTTATTTAAAAGAAAGGAGGATAATATGAATATTCAAAATTTGATATCATATAATTTTTATAATTTATTTTTTTATTTTATTATTTACTCTTTCTTAGGTTGGTGTGTTGAAGTTTTATACGCATATAAAAATCAAAAAAAGTTCGTTAATAGAGGCTTTTTGCATGGTCCTCTTTGTCCTATTTACGGAATATGTATTTCTTCCATGGTAATTGTATTAGATAACATAAATGTCACTCTTCCATTATTATTAATAGTAGCTACCATTGTTATCTCCACTATAGAATACCTAACTGGATACATATTAGAAAAGTTATTTAAGACAAAGTACTGGGATTACACTGATGATCCATTTAATATACACGGTAGAATATGCTTATACTTTTCTATTATGTGGGGTATAACCTCTGTAGGTGTAGTAAAGATAATTCATCCACTAGTAAAATATAATGTAACATCTATTACTCCACTTCTTAGTACTGCATTATTTTATTTACTATTTATTTTACTTATATTTGATGTTTCACATACAATTTCAAAACTTGTAACCCCTAAAAAATTTGATTTAAACATACAACTTGGAACACTATTATTATTTAATAGATTTAAAAAATAATTTACTAAATTTATTTACCTAAAAGAGCCGGTGCTAATTATTTAGCACCGGCTCTTTTATACTATCTTTCAAACTCTTTTATTTCTTCAAACAATTCTATGGCAGCGTTTCTTGGTCCGTTCTTTTCTAGGCCTCTTACTCCAAGGCATGTTTTTATTTGTCCTACTTTTACACCAATGTTAAACATAGCTTCAAAGTATTCCTTAATTAAAGCATCAGTTTCTTCAACTTTTTGTGCTGGACCAAATGGATTTGCAAAGAATGATTCTACTAAACCTGTTTCTGTTGTAGTTCCCTTAGCCATTCTTGCTCCTGCTCTAAATACTTTAATTGCATCCTCTGGAGTCTTAAAGTATTCTAATGAATGTTCTCCCTCTTCAACCTTTGTATAATTATTTGCATAGAAGAAGAAGTCTACGTTGTATCCTTTAACAACTTCCTTATATGGAGTTATTGGCATTACTAATCTAGCATTAGTCTTATCTGGATTCATGAATATACTTCTATCCATTTCTTTAAATGCATATCCTTGATCTAAATCATCAAGCCTTACAAAAGCACCTATTTCTGTACCATAACCAACAATCTTATTATCTTCAAGCTTAAATGTACCCATATCGTCAAATAATATAGTCATATTAGAAATATAATCTTCACTTAATGATCTAAATGCTTCTATACTTTCTGACTTACCAGCACCACTGTCTCCCATTATAACAACATTTGCTGTGTTACCATCCTTAAGTTGAATATTAACCATTGCCCCATGGATTGGTAAATATCCTTTTCTTATCATTCTTAAGTTGTGCAATGTTAAACACATCTTTTTCATATATCCAAAGTAATCTATCTTATCTGAGTGATTAACATATCCAAGCATTATATCATTCTTCTTGTCTTCATAGAATACTGTCTTTAACTCTTCATTATCATCAGTTGCCCCAAATACATAAACTATATCAGGCTTTCTACCTCTACACTCTTCTTTTCTAGCCATTTCAAATAAGTTACATAGAGTTATTCCATGTTCCATGTAATCTCTATGGAAATATACATACGCTAGAGACTCTCCAATTTTTGCTGGATAACAGAACCAATGGTCACTATTAATATTTGCATCTTGTAGTGGATTTTCAAATACTTCAGTAAACATTCCATCTCTTGTAGATCTCTTTGGATAAGTAATAAATGGTGTTTCTAAAAGTATTGAATCAATAAAAGGGACATATTCTATAGCTTCATACCCTCTAGGTATTGGCCACATCATCATACCAATCTTAATACAAGAGTTACCACCAGCTGGAATTTGTCTAAATACTTGTGGTTCTTCTCCTATAACATTCTTCTCTACTTTTCTATATAACTTTAGCACTAGCTTAGAAAACTCTGCATTTGCCTCTGTAAAACTAACTGCTGCTAGTCCATGTTCTATTGAACCTGTATGAATTAATGTATATCTTTCTAATCTTCTCCAGAAAAGGTATAGGTCTTCTACTAAAGCTACAAATTCATCCTTATCTGCTAAAAGCTCTACGTACTTAGGATTACTTTCACTTATTTCTCTTGCACTCATTACTGTTAAGCACTTAAAAACTTTAATTATATCTTTTCTTAACTCTGCTATATCATCTGTGCCTAATGTCTTCTTTACGTATCTAAAGGCAAGAGTATTTTTCTTCTCTGATTTCTTTAGATATACATCAATTACTCTTCTAAACCCTTCACTTTCAAGTAACATCTCAAAGGTTTTACAGTACTTTGCTGTAAAGTTGATTATTACTTTATCATTGCTCATTGAAAATTCTTTTCTCATTCCTATGCCCCCTAATGAATTTTTTATATTTATGAAATTGCATTTTTTACTTTATAAGCCAGTATTGATATGATTATAACACAAGAAATGCAATTTTGAAATATTCAAATTTGCATTTCTTGTGAATGTAATTGTTTAACACGAACTTTTTTTATATTTTTGCATATAAATTACGCACACTTTCTTCTACTTTTAACATTAATTCTTTTTCTACTTCCTTAGAAATATTTTCAGTTTCTATAGCTTCCCCAAAAATAACTTTAACTTTTCCAGGTACAAATTCTTTACTATCTTCAAAACAAGCAGATGTACCTTTTATTGCAACAGGAACTATTGGCGCCTTAGATTTTGTTGCTATTTTAATACTCCCCCTTTTAAACTCATGTATTTTACCATCTTTGCTTCTTGTCCCCTCTGGAAAAATAGTAAAATTATATCCATCTTTTATATTATTCACAGCTTGATTGATTGCCTTCATTCCTTCTCTTACATTATCCCTATCTATTGTTACGCTCTTTACATGAGTAATCCAATATCCAATAAGAGGTGCTTTGGCTAATTCTTTCTTAGCCACAAAATCTAAAGTTCTTTGAGTTGAATATCTCATAACTGGTATGTCTAATATACTTTGGTGATTCCCCATAAACACACATGTTTTATCTGGAATATTATCATATCCTTCTACTTCAATTTCCATTCCTATTATATTTATAGTAAAATAAGTCCATTTTCTAAAAACTTCTTGAGCATATTTCCAAGCTTCCTCTTCCCCCTTGAACTTTTCTATATAAGCCCTCTTAATTCCTTTTAGTCTCATAATAAGCATATAAATAACATAACGTACATACTTTATATATTTCATTTTTCCACCTTCTCTCCTAGATTAAAATAATTATATCCTTAAAATTTTTATTATGCAATGTAATCATTTTTCTTTATTATAATAACTTTTGGTGTTACACTAAAGTATATTATACAAAGGAGGAGGTTATTTATATGAAGAAAAAACTTTCTATCATAGCTATTATTTTAAGCTTTTTTTCGCTTTTCTTATTAGGCTGTGAAACTCAAAATGAATCTATAAAACAGACTGCAGGAGAAATGACCGTACACTATATAAACGTAGGTCAAGGAGACTCCATTTTAATACAAGTAAATAATAAAAATATGCTTATAGATGCTGGCCCTGGAAAAAGTAAAGACATGTTACTTAACTACTTAGATTCATTAAACCTAAAAAAAATTGATTATGTAATTGCAACTCACCCTCATGAAGACCATATTGGCAATCTTGATGATGTAATTAACAAATATGAGATTGGTGCATTTTATTCACCTAAAGTTACTCATACAACTAAAGCTTATGAAAATATGATTAAAGCTTTAAAAAAGAAAAACTTAAAAATTAATGTAATAAAAGAAGGAACTAATTCTATTGATTTAGGGGAAGGAACTAAAGTATCTGTTTTTTCACCTATTAAAGCTGAATATAAGAAAGGTTCCCAACAAGACTTTAATAACTACTCTCCAGTGATGAAAATTGAGTTTGGAAAAACATCATTCTTATTTACTGGTGATGCTGAAGCAGAAGTAGAAAAAGAAATACTTAAAAAAGGATATGATGTTAGTGCTGATGTATTAAAATTTGGCCATCATGGCTCTTCAACATCAACATCTGAAGCCTTCCTAAAAGCTGTTAATCCTTCTATAGGAGTTATTCAACTTGCTGAAGATAACACATATGGTCATCCTCATAAAGAAACATTAGACCTTATAAAGAAATACAAACTTACCGTATATAGAAACGATAAAGATGGAGATATAGTATTATCCTCAGATGGTACAAATATTGTAAAGAAGAAATAAAGGAGCTGTCGCATTAGCGGAATAAAATCCGTTAGCGACAGCTCCTTTTTTCCTATTTTACGAATAACCTTTAGATATTATTTGTACTTAAACACA
>NZ_JAHAIF010000038.1 GCF_018372875.1 Clostridium sp. | reverse complement strand
TTCCGCCACGTTATGGTTGCGGGGGCAGGACTTGAACCTACGACCTTCGGGTTATGAGCCCGACGAGCTACCAACTGCTCCACCCCGCGATATTATATTATGAAAGATTGGTGCCGAAGACCGGAATCGAACCGGTACGGTGTTTAACCACCGCAGGATTTTAAGTCCTGTGCGTCTGCCAGTTCCGCCACTTCGGCTTAGCTTTCATATGCCGTTCTCAACGACAAGACTTATTATAAAGCATGATTAATATACTGTCAACATCTTTTTACATTCTTTTTTTATTATTTAATTAAATAATAAAAACAAGCACCCTAACTAAATTAGAGTACTTGTTTTATTAATTTATATTAATTATATAAACAATATCTTACGATCTATTTTTACTATTCTTACCTTTAAACTCTTGATGTTTTTTTACATCTTGCATTTTTTCTTCGCTATCTTTTAAAAACTTTGATATCTTATCTTCAAAATTTGCAGAATTAGGTTTGCTTGATTTATCAGTTCCCCAATCAAATTCAGCAGGTCTAACCGACTTCTTTTGAACATTAGCTTGTTTTATTGATAAACTAATTTTTCCGTTATCATCAATGGAAATAACTTTAACTTTAACTTTATCTTGTTCGTTTAAATGTTGTCTAATATCCTTTACAAATGAGTCTGCTACTTCAGATATATGAACTAATCCAGTTTTTCCTTCTACCTCCACAAAGGCTCCAAAATTTGTGATGTTTACCACTGTTCCTTCTAATATGTTTCCTGTCGCCAAGGTCATGTTTATAAGACTCCTCCTTAAATATAAATAAATAATATATGTTATTAATATAATAACCTAATTTTGAGAATTTGAGTCAGCTTTCTTTTGTTGTTCTACAGAGGTTTCACCTTTCTTTATCATATTAAGTCTTTCCCTCGCCAACTGCTCTAGATACTCATTAGACTGTGCTTTATCATGCTCCTCTTGCAGTCTCTCTTGTTTATTCTTTAAAGACTCCAGTTGAGCTTCTTTTGCAACTCTCTCTTTTTCAATTCTTCTCATAGCTTTTTCTTGCCTAACAAAACTAAAAAGGAAAATTGCTACAAGCACTACTAATATTAAGTTTTTTATAGTTAACCTCCTTTTCATCCATAGCACCTCATTCAAATTCTATAAATATATTGTAATCACTATAGTTACTTTATTCAAGTAGTTTTTCTATAGTTATTTATTTTTATTTCCCATTTTTGACATAAATATCTTGAATGGATAAATAAAGTTCTTAGCACTCACTCTTAATGATTTTGAGAATTTTCTTCCTATGACTCTCTCCGTTTTTAATATATGGGGACTTATGAACTTGATATAAAATGCAATTGCTATTCCAATAAACACATATACATATGGACCTAGAAAAGCATAATTTGTATATAATAAGAAAGTAAATACTACTAACGCACATAGTGCCCAAAATAATAAGTCTTCCACAACTACTATTAGCTTTGGAATCTTATAACCTCTTATTAACCTATATGCATCAAAAAGTATTCCAGTCAAAATACCAGCTAGCAAACTGTATATTACTATATCAACTTGAATATTTAACTGTAACGGCATAATTCCTACTTAAAAATCTTTTTAATTATACTTTCTTTACTCTTCTTACCATCTTTACCGCTATAAATCATAGATGATATGTATCCTATAATAATCACATCTCCATTTTGAACATCAAGTTTATTCATTTTTAATCCCTCACCTTTAATAGCAAGATTCCCCAATATAGTATTTAAAGATATTTTTTCATCATCAAAGTTAACTACTTCTAACACTCCTGATAATGTAAGCTTTTTTCTATCTTCTAAAGATAAAGAACTTTTTCTTTCTTCCATATATTTCTCCTCCTAAACATTCTAATAAAATATATGAATTAGAAAAGTTCTTTATTCTAATTTACTATTCTTTATCTTCTTCTCCTTCTATAATTACGTACATGTCTTTTGCTACTTCCTTCTTTACATGTTGTGCTATATTTATTATCTTTGCTTTCAATGTTTTATTTGCAAAACTTATCTCTATTATGTCATCTTCTTTTACCTCTGTTGATGGTTTGGCCACCTTACCATTAATAGTAACTCTTCCACTTTCACAAGCTTCTTTTGCAACCGTTCTTCTTTTTATTATTCTTGATACTTTAAGGTACTTATCTAATCTCACTACTAATTTCTCCTTTTTTATTCTAAAAGAACCCGAGAAATCTCGGGTTCTTATTAATTACTTATTAACTTTTTCTTTGAATTCTTTACCAGCCTTAAATACAGGAACTGTTGATGCTGCTATTTTTATAACTTCCTTAGTTCTTGGGTTTCTTCCTTCTCTAGCTGCTCTTTCTCTAGTTTCGAAAGTACCAAATCCAACTAATTGAACCTTTTCTCCCTTTTCTAAAGCTTCTTCAACGCTTTCAATGAAAGCCTTTAATGCAACTTCAGCATCCTTCTTAGTTAATTTTGACTTTTCAGCCATGCTAGCGATTAATTCTGATTTATTCACGATTACATCCTCCTTAAAATACAGTTACTATTTCTAACTGCTCTTATGTACTATACTTACATTACCTTATTATATAACCTCTTTTTTAACTCGTCTATACATTTTTTGTATTTTCTGTATAGTTAGTCAAATGATACATAACTGTATGCTTATACGTGGTATAGCACTAATAAACTATATTATTCTCCATAAATATATAAATTCCTTCTATGATAGGTTATTTTTCTAGTTTTTTTGCCTCTTCCCATAACTTATCCATCTCTTCTAACGTCATTTCTTCTAATTTTATATTCATGGATTTTGCCTTTGTTTCAATATAATTAAATCTTCGAATAAATTTATCACTTGTTAAATTTAAAGCTTCTTCACTATCCACTTTTAAAAACCTACTTACATTTACACAAGCAAAAATTAAATCTCCAACTTCTTCTACTATTTTTGCCTTATTTTCACTATTATATACTTCAATTAATTCATTTATCTCTTCTCTTACTTTTTTTATAGCTTCTTCTACTTCATCCCAATCAAATCCTACTTTACTTGCCTTCTTTTGGATCTTTTCAGCTCTTATCAATGCTGGAAGTGCTTTTGCTATACCTTCTAAATCTTCTGTTACACTTTCAATGCTCTTTTCTTTCTTTTTAAGTTCTTCCCATTCTAATAAAACTTCACTTGATGTACTCATATTTGCATCTCCAAATACATGTGGATGTCTGTATACCATCTTGTTACAAATTCCCTCTACTATATCATTGAAGTTGAAATATCCATCTTCTTTTCCTATTGCTGAATGAAAAACAACTTGTAATAACACATCACCAAGTTCCTCAATTAAAGCATTATCATCTTCCTTATCTATTGCATCAGCCACTTCATAACTTTCTTCTACAATAGCTTTTTTTATAGACTCATGAGTCTGCTCCCTATCCCAAGGACAGCCTTCTTCTCCTCTTAATATATCTATTACCTGAATTAAATCATATATATCCTTTTTATTATTCAAATCCTTAGGAATATATACTGATGTTAAATAATCTATGTCATCTTGCATATCTAATTCGTATAAAGGTATCTTTCTTATGCTTTCTTCTCCTTCTATACCTGCTGCCCTACAATATATAATTTCAGTCTCATCATCATAGTATTCTGTTAATGCTAGTTTAACTTCTGAAGCTATCAATTGATTGTATACCTGAGTTATTATTGTTCCTATTCTCTTATCTAGAACTTGATTCTTTATATCAAATGCATCTATAACCTTTAATCCATTTATAGGATCTATCTTTAATCTATCCATCATTGCATCTATAAAACTAACAGCTGGTAAGATACTATATTCAATTGATTTTTTCTCACATAACTCAATCAAGTTAAACACTGACTTTTCAGCCACTAAAGGGTGTCCTGGAACAGCATAAACTAACTCTCCAGTTTTATTGTATTCTTCTATTATACTTTCTGAAATTCTCTTATACACTTCATCAAAGCTTTCTGAACTTTCATAAAAATAATCACAAGTTTTAAAATTAATTCCTTGTTCTTTTATATATTCTACCGTAGGATGCTTTTCTGTTCTAAAATATACATTATCACTTTTTCTAATAGCATCTACAGCCCCTATAGTCAACGCTTCTGGTGCTCCAGGTCCTAATCCAACTATCTTAATCATTAGATTCTCTCCTTTTTATATATTATTAAGCTTTCTTTCTTATCCTATTTCTTACATCATCTACACTAAATACTTTTAGCGCAAATATACCTATGCCATATATTATAGCACCTAAAGATATAGATAGTAAGCATGATATACTATTACTCAATGTATTTCTATATAAAAAGTTATATGTTAATATTACTACTAAAATCATTAAACTAGCGGCATACCCTGGCTTTATAAAATTATTATACAATTCTATATTACTTTTAAGTTTAATCTTCATCACAATCAAGTTAAGTAATGTAGAAATTATATAAGCTCCTATAGATGCAATTACAGCTCCATATATATTTAGCTCTGGAATAGCTACTAAAACTACCGTTAATATTACCTTTACAATACATCCAATAAATAAATTGATTACGGGAAGAATGTATGATCCAACTCCTTGTAATATTGACGTAGTCGTTTGGGTTACTATGATAAACGGTATAGATATAGACAAGTATTTTAAAATATCTACCCCATCGAACCTTCCAGGAAATATAAACTTCATTATAGGCTCTGCCATAAAGAAAAGTCCAAAAAAGCATGGTACTGCTATAACTGATGAAAGTTTCAAGGATAAATTAATCTTATTTCTTACTTCGCCTTGTTTTCTTAAAAAGTAGCACTCTGCAATTATAGGAATTAAAGATGTACAAAGAGCCATAGATAAAGTTAATGGAATATTTACGATAACAGATGCCTTACCTGTTAATTGTCCATATAATATAGTTGCTTGTTGACTGGAAAACCCTGCACTATTCAACCTTTGTGGTACTAGTATAGAATCAATCAAACTCATTATAGATCCAACAGTAGCCCCTAGCGAGATTGGTATAGCCATTTTTAATATTCTATTTAACACCTCAGGGTTACTTTTTATCTTTTTTATTCCATAACTCTTTTTAACTCGCATATATTTAAAACCTAAATAAATACTTCCTATAAGCCCTCCAGCAGCTGCTCCAAATGCTGCTCCACCTGCTGAGTATTCAATACCTCTTGGTCTTAATACTATTGCTAACCCAACTCCAACTATAACTCTACCAATTTGTTCTAAAATTTGAGATATTGCTGATGGAGTCATATTTTGCAAGCCTTGAAAATATCCTCTAAATACAGTCATAATAGAAATTATGAATGGTGCAAATGAAATTCCTATAAGTGAATAATATGCTTCTGGTCTCCATTCTAAAATACTCATAATTGGACGTGCAAAAAGAAATAATATACAGGATGTGCCTGTCCCAAGAATAAGCATAAGCATAGATGCTTCTTTTACTATTTCAAATCCCCCATTAAGATCTCCAACTGCATTTCTTTCAGATATTAGTTTAGACATAGCTATAGGAACACCTGATGCCATTGCAACAAAAAACATATATAACGGATACGATAATTGATAATATCCTATCCCTTCATCTCCAATTAACATAACTAATGGCCATCTAAAAAATAGCCCTAAGAACCTTGTTAATATTCCAGCTATACCTAATATAAGGCTACCTTTTATTAAAGATTGTTTTTTCATAAAATACCTCCAAACTTTACATGGTACTAATTATTTTTATTTCAAGCTTAGAGGTATTATTACTGTTTATTTACATTATTTTTATTCAGGATATAAAAAGATTACTGTTCCATTTGCTTTCCAAGGAACGCAGAAGCAGTTTCTGCTAACTTCATTTCTAATTCACCTAATTTTTCTCCTGCTTGCTTAGATAATATGACTACAGAACCTATAGCATCACCTTCTGCTATTATAGGAGAAATAACTTGTGAAACATATTTTTCTTCTGCTCCATCATCATCATTATGTAATGGAATTATTTTATCTCCTCCTTCTCCAAGAAGAACTGTTTTTCTATCATCCATTATCTTTTCTAACTCATTACTTATTTTTCTTTCTATGTAATCTTTCTTTGGTCCACCACTAGCAGATATGAAAGCATCCTTATCAGATATTAAAACGATATGTCCTATAGCTTGTTGTAAACTTTCTGCATACTCCTTAGAAAAATCTGTCAATTCTCCGATTGGAGAATATTTTTTTAATATTACTCCACCTTCTCTATCTGTAAATATCTCTAATGGATCCCCTTCTCTAATTCTTAAAGTTCTTCTTATTTCTTTTGGTATAACAACTCTACCTAAATCATCAATACGTCTTACAATTCCTGTAGCTTTCATTATTAAAATTGACCTCCTTAAAAAAACTAATTAATTTGTAGCACTATTATTATTTGACTTCTTAGAAATTTTATTCACATATAGCCAATATTTATATAAATAAAAAAAGTAGGGATTAATTTCCCTACTTTTCCTATCTATTAAAATCTATCTGTATAAGTTTTTACATTGTATTCTTTCTTTAACTCTTCAATCTTTTTATTATAAGCCTCAGTTACTTTCTCTGATTTGATAGCTTCACTAACTTCTTCTTTAACTTCCTCTAGAGTTTTTACTTTCTCTTCTCCTTGAACATTTGCAACAGTTATTAAGTGCCATCCATATTTAGATTTTACAGGTTGAGATATTTCTCCATTCTTTAGCTTCTTAAATGCTGCATCAAATTCTTCTACCATTCCGCTATTTTCATATTCTACCCAGCCTAAATATCCACCTTTACCTTTTGTAGAATCTGTATTATAAGTATCTGCTTGCTTTTTAAAATCATCTAGATTTTTAATTTGAGCTCTTACTTCCTTAGCCTTTTCTTCAGAATCTAATAATATATTATAAGTATCTGCACCTGCTTTTGTTGTATATTTGGATGCCTTATTCTTTTCATAATATTCACTTATTTCTTCATCTGAAACTGTTATATCTTTGCTAATTTCTTCTCTTAACTTGTCATTTATATCGCTTGCAATAACTATTTCCTTAAGAAAAGCTTCATATTCTTCTACTGTCATTCCATAAGATGATGTTATTTCTTTTTCATAAGCTTCCTTACTTCCTGCTACCTTTATTAAGGCTTCTATTTGTTCATCAAGTTTCTTTTGAGCTTCTTCATCTGTCATAATTAGGTTATTGTCTTTACCATATTGTACAAGTAAAGCTCTAAGCACCATAAAATCTAATTCTTCTTCTCTAGCAGATTTTAAATCTTCCTTTATATCTTCATTATTTTCAAAGTCTTCTCCATATTGAGTCTTTAGATACTCTAATGTTGATTTCATAGAATCATCTAGATCTCCTCTTGTAATCTTCTCATCGCCAACCTTAGCTAACACAACTTTTCTTTTTGATTCTGGTGTTCTTTCTATCATGTTACATCCAGCTAAAGAAAACATCATAATACCGGCTACAGCCATAGTCACATACTTTTTTATCTTATTCAAAGCTATTCCCTCACTTTTCTCTTTATTAAGTAAAATTTATACAGTATAAGTATACAATATTAATGTGTCATTTCAAATACAAATACCTTCTATATTTATTTATTTTTTATTAAATTTTCTAGCATATCTTTAAAGAAAGCTAACATGTTTTCTTTCTTTTGATCCTTTAGCTTAAATATAAATGATGGTATTTCCCCAAACTTCAGCATTATACTATCTTTATACTTATCTATTATTATTTTAAATACTTTCTCGTAATCACTATCTCCTGCTTGGAATTTAAAGATAACATCATTTCCAACTTCTTTTATTTCTTCTATGGATAATAACTTAGCTCTACTCTTTATGTATGCAATGTCCATTAAGTTATAAACAGGGTCTGGAATATCTGAATATCTATCCTCTAATTCCTCTTTTATATCCATATACTCATCTATGCTTTCTATAGCTGCAATCTTTTTATACACTTCTATTTTTTGCATCTCATCTTCTATATATGATGATGGAATGTATGCATCAACTTTTAAGTCTACTGTTGTCTCTATAGGTTCCTTATCAATATCACCCTTAATTAGTTTTACTGTATCTTCTAACATTCTACAATACAAGTCATATCCTATAGCAGCCATATGTCCATGCTGTGCAGATCCCATCATGTTTCCAGCACCTCTAATTTCAAGATCCCTCATAGCTATCTTAAAACCTGAACCTAACTCAGTAAAGTCTTTAAGAGCTTTTAGCCTTTTTTCTGCAACCTCAGTTAAAACTTTATCCTTTGTATATAATAAGTAAGCATATGCTATTCTATTAGAACGGCCAACTCTTCCTCTTAACTGATACAACTGAGATAACCCCATTTTATCGGCATCATATATAATAATTGTATTTACATTCTGAATGTCAATTCCAGTTTCAATTATAGTTGTACATACAAGTACATTATATTCATTAGCCATAAAATCTAGCATTTCTTTTTCTAATTGTCTTTCTGTCATTTGCCCATGAGCTATTCCAACTCTACTTTCAGGGACAAGATTTTTAATGTAGTTAGCTATTTTGTCAATATCTTCTACCCTATTGTATACAAAATATACTTGACCACCTCTACCTATTTCTCTCATAATTGCATCTCGAATTAGTTGATCATTCTGCTCAACAACATAAGTTTGTATAGGATAACGTTCCTCTGGTGGTGTCTCTATTACAGATATATCCCTAACACCAGTTAAAGACATATGTAATGTTCTTGGAATAGGGGTAGCGCTTAAGGTAAGAACATCTACATTCTTCTTTAAGTTCTTAATTTTCTCTTTCTGTGCAACACCAAATCGTTGCTCCTCATCTACTATTAATAGCCCTAGATCTTTAAATACTATATCTTTAGAAACTAATCTATGAGTTCCAACTAAAATATCCACATTACCTTCTTTTACAGATTGCAAAGTACTTTTTTGTTCCTTAGCAGTTCTAAATCTACTTACCATATCTATTTTAATTGGAAAATCTGAAAATCTCTTAATCATATTTTTATAATGCTGCTCAGCTAATATTGTAGTAGGAACAAGAAACGCTACTTGTTTTCCTTCCATTACAGCTTTAAATGCTGCTCTTAAAGCAACCTCTGTTTTTCCATACCCAACATCACCACAAAGTAATCTATCCATTGGCTTATCTGATTCCATATCTTTCTTAATTTCTTCTATTGATGATAGTTGGTCAGGGGTTTCTTGGAATGGAAATTCATCCTCAAACTGCATTTGCCATTCCGTATCCTTTGAATATTTATATCCCTTAACCGCAGCTCTTGCAGCATAAAGTTTTACTAAATCCTCTGCAATTTCATTGATAGATTTTTTAACTTTACTCTTAGCTTTTTGCCACTCTGCTCCACCTAGTTTATTTACTTTAGGGGACTTTCCCTCACTACCAATATACTTTTGGACTAAATCTAATTGGTCAACAGGCACATATAACTTATCACCTTTATCATATACAATATCTAGATAATCTCTCTTATGTCCACTAACTTCTATTTGTTTAATCCCCTTATATACACCTATTCCATGATTTACATGTACTACATAATCTCCAGGTTTTAATTCAGCAAAGCTTTTTATTTTAGATACACCTTTGCTCTTACTTTTGCTTTTAGACAGCTTTCTTTTAGCTTCTCCAAATACCTCTTTGTCTGATATTACACAGGTTTTATATTTAGGACACTCAAATCCCTTTAATAAATTTCCAAATGTTATAACAACTTCTCCTAATGCTATAGATTCAATATCATCTCTATAACTACTCTCTATTCCTCTTTCTCTAAGTGTAGAAACAAGCCTTTCCCCTCTAACTCGTGTACCTGATAATATAACTGTTCTATATCCATCTTTTTTCTTCTTTAAAATATCTTCAATTAACAAATCTAATTGCCCTTGATAATGATGCAAAATAGCAGAATTAATTTCAATCTTCCTTATAGGAGATAAAAATTCACCACCCTTATTAATTGCATCAATAGTAATATTTATGTTTTCTTCTAACAACTCAATAAGCTCTTCTTTCTCAAGTAAAAGCTTCCCTTGAGAAGGCAGTATATCCCCACGTTGAAGAAAAATAGAGTAATTTTCATTAAACTCTAAGTAAGTGCTGTCTAACTTACCTAAAGATCTTACCTTGTCATCAAGTACAAATATATAATCTTCTAAATAGTCAAATAAGCTCTCACTCTTTTTGTAAAATAAAGGTAAATAACTATCTATTGTTTCAAAATCATGAATTTCTCTTAACTCTTCTAAGTTCTTAGAAATAACTGTACTTAACTTAATACCTCTTTCTTTATCTTTATTATTCTTTAATGTTAAATCTAATTCTTCTTTAATGTTATTTAATGCATATTCTATAACTTCATCATCTATTATGATTTCTTTTGCAGGGAACACTTCAATACTATTTACTTTCTCAATACTTCTTTGAGATTCTGTATTAAAAGTTCTTATAGAATCTATTTCATCTCCAAATAATTCAATTCTATATGGATATATAGAATTTGTAGGGAATACATCTAAGAGCCCTCCACGAAGTGAGAACTCTCCTTTTCCTTCTACAACATCAACCCTATCATACCCTGCTTCAACAAGTATTTTAGATAACTCCTTAAAATCAACCTCATTACCTACATTAATACTAATGGTATGTGTTTTAAAAAGTTCTTTTGGAGTATATCTAACTGCAAATGCATCAACTGATGTTACTATTATATTTTTTTTATTTGATAATATTTCTTTTATTACATTTAGCCTTGCCCATCTCAAATCTCCTGAAATTGCGTCAATATTATAGAACACTATTTCTTTAGCTGGGAAGTAATATACATTACTTAAATATAAATTTAAATCTTCATATAAATTCTTAGCTTCCATATCACTATTAGTTATTACAACAACAGGTTTGTCACTAAGTTCATATATTCCATTAATCACATAGGATTTACCTGATTCAGATAATCCTTCAATTTCTATAGGATGTTTATCACTTTTTATATATGATTCCAACTCAATAAATTCTTCACTACTTATTAAGGGTTCCATTAACCCTCTCAACCTCATTTTACGCACCATCCTTAAATCTTCTTATTTGGTATAAATCCATTAAACCTATTCATTGCCTCTTTAGTATCAGTCTTAATTACTACCTCTACTGAATCAGTAATAGCATTTAAAGTTTCTTCTAATACTTCCCTCTCTTCTTTAGAAAATTTCCCCAATACATGGTTAACTAAATCAGATTTAGGTTGTCCTATACCTATTTTTATTCTAGAGAAAATATCAGAACCTAAATGAGCAATTATGCTTTTTATACCATTATGTCCACCTGCACTACCCTTTTCCCTTATTCTTATTCTTCCAACTTCTAAACTTATATCATCATAAAGCACTAAAACATCTTCATTAGAAAGTTTATAAAAATCCATTATTGCTCTTAAACTTTCTCCACTTAAATTCATATATGTTGTAGGCTTTAAAAGTATAACCTTTTCACCACCTATGAATCCTTCTCCATATACACCTTTAAATTTTATCCTATTTAATTCTATATTATACTTTCCAGCAATTTTATCTATGGCATCAAAACCAATATTATGTCTTGTATTTTCATATTCTTTCCCTGGATTTCCTAGTCCAACTATCAAAAACATTTCTATTCTCCTTTTGTTTTAATTATTATCTTAAATAATTATACTAAATAATATTATACTATTAAAATATCTAATTATAATAAAAAGTAACTAAAAATACTATATTTTTAATCTGTACAACATATCTAAAAATAAAAGAGACCTTTAAGCCTCTTTTATTCCATAACCAACTCTATATTAGTTTTTATTCCATCATGAAGTATAGTACCTTTAACAATATCACCAGGATTTTTATCCTTAACTAATTTATATATATCTTCTGGTTTATAAACTTCAACTCCATTTATATCAATTATTATATCAGTAGGAGTTATTCCAGCTTTATCTGCAATTCCACCAGCTTTTACAGTAGCAACATATACACCTTTAACATTTTCTTGTTTTTCACTCAAGGCAATTCCTCTATTTATTCCTAATATATCAGTATTACCTATTAACCTTTCTACTATATGGCTAATTTCATTTCCACTTATAGAGAAACTTAAATCATCTTCACCAAACTTATCATCTATAAACTTACTATTCATAGCAATCAACTTACCATCTATACTACATATTACTCCTCCGTCATTAAATTTATTAATAACTGTATTAGTTTGGACTATTGAATAAACATTCCCTTCATTATCCTTTACTTCATCATTGGTTGATGTTATTACTCCAGGCAAAGATATACCAACATAACTATCTGACATAGCATTTCCTACTGATATAATAAATTCTCCTTCTTTATAATTATTGTATTTTTCTATTTCTATTGGCACCAAATTATCGTAATCTATTTTTATCAATGCTATATCTGCTGTTTCATCATAAGATACTAAATCACCTTTTGATGGCTTTATCCCAGGCGCTATAACATTTACATAAATATCCTTAAAATTTTTAACTCTTGCATAACTTGTAATTATGTATCCTTCTTTTCTTATTGCTATACCTGTTACATTTTCTTCTGTATATTTATTGTTTGAAAGTTTATTAGCCTCATCTGAAATGCTAACCATAGAATATGATACCTTCTCTATTGCTTCAGAAAAGATTTTTTGTAAAGAATCTTTATTAACCTCATAATTTTGCTCTATATTATTTAAAATATTTTCTTTCGAAAAAGTTTTTTGAATTATAACTTTTGCAGATATGGCCCCACTTAACGCCGCAGTAAATATAAAACATACAGTTATAATTATATTTTTAATTCTAAAATATCTTACTCTTTTTCTAAAATATATTTTCGACTCATTTTCTTCGTCACTCATGAAACCCCTCCAAAAACTATATCTTAGATATAGTAAATGTAAATATTACTCCATCTTTTTCATTGTCAACCCAAATATCTTCTCCATGCTGAGCTAATATTAACCTAACTATAGGAAGCCCTAATCCTGTACTATCTTTATTAGTTCTCGCTTTATCAGACTTATAAAATCTATCCCATATCCTTGCTAATTCTTCAGCTTTTAATAATGTTCCATTATTAAATACACTTACATATACCTTGCTTCCTTTATCATTAGTTGTAATTTTTATGTTTCCATTATCATTACTATACTTTATAGCGTTATCAATTATATTAGTTAATACTTGCATTAGCCTATCTCTATCTGCATATACAAATTCATGCTCTCTCCCAAAAGTAACCTCAACATTAACCCCTTTATTTCTTATTTTACCATCAAAATTTGCAATACACTGCTTTATCAATATGTTAATATCAAATTCAATCATATTAAGTTTGAACTTTCCTTCTTCCATTGCAGATATATCTAATAAATCGCTAACTAATCTAGATAACCGCTTTATTTCATCATAAACAATATTTAGATAATAATCTTCCTTATCTTTAGGTATAACTCCGTCTAATATTCCCGCTACAAACCCCTTTATGGAAGTTATTGGCGACCTTAACTCATGAGAAACATTCGATATAAAATCTCTTCTATTCTTGTCTGATTCCTCAATAGATTCTGCCATAACATTGAAGGAATTTGCAAGTTCTCCTATTTCGTCACTTGATGTTATCTTTACTCTTTTACTTACATCTCCCTTAGCTAATCTTCTAGCAGCTATATTTATTTCATTAAGTGGATTTATTATTATTTTTCTTGCAAAATAATATATTATTATTGCAGCCAATATTACAGCAACTATGGCAGACAACCAAACAATTTCATATACATGCCTCAATCCACCTCTTATACTCTCTTCTGATGTTATCATTACTATAATTCCACGAAAATAGTCATTCTGAAATATAGGCTTTAGGTAAGCATGTGATGATGTTTTTATCATTTCTCTACCACCACGTTCAATGGTAAAACCACTTTTTAATTTATCCATATTTTTTTCTGATACACCTATATTCGTATACTTTTTATCTATAAATTTATCACTAGATACTTCATATACATATCCAATATTGTCAGCTATTAATATATCAACATCCATAACGTTACCAAAAAAACTTATACAATCCTTTAGTTCATTTTCCTTTGAACTCTCTTTACCATTGAGATAGGAAAGAACAGAATCAGATATAACTTTACCTTGTCTATCTAATTCCTGTATTTTTTGTCTAAAAAAGTAATTCCTAAACCATAAGGAAAGTACTAATGCAAGCGTTATTAGTATTAAAGCTAGAATTGCAGAGAATGTTATTATAAGCTTGTATACTAACCCCTTTCTCTTCATCTACTTCACCTCAAACTTATACCCTACTCCCCATACAGTTTCTATTTGCCAATCATCTCCTCCACTAAGTTTTTCTCTAAGTCTCTTAACGTGAACATCTACTGTTCTAGAATCTCCTGGATAATCATATCCCCATACTTCACATAAAAGTTGCTCTCTAGTAAACACTTTATTTTTATTAGATGCTAAATAATACAGTAATTCAAATTCTTTAGGAGGCATCTTAATCTCTCCCCCCTTGTATTCAACTTTATATGAATTTGCATCTACTATTAATTCACTAAAATGTAATACTTCTTTGTTTGTACTATCAATAGAATATCTTCTCATTACAGCTTTAACTCTCGCCATTAACTCTTTAGGCTCAAAAGGCTTTACTACATAATCATCAGCCCCAAGCTCTAACGCTAAAACTTTATCAAATGTGTCTCCCTTTGCTGTTAACATTATTACAGGAGTACTTCCTTCTCTTCTTATCCACTTTAATACATCAATACCATCAACGCTAGGTATCATAATATCTAGTAATACTAAATCTGGCTTGTAATTTATAAATTCTTCTTGGGCTCTTTTCCCATCATAAACTACTCTCGTATCATATCCAGAACTTTTTAAGTACATATTAAGTACTTCACAAATATTGTCGTCATCATCTACTACTAATACCTTGCCTAACCTACCATCCATGAATAATCCTCTCCTTCTTATTAACTCTAACTATAAATTTATCACTATTTCTACTAAATATATATACTTTAGATACAAATGTTACAAATTATTCACCTGAAATATACCTGACTACACTATAAATTCCTAAAGAAAAAAGTGCTCTAATTGACATAAAACATCAATCAGAACACTTCTTATATTATGTATTTATTCTTCGAATAACTTACTTATTGGTTCATCATCATATATTCTCTTAATAGCTTCTGCAAAAATAGGTGCTACTGAAAGAGAAGTTATCTTATCTGTTTCTACATTTTCTGGTAAAGTAATAGTATTTAACATTACTAATTCCTCTATTGCAGAATTATTGATTCTTTCAAAAGCAGGTCCTGAAAGAACTCCGTGTGTACAACATGCATAAACAGCAGTTGCTCCTAAATCCTTAAGTGCATTTGCCGCATTTACTATTGTCCCAGCAGTATCTATCATATCATCAATAAGTATACATTTCTTACCTTCAACTTCGCCAATGATATTCATTATTTCTGAAACATTAGCCTTTGGTCTTCTCTTATCGATAATAGCTATTGGTGCATGTAATCTATCAGCAAACTTTCTTGCTCTAGTCACACTTCCTAAATCAGGTGAAACTACTACAACATCATCTTGATCAGCTAATCCTTTTTTAACAAAGTGTTTAGCTAATATTGGTGCTCCCATTAAATGATCTACAGGAATATTAAAGTATCCTTGTATTTGTGAAGCATGTAAATCCATAGTTAAAACTCTGTCTGCTCCTGCAGCTGTTAAAAGGTCTGCAACTAGCTTCGCAGTTATAGGATCTCTTGATTTAGCCTTTCTATCTTGTCTAGCATATCCGTAATAAGGAATAACAGCATTTATTCTACCTGCTGATGCTCTCTTAAATGCATCTATCATTATTAACAATTCCATTAAATTATTATTAACTGGTGAACAAGTAGATTGTACTATGAATACATCCGCACCTCTTACAGTTTCATTAATATCAACAGATATTTCTCCATCACTAAATGTTGATACTTTTGACGCACCCATTGGTACACCAAGTATCTTAGCAATTTCATTTGCCAATTCAGGATGTGAATTTCCAGTAAAAACTTTTATATTTTTGCCATGAGTTAGCATATATTTGAGGACCTCCTTAAAATTAGTACTCTTTAGTTTTTGGTATAATCTATATTATTTTATTAAACCCTTTTTTTTAACCCAACCTTCAACATTTTTTTGCTTAGCTCTAGCTATAGCAAGATCTCCTTCTTTTACTTCAGAAGTTATAGTTGAGCCTGCAGCTATATAAGTATTATCTCCAACCTTTACTGGCGATACTAAATTAGTATTGCAACCTATAAAGCTATTATCACCTATAACAGTTTTATGCTTTTCTTTCCCATCATAATTTACAACAACAGTTCCACATCCAAAGTTGCATCCACTTCCCACTTCTGCATCACCTATGTATGTTAAGTGAGACACCTTAGTTCCATTACCAATAGTTGATTTCTTTATTTCTACAAAATCACCTATTCTAGCATTATTACCAATACTAGTTTCTGGTCTAATATATGCAAATGGCCCAACTGTAGTATTTTCTCCAACTTTACTTTCTAATACTACTGATGCCTGGATTTCCACACCACTTTCTATAATACTATCTTTTATTCTACAATTTTGTAGAATATTACAGTTTTCTTTTATAACTGTTTTTCCTTCAATTATATTGTTAGGATATATAATAGTATCCTTTCCTATTTCAACGTCTGGTCCTATATAAGTAGTCTTTGGATCTATTAATGTTACACCATTTTCTAAATGCGTATTATTTATTCTTCTTCTTAATATTTCTTCAGCTTCTGCTAATTGAACTCTCGAGTTTACCCCTATAGTATCTTCATAATCAGCCACTACAGCCCCAACTCTCTTACCGGCTTCTTTTAGTATTCCAATAACATCAGTTAAATAATATTCCCCTTGTGAATTATTGTTAGAAAGCTTATCTAATGAAGATAAAAGTTCTTTTATATCAAAGCAGTACATTGCTGCATTCATTTCATTAACCTTTAGCTCTTCTTCGTTACAGTCTTTATGTTCTACAATTTTTACAACTTCATCTCCATTTCTTATAATTCTACCGTATCCAGTAGGATCATCTACAAAAGCAGATAATAAAGTTGCAGAATTGTTTTTCTCTATATGTTCATTCATTAATCTTTCTATAGTTTCTACCTTAGTTAGTGGTGCATCTCCTGCAAATATTGCAACCACACCATCTTTTCCTTCTAAGAAACTCTTAGCACACTTTACAGCATGACCAGTTCCTAATTGCTCTTCTTGTAATGAGTAATATACATCTCTACTTTTTGTGCCTTCTTTTACCAGCTCCGCACCTTTTCCTACAATTACATTAACATCTTGTATGCAAGCTTTTCTCATGTTGTCTATAACATGATTCACCATTTCTTTTCCACAAACTTTGTGTAATACCTTTGGAATATCTGACTTAATTCTCTTTCCTTGACCAGCTGCTAGAATAAGAGCACATTTATACACAATACCACCTCAAAACTTTCTTTTATTATATAAAATAACTAAGTAAACTATATATACTTACTTTATTATATTTGAATAACTATATCATTTCAACCTTTCGCAAATTTTTGCATAATTCTATAAAATCAAAAAAGTTTTGGATATTTATTTTGCTTGTTTCGTTGCAAGCTTCAAGTCACAGAATAACTTTGATTTAGAGCAAATTAAAATTTTATACTTTTCTAGACACTAAAAAAAAATAAAAGGAAGTATCACTCCCTTTTATTTTAGTAAATAAATTATTCACTTACTGATTCTTCAGTTGTTTCTTCATTAAGCGCTTTTTCATAAGCATCTAATATAGAACCTTGAATCTTCTCTCTAGTGTCTGTGTTTATAGGATGCGCTATATCCTTAAACTCCCCATCTGGTGTCTTCCTACTTGGCATAGCAATAAATAATCCATTTTGACCTTCAATAATTTTAATATCGTGTACAACGAATTCATTATCAAAAGTAACGGAAACTATAGCTTTCATTTTCCCGTCAGTAGTAATCTTTCTGATTCTAACATCTGTGATTTGCACTGCACTACACCTCCAGTTGCCTTAATGGTAATATAATTCTCCATTTCCTCCCAAATTCCTCTTTTTATTCAAAATAAATTTAGAAAATTTAGTTTTGCATCATATTTCCACTAAAACATTGACTTATTAAGAAAACATCTCTGATGGTTGTACTTCTATTATTGAAGATTTATCTACTGAATTTAGTTCTACAATAGAAACATAATCATCAACTAATTTTTTTTCTACTTGCTTATTATCTATAAGAACTCCTATTCCAACTAATTCACTATCAAATTCTTTTAGTAAATCTTTAATTCCTTGAGCAGTTCCTCCACCCTTCATAAAGTCATCAATAAAAATACATTTACTTGATGGCTTCATAGATCTCTTAGATAATGACATTTGTTGTAGTCTTCCACTTGTTCCAGATACATAATTTATAGTTACTGTAGGGCCTTCAGTAACTTGAGTATCTCTTCTTGCTATAACAAGTTGAACTCCTAAGTTCCTAGCAACTTCATATGCAAGAGGTATCCCCTTTGTTTCCACTGTTATTACATAATCTATATCCATGTTTTTGAAACATGATGATAATATCACTCCTGCTTTACCTATAATTTGAGGATTGTACATAACATCAGTAACATATATAAAGTTACCTGCAATAACTCTTCCATCATCTTTAAGTAAATCACATAATTCTAAAGCAAATTTGTTTCCTTTTTCATACCCTATAATAGGAATAAATTTTATTCCACCAGCTGCTCCAGAAATTGTTTCAACTTTTCCCATTTCAAGTTTTTCTAATAACTCTCTTATTATAACTATATCTTCACTTATTGTTGATTTTGCTGCATTTAATAAATCCGAAAATTGATTTAATCCTAAAATTTTATTAGGGTTTTCTAATAATAACTTTGTAATAGCTACAACCCTACTATTTCTGCTTAACTTTTCCACTTACATCACCTACATTTTTCATAATTACACGAATTATCCAATTATAAACAACTCCTAATATTCATATTCTATTCCATATCTTTACCAATATCAATAGCTTTTAAACACTAATTTTGTAGAATGGTATTTTTTTACCCTAATGTGTGTTCATTTTATAAAATTTGTATATAATTATAAATGTACTAAGAAAAAGGGGATGATAACTTGTCATTTGATTTTATAAAAGATAAACATATGAAAATCCACTTCATTGGAATTGGTGGAATCAGTATGAGCGGGTTAGCCGCTGTTTTATTAAATAACGGATATAAGGTTTCAGGTTCTGATTCTAAGGAGTCTGCAATTCTTGATAAACTTAGAAAAAAAGGTGCACAAATATACATAGGTCATGATAGTAAAAACTTAGTTGATGTTGACTTAGTCGTATATACAGCAGCAATTCCCGACAGTAATCCTGAAATTATAGAGGCTAAAAAGCAAAACTTAATATTAATGGATAGGGCAGAATTTTTAGGATTAATAATGAAAGGTCATAAATATAATGTAGCAGTTGCTGGTACTCATGGTAAAACCACATGTACCTCTATGATTTCACATATAACCCTTGAAGGAGATCTAGACCCTACAATATTAGTAGGTGGAGAATTAGATGTAATTAATGGTAATTATAGAATTGGTCAAAGTGAGTATTTTATTACTGAAGCATGTGAATATAAAGCTTCATTTTTAAGATTCTTCCCATACGTAGGAATAATTCTTAATATAGATGCAGACCACTTAGATTACTACAAAGATATAAATCATATAGCAGAAACATTTGAAAAATTCTCTCATCTAATACCTAAAGATGGCTACTTAATAGGATATGGGGGAGACGAAAGGGTAAAAGCTATATTAGACAAAGCAGACTGTAATACTATAAGCTATGGATTCGATAATGAAGATATCGTTGCTAAAAACATTTCTTATGACAATAAAGGTTGTGCAACATTTACTGTTTACGAAAAAGATAAAGAACTATTCAAAGTTTCCTTATCAAATCCAGGAAAACACAATGTATTAAATGCCCTTTCAGCTATATCTACAGGTTTAATATTTAACATTCCAAGTGATAAAATAATATCTGGCCTAAAAAAATGCAAGGGTGCTCATAAAAGATTCGAATATAAAGGCGAAGTTAATGGCATAACGATTATAGATGACTATGCACATCATCCAGTTGAAATAAAAGCCACATTAAATACAGCTCAAAAAGTTGATCATAATAAAGTTTATTGTGTATTCCAACCCCACACATATACTAGAACAAAAACTTTATTTGATGAATTTACAACAGCTTTCGATAATTGTGATGAGCTTATTCTAATGGACATATATGCTGCAAGAGAAGCAGATACAGGTCTAGTCTCATCAGATGAACTAGGTGATGCAATAAGAGCTAGAGGAATTAAATGTACTAATGTTCATTCTCATGAAGAAGCTGCTAATATCTTAAAATCAAAAGCAAAAAGTGGAGACATTATCTTAACAGTAGGTGCAGGAGATGTAGTTATTGTTGGAGATAAAATACTAGGAAAATAGAGCAAAAAAAATTAAGACATTATCTAAAATACTATTATTTTAGATAATGTCTTTTGTTATACCCTAAACTTTCCTCTCATAATTTATATAAAAATCCTTTATTTATCATTGAAAAATCTTCATCTTTTTTATAAGCTATAGTAGTTATTTAAAATTAGACTTATAAAATTAATAATTTATAACAAAATATAAGTAGGAGTGATTTTTATGGATTTATTAAACAATATCAAAGCTGCCGTAGAATTTATCCAAAAAAAGAGCAAATATACCCCTGAAATAGGGCTAATACTTGGCTCTGGATTAGGTTCATTGGCTGATAGTATTGAAGACGCTGAATACTATGATTATAGTAGCTTACCAAACTTCCCAGTTTCAACTGTTGAAGGGCATGCAGGACGTCTAGTTATTGGTAAACTTAAAGGAAAAATAGTTGTTGCCATGCAAGGAAGATTCCACTTTTATGAAGGATATAGCATGGCTGATGTCACTTTTCCAGTAAGAGTTATGAAGCTTCTTGGCGTTAAAACATTAGTTGTTACTAATGCAGCTGGTGCCGTAAATACATCATTTAATCCAGGAGATCTTATGATAATAACTGATCATATAAATCTTTCTGGTTCAAATCCACTAATAGGTAGAAATCTTGATTCATTTGGAGTTAGGTTCCCTGATATGTCAGAAGCTTATAATAAAAATCTAGTATCTTTAGTAAAAGACGTTGCCTCATCTCAAGGTCTTGATATTAAAGAAGGAGTATATGCAATGATGAGTGGTCCTACATATGAAACTCCTGCAGAAATAAGAATGGTTAGAGTTATGGGGGCTGATGCTGTTGGTATGTCTACAGTTCCAGAAGTTATAATTGCTAAACATTCTGGTATGAATGTTATAGGAATATCTTGTTTAACAAATATGGCTGCAGGAATTTTAGATCAACCTTTAAATCATGAAGAAGTTATAGAAACTTCAAATATGGCAAAAAATAATTTTATAAATCTTATGACATCTTTAATCGAAAGATTATAAAAAACACAAACAAATGATAAAATTTTAGCATAACAAAGGAGAAATTAAATTGGACAGATTTATTGGAATTTTAGGCGTTATCGTTATTTTAGGAATAGCTTATTTATTTTCAGAAAATAAGAAAAAGATTAATTGGAGACTTGTAGCTACGGGATTAGGACTACAAATAATATTTGCTTTAATTATATTAAAAGTTCCATTTGGTAGAAAAGCATTTGAAGCTGCTAGTGGATTTATAACAAGAATTCTTGATTTTACTGCTGAAGGTACTACATTCTTATTTGGTAACCTTACAGATCAAGCTACTTTCGGTTCAATATTTGCTTTAAATGTATTGCCTACAATTATATTCTTTTCAGCTTTAATGGGAATTCTTTATTACTTAGGAATAATGCAAGCTATAGTTAAATTTATAGCTAAGGGAATATGTAAATTACTTGGTACATCAGGAGCAGAAACACTTAGCGCTGTTGGTAATATATTTTTAGGTCAAACAGAAGCACCTTTATTAGTTAGACCTTACATAAGCTCTATGACTAAATCAGAAATGACGGCTATTATGGTTGGTGGTATGGCAACCGTTGCCGGTGGTGTTATGGCTGGATATGTAGCAATGGGAATTAATGCAGGTCACCTTCTAGCTGCTAGTATAATGGCTGCACCAGCTGGACTTGTTTTAGCAAAAATGCTAGTTCCAGAAACTGAAGAACCTGAAACAAAGGATATAACTAATATTGAAGTTGAAAAGACTGCTTCAAATGTGGTTGAAGCTGCTGCAAATGGTGCTAGTGATGGTTTAATGTTAGCTCTTAATGTTGCTGCAATGCTATTAGCTTTCGTTGCACTTATTGCTCTATTTAATTACTTAATTGGTTTAGTTGGTGGATTATTTGGTTTCCCTGAATTAAGTTTAAACTGGATTTTAGGTAAACTTTTCTCCCCACTAGCATTTGTAATGGGAGTACCAACTGGAGATTTATCAGCAGCTGGTAGCTTATTAGGTCAAAAAGTTATGATTAATGAATTCGTTGCTTACTCTGATCTTTCAGCTCTATCAGCAAGCGGAGTACTACAAGAGAAAACAATTTTAATTATGACTTATGCACTTTGTGGATTTGCTAACATTAGTTCAGTTGCAATTCAAATTGGTGGTATAGGAGCTATGGCACCAAACAAAAAAGGAACAATTGCTAAATTAGGTTTTAAAGCATTACTTGGTGGTGCATTAGCAACTTGTTTAACAGCTACAATAGCAGGAATATTATTCTAATAACAAAGCGAGTATTATTTTACAATACTCGCTTTTCTATTTATTCTAACCTCATCAACTCTGCTTTCACCTATATATTTATATATTTATATATTCATATATTTTTTTATTGTTATATTTATATATTTGTATATTTGTACGTTATTGAATTTTTATTTAGTTGCTTCAGCTTTTCTTTGTAAAATATAATTAATCACAAAACATATAGAAGATATTACAATAAGAGTCGTTACTCCAACATAAACATTTCTACTTTCATATCCAAATATCTTTGAAAGTAAGCCTCCTATATTAATCCAAAAACTTTCCGAAATAAAACTTGATGTCATTACAAGGGTTGCTATAATTCCTCCAGCAATATATTTACCAATCTTGTTTAACCTAAACAATACTGTAGTAATTAATAACCCTATAGAAAATATAACTAATAATACTCCAACTAAAAATAAGTAATTTCCTAAAAGAGATGTAATACTATTATCAACCTTAAATAATACACCTTCAAAAAAAGCTATATCTCTAACTTTCCCATAAATCATATCATAGTTCATTGGACACCCTACAAATAAATTATAGATCCTATTGATTATAATATCTATCACAGGAATTATCAACGAAACTATAACAGAGTAAAAAAGTGTTCCTAAATAAAAACTTTTTCTAGAAACATTATTAGCTTGTGAAAAGTAGAAAGGACCTTTAAATGAATTTAAAGCTGTTACAAAAATAAAAATCCACGTACTTAATTCTAAACCTGAGGACCTAAAATTTCCTTCACTACTTCCAGCTAACATAGATAATACAACTATTACTGCTATAAATATTAAATAATATATTATAGTTGGTTTAATAAATGTTTCTATTTGATACTTGCATACCTTTTTTGCTTTATCCACCTATACTCCCCCCTTACTTGTTAAATTTACAAATAGCTTTTGAAGCTCAACTTTTGATATTTCTAAATCTAATTCCTTAACTCTCATACTATCTTCATTACTTCTCTTGCCATCTATAGTAACTTTTTTAAATCCTCCAAGAACCTCTTCTGATACTATCTTTTTATCTTTTACATACTCATCAACCTTATCACTCTTTCCTGATACCGCATAACATTCAGAGATTAATGATTCTACCGAATTACACTTTAGTACCTTTCCATCTTTAATAATAACTACATACTCTATAAGATCAGATATTTCTTCAATTATATGAGTTGAAAGGATTATAGTACTTTCATTTTTTTCATAAACCTTTAATAATTCTGAGTAAAATAATTCTCTATGATTTGCATCCAAACCTAAAACTGGCTCATCAAATATAAGCACCTCTGCATTAGATGCTAAAGATATAATAATCTTACATATTGAATTATATCCTGTAGATAAACTTCTTAGCTTTTTATCTATATTTAGTTCAAATAATTCACTTAGCTTTTTTGCATAATCCATATCAAAGTTTTTATAAAAATCTTTTGTCCACTTGAATATATCTTTAACCTTATATTCAGTAGGTAATAAATCTCTTTCTGTCATAAAATATATCTTAGAAAGTGCCACATCGTTTTCTATAGCGCTTTCTCCGTCTACAATTATTTCCCCGGAATTAAAAAAAACTCTATTTGTTATACAATTTAAAAGAGTTGTTTTACCAGCTCCATTTCTCCCTAAAAGCCCATAAATCTTTCCAGACTCAAATTCTAAAGATATATTATCTAAAACCTTATTTGATCCATATATCTTTACTAACCCAGATATTTTAATATTACTCATTACTTAGCCCCCCTTTTATCATTTCTATTATCTCATCACTTGTTATCCCCAATCTTTTTCCTTCTTCTATTAACTTAAATACATAATTATCAAAAAAAGTTGCTCTTCTTTTTTCCTTTAACTTTTCTTTTGCTCCACTACAAACAAACATACCTACACCTCTCTTTTTATAAATAATATTTTCCCCAACTAACAGGTTATATCCCTTTCCTACAGTTGCTGGATTTATTTTATATGTCACAGATATTTCTGTTGTAGAAGGCACTTGTTCCTCTTCTTCGTATATGCCATTTAGAATTCCATCTTCTATTGTATTAGCTATTTGTATATAAATTGGTGACTCATCATTAAACTCAAACATATTTTCACTCCTACCTCATTTGTTAGTTACTTATGTAATTAACCATAGCACTTCTAAATTTTGTTGTCAAGAATTTTTTTCCACAAAATAAAAGAACTGTATTTACACAGTTCTTTTAAACTTATTATTCTACTACTAATAAATCTTTTGTTACAGAGTTTAAAACCTTACAGCCATCCTTAGTAACCATAACTAAGTCCTCTATTCTTACGCCTATTCTTCCTGGGATATATATTCCTGGCTCTATAGAAAAAATCATTCCCTCTTTTACTTCTTCATGATTGACCGAGCTAACATCACCAAAATCATGATCTTCAATTCCTATACTATGCCCAGTTCTATGAGTAAAGTACTTTCCATACCCTTTTGATTCTATATAATCCCTCGCAGCTTTATCTATATCAGAGAATCTTACTCCCTCCTTAACCATAGATATTGCATTTAAATTAGCGTTTTTAACCACTTCATAAACTTCTCTATCTTCTTCACTTGGTTCACACCCAAAGAATACTGTCCTAGTCATATCTGAGCAATAAGATTTATACACTCCCCCAATATCAATTACTATACTTTGACCTTTTTTCAATACAGTATTATCTGTTCCATGATGAGGATCTGCTCCATTAGGACTAAATGCAACTATAGGTGAAAAAGAGAATTCAAATACACCTTCTTCTTCATAAAGTTCTTTTACACGTTCCGCATAATATTTTTCAGTTTTCCCTTCTTCTAATTCACTTATTAACTTTTCAATTACCCTATCATTTTTTTCAGAAGATATGAACATTAATTCTTTTTCTTCTTCATCTTTAATCATTCTTAATCTATCTATAATTGGAGAGGCATTTACATATCCACTTGCAGCATTCATATCCATTAAAGAAATTAGGAAATGTGCTGGCCAATTCTTATCTACACCAATCTTTTCACTTTTATCTAAGAATGACGCTAATATTTCTACTGGCTTATCTATATCCTCATACCAAACTAAGTCTACACCTAACTCCTCTTCTACAGGGAATAACTTATTAACTATAAGCTTATGTTCTCCATTTGCCTTTAACAAAAGAGTAACCATTCTCTCCCCTGGATGAAACCATTTCCCTGTTAAATAAAATATTGCTGGAGGTGCTGAAACTAAGATTTGTTTTAACCCCTCATCTTTCATTTTTTCTAGTACTTTATTTACTCTATTTTCTTTCATTTGTTTCACTCCTAAAATATTAATTACTTTATTCTTATATTACATCACATTAATTATAATATCTATTTCTTTATGCTATAATTACTTATATATAAAGTGTATTGGAGGAATTTAAATGAAAATAGGAATTATATCAGATATACACGGAAACATTTATGCACTAATGAGAGTGTTAGAGGACTTAGATGATCAAAAAATAGACACTATTATATGTCTTGGAGATTTGGTTGGATATGGACCCCATCCAAATGAAGTAGTTTCTATAATTAGAAGAAAAAACATAATATGTATAAAAGGTAATTATGACGCTTCTGTAGTAGATGGAGCATACACTTATATTAGAGATACAGCAATTAACTCTTTCTCTCTTCCTTGGACTGTTCAAGAGTTAAGAGCAGAAAATAGATATTATCTAGATAATCTTCCTACAAATATTACTCTAGAGTTTAATGGTAAGAAAATTAAGTTTGTTCACGGAAGTAACAATTCTATTAATGAATATCTTTTAGAGGATTCAGATAACACAATTAATGTTATGAATTCTTTAGAAGAAGATGTTTTAGTTTGTGCCCATACACACATCCCATCAATAAAAGAGTACAATAACAAATTATTTGTTAATGATGGTAGTGTAGGAAAACCCAAAATAGGATCACCTGACTCAACATATTGTATTTTAGACATCGATAAAGATGGTAATATAAAAGGAAAAATAAGACACATTTCTTATGAATATAAAAGAATAGTAAAAGATATGCAAATATTAAACTTCCCTGCCGCTTTAGTAAGAAGTTTTGAAGAAGGCGTTGAATAAAAAAGTGGAGTGAATGTTTTCTACTATCATATCACTAAAAAAGTAAGGAGCTGTCGCATTAGCGGAATAAAATCCGTTAGCGACAGCTCCTTTTTTCCTATTTTACGAATAACCTTTAGATATTATTTGTACTTAAACACAT
>NZ_JAHAIF010000107.1 GCF_018372875.1 Clostridium sp. | reverse complement strand
TTGATTTCTCAAGTTTACTCGTAAAAAGAATTGCTGGTTTTTAACTTTATATTCTGTTCAATTTTCAAAGACCAATTTGTGTGTCGCACTCAAGCGACTTGCTTATCTTAACACCCTCATCGAAACTTGTCAACAACTTTTTTTGAATTTCTTCGATTCATTTGTTTTAAGTTGTTTACCGTTGTCGTAAGGACAAGACATATCTTATCACATACAAGAAATTTGTCTAATTATATTTATTGATTTTATCTATATTATCCTTAATATACTAGCTTTTATATAGCTTTTACTTATTTATTCTTATATAGATACACAAGGTTATGTTTTTTTACTTTTAGAGAAAATTATATATATAAAGAATATTCAATATATTAATCTCAACACAGCTAAAATCAATAATTAAGCCGATTTGTGTTATAATATTTAGGGGTGATAAAATGAATCAAATTTTAAAGAATAATTGGAATACTGTATTAAAAAATGAATTTGATAAGGACTATTATCAAAAATTAAGACAATTTCTTATAGAGGAGTATAAATCAAAAACCATATATCCAAATGCATATGATATTTTTAATGCTCTTCATTTTACAGACTATAATGATGTGAAAGTTGTTATCTTAGGGCAAGATCCTTATCATGGTCCAAATCAAGCTCACGGATTAAGCTTTTCTGTAAAGCCAGGTATACAAGCACCACCTTCTTTAAGAAACATATATAAAGAATTACATACGGATATAGGTTGTTCTATTCCTAATAACGGATACTTAAAAAAGTGGGCAGATCAGGGAGTTCTCTTATTAAACACAGTATTAACTGTAAGAGCTGGAGAGGCAAATTCTCATAAAAATAAGGGTTGGGAAATTTTTACTGATAAGATAATATCTAAATTAAATGAAAGAAAGGACCCTATAGTTTTTATTTTATGGGGTAATAACGCTATAAGCAAAAAGAAACTTATAACTAACCCTAAACATTATATAATACAATCGGTACATCCAAGTCCTCTTTCAGCTACAAGAGGATTCTTTGGAAGCAAACCTTTTTCTAAAACTAATCAATTCTTAAAAAGTATTAATAAACAAGAAATTGATTGGCAAATTGATAACATATAAAAAGAAGGGGCTGTCGCACTAAATAATTAGTGCGTAGCTCTTTTTTTTGTAAAAAAATAAATCCCAAACTCTACGAGTTTAGGATTTATGATAAAATATTCTT
>NZ_JAHAIF010000037.1 GCF_018372875.1 Clostridium sp. | reverse complement strand
TATTTGAGTTACACTTAGATCAAATATATTCAATTTAAGTAACTTTAAATGTTTAAATCATAAATACAGATTACTTCAATTTGTTATTGCAATTTATATATTTATAAAAATATATAAATATTTATTTTTGCATTTATCTATAAATGAATTAATTATTCCAATTTAAAATATTTAATAGTTATCACAGAAAAACAATTCCAATTATAATAATAACTATAATAAAAAAATATCGTATTTTCTATTTTAAATAATACGATATTTCTATAAGATAATAACAATCTATTATTTTAATATTTCTACATATTATTTGTTAAACCATTCATTAGGCAATTGGTTAAAATAATGAACTGAAAATTCTATAACATTATAATCTTGTAGGCCAAAGACCTTAAAAGGTTCCTCAGACAAATACTTCTCTACCTCTTCACTAGATCGTGCTTTCATAACAAATATTCCACCACTCATATCATCTTTTAGTCCAGACATTAATATTAATCCTTTATCCATTGCTTTTTGAGTATAAGTCATGTGTTTTTTCATAATATCATCATTGATTGGACTAGAATCTTTAAGCATACCTTCAACAATAAAATATTTCATTTGCTCCCATCCTCCTATAACTATTATACAGTCTCTATTTCCTTATTTTTAATAATTCCCTGATTTAATACATTATTAGTCTTTTTTACAATTTCCTCTTCATCACCTAAATAGTGCTTTTCTATAACCCTAAAATCATCATCAAATTCATATACTAATGGAATTCCTGTAGGTATATTTACTTCTAATATTTCCTCTTCTGAAAGATTTTCAAAATATTTTACTAGTGATCTTATTGAATTACCATGCGCTACAATTAACACTCTTTTACCTGATAGCATGTCCTTTTTTATAACATTATTAAAATAAGGAACAACTCTATTTATTGTGTCTTCTAAACTTTCACAAAGAGGTAATTCATCTCTATTTATACTACTATATTGTACTTGCTTTTTAGGATTCTGATTGCTTGTCTCTTCTAAAACTGGAGGTCTTACAGAAAATGACCTTCTCCATATTTTAACTTGCTTTTCTCCATATTTCCTAGCAGTCTCAGCTTTGTTTAATCCTTGCAATGCACCATAATGTCTTTCATTTAATTTGTATGATTTAATAACAGAAAGCCAATCTCTATTCATCTCTTCTAATACCAAATTTAAAGTATGGATAGCTCTCTTTAAATAAGAAGTATAACAAACATCAAAATCAAGTTCTTCTTCCTTTAAAGCTTTTCCAGCTAATCTTGCTTCTTTTTTTCCTTCTGGAGATAAATCTACATCACTCCACCCTGTAAATAAGTTTAATTTATTCCATTCACTTTGTCCATGTCTTATAATAACCAATCTCATAGTTTCTCCTCCTTATCTATGATAATGCTACATCTAAAATCATCATAATTACAAATCCTATAGAAAATGCTATTGCACTAATATCTGATGAATTCCCTTCTGCTGCTTCAGGAATTAACTCTTCAACTACAACAAATATCATTGCTCCTGCTGCAAAAGAAAGAAGATATGGCATTATAGGAGTAATAATACTAGAAAATGCTATTGTAATTGCTGCTCCTATAGGCTCTACTATACCTGATAAAGATCCATAAAGAAATGCTTTATTTTTACTTAACCCTTCACTTTTAAGAGGCATTGATATTATTGCACCTTCAGGAAAATTTTGTATTGCTATTCCTATAGAAAGTGCGAAAGCAGATGTAAGAGTTATAGTGTCTCCCCCATTTAGGATTGACGCAAAAACAACTCCTACTGCCATCCCCTCTGGAATATTATGAAGCACTACTGCCAATACAAGCTTTGTAGTCTTCTTTAAGCTATATTTATTTGTACCTTCTGGTTTATCACTATCTACATGAAGATGTGGAATTACCTTATCTAAAGAAAATAAAAATAGAATTCCACACATTACTCCAACTGCTGCTGGCACGAAGGAAAACTTCCCCATTCCACTAGACATATCTATTGCAGGAATAATTAATGACCATACTGATGCTGCCATCATAACACCAGAAGCAAATCCAAGAAGTATTTTATTAATCTTTTTATTCATTTCTTTCTTCATGGCATAAACACCGGCTGCACCTAATGATGTACCTAAGAGTGGAATTAAAATTCCTATTAAAACATTCATTTCCTTCTCCCCCTTTATATAAAATCAACCCAACTTGTATTTATTAACTAATAATTTCTATTAATTAATATTTTATATGTATTTTTTATTGTTTATCAATCATTTAATCTAATTCTTTATTTTTTATATTAATGTATATATTTGAAAATTAATTGCAAGTCAATAATAACCATAATATCCAAAATAACAAAAAATGACAGTACTTTTTATACTGTCATTTTATAAGATCTTATTCTTTTCTTAAAATATCCAATGTATGAGCACTTGCTCCTAGTAAATCTGCTCTTTCACAAGTTGAAAGGTGATACTCAATAAAAAGCTTATAAGTATCTTCATCCATAGAATTTAAAATAGGACGCATATAGTTGGCTGGACCATCAGCGGAAATCAGCTTTATTCTTTTTATTCCTGCACCTTCATTAACTTTATCAATATCTTCAATTCTTACATAATCATATAAATCCTCTGGCTCTGATATAACATGAAAATCTTTGCTCACCTTACCATTTGCAATAGACTCTTTTATATGGTTTTCCTTAAATCCATATGTTAATATGCTATATTCATTCATACAATAAGCTACTAAAATAACTCCACCAACCTTTGTTACTCTCTTAGCTTCTTGTAGCGCTTTTATTTTATCCTCAATTGTATATAAATGATACATTGGTCCAAACACCAATGTCATATCAAATGTATTTTCTGAGAATCTTGATAGGTCTAATGCAGTTCCTTGATAAGCTTTAACAGTGCTTCCTTTTGACTTTAAAACACCTAAATTATGCTTTACAAGTTCTACTGCTGTAACATCATATCCTTCATTAGCTAATTGAACAGAATATCTTCCAGTCCCTGCACCTACATCTAAAATCTTGGCATTCTCATTTCCCTTTAGATATTCATGAATATACTTCATAGATGTTATATATTCCACTTGTCCATGCTTTCTAGTCAATCTTTTATCTTCACAAAATTTATTATAGTATTTCTCTAATTCTACTGTCATATCATCATGTCCCTCATTTATAATATTTAGAAATTACAAGCTATAGTGGCTCTTAATTTCTAAGAAATATTATACTACATTTTTTAAAGGATCAATAACTTCTATAAATTTAAACTTATTATCTTCAAATTCAAACTTTAAAATACAGCAATTAGTAAAATGTATTGGCTCTCTCTTAGAAAGATCTTCCCATTTTCTTAAAAACATAAAACATGCACCACCATGACTTACAGCTAGCACAGTTTCATGATCTTCCTTATTCATAATTTCTGTAAGAGTTTTATTCATTCTCTTTTGCACTTCTAAATCTTCTTCACCATTATACTGAACAAAGAAATCTCCATAGGTTCCACCTTTTTTATTTTTAGGATTTAAATCCTCACTTTCTCCTTCAAAAGTTCCAAAATTCCATTCTTTTAACCCTTTAAGTCTAACATATTTCATATCTGTAATTATCTCTAATGTATCACATGCTCTTTCTTGAGTTGATGAATATGCATGATCAAATTCTATACCATTTTCCTTAAAATAATCCTTAGCTAAGGTTGCTTGTCTAATTCCCTCTTGTGTCAAAGGTGAGTCACAAGCACCTTGAACCTTTCTTCTTAAATTAAATAAAGTTTGTCCATGTCTCATTAAATAAAGTGTTTTTTTCATTGTAACCTCCCAATATTAAATATACATCACTATAATTTTACTACTTGAAGTGAACTCTAAGTCAATGCAAAAAATTCAAAAGGAGCTATCGCATTAGCATATCATTAGCTAGCGATAACTCCTTTTATGTATTTCACTAAAATTTATTTTATATCTAAAAGTGACAGCTCCCTATAATTACTCTTGCATAATTTTTCTTTTTAATATTACAGCCCTAATACACTCATATTTAATATAATCTGGTAAAGCTTTTTTAATAACTTGAATTTTATCTATTCCATGTTTATTTATAGCATCTAGTATTATTTCTTCATCTTCTTTATTGTAATATTTATCCAAATCTATTTTTATACTACTATCTCCAGTAGACTTTATATAATCTGTAACATATCCAAGAATTGTTGAAATTGATATTTCCATATCCTCTGATACACTTTCTATTTCCTCACCCATATTAAGTCTATCTAAAGTTATCTCTGATGTACTTCTAGTTTCTCCATCTATAATAAGCTTCTTTCTCTTCTTCTCTTTCCAAGTAGGATTAAGTCCTTTTTCAATAATATAATTGTCTACTTCTTCAATTATTGAATCACCATATCCCTCTATTTTCTTTGGCCCAATTCCTCCTATATCTTTAAGCTTATCTAGGGTATTAGGATAACGTCCACTTATCTCTTTCAAGGTATTTTTGCTTAAAATCATTGATACAGGAAGGTTTAACTTATTTGCAAATCCTTCTCTTAATTTAATAAGTCTTTCTAATAGTTCCTTATCACTATTAACTTCAAAATAGTCATCTTCTATTTCCTCAGACTCTTTATTATCTATAGCTACTTCCTTTTTTATATTATTTGCTATAACATACTCCTTAATAATTTCTATAAATCTTTCTCCATATCTTTCATACTTAATTTCTCCAACACCAGATATCTTAAGCAATTCCTCTTTATCTATAGGATATTTAACACTCATCTCTCTTAAAGTTCCATCGCCAAATATCATATATGGTGCCTTCTTTTCTTCCTGTGCTATTTCACGTCTTAATGAAGATAACTTATCAAATAAATCATTAATTTCTACTCTATTACTTTCAATATTAACATCCTTTAATAGAACTTTAATTTCTCCTTTTACAACCTTATAAGATAAATTATTTAGAGTAACTGTAGAAAACTCCTCATTTACTTCTAAATATCCATGAGCTATTAAAATATTAATAAACTCCTTTAAACCATCACTAGAGTATTCCTTCATTATTCCATAAGTACTTAATTCATTAAACCCTAGATTTAAAAGTTTTTTATTCTTAGAACCTCTAAGAACATCTACTATCATACCAACTCCAAAGTTTCTTTTCATTTTATGAATACAGGATATAACTTTTTGAGCATCTATAGTTTTATCCATAACTTCACCTTTATTTAAACAGTTGCTACAATTATCGCATTCACCTTCATAAGTGTCACCAAAATAATTCAAAATATATTTTCTATAGCAACTATTTATATAAACTAAACTCATCATTTGTTGAAGCTTTTTATATTGTTTATTCTTTCTTAAAGGGTCTTCTGTGCTTACTTCAATTAAATACTTTTGAGTAATAACATCTGCTGGTGAAAAAAGCATAATACACTCACTTGGTTCACCATCTCTACCAGCTCTACCTATCTCTTGATAATACCCTTCAATATTCTTAGGCATATTATAATGAATAACATATCTTATGTTAGACTTATCAATGCCCATTCCAAAAGCATTTGTTGCAACTATTATATTAGTATCATCATTTATAAACTCTTCCTGACTTTTTATTCTTTCATCGTTTGATAACCCAGCATGATATTTTCCAACACTAATCTTGTTTTTCTTTAATAAGTCATAAGTACTCTCAACTTCTTTTCTTGTAGCAGCATATATTATCCCTGAATCTTTAGGATTATTTTTTATGTAGTTAACTAAAAACTTCTTTTTATCTGAGCCCTTAACAATATTTATTCTTAAATTCTCTCTATCAAATCCAGTAACAAATATCTTAGGTTCCCTAAGTTTTAATAAATTTACAATATCATTTCTTACTTCTTCAGATGCTGTAGCTGTAAATGCTGTTATTATTGGCCTTTCTACAAGCTTATCAATAAATGTTGCAATACCTTTATAACTAACCCTAAAATCATGTCCCCATTGAGACACACAGTGAGCTTCATCAATGGCTACTTGAGCTATCTTAATTTGAGTTATAACTGTAATAAATTCATTTGAGTTTAGTCTTTCAGGTGCAACATATATAATTTTATATTTATTATTTACAATTCCATTTATAACCTCATTAAACTCATAGTTAGACAAAGAACTATTTAAAAATGCAGAGTTAATACCTACTGAATTTAATGTATCTACTTGATCTTTCATAAGAGATATAAGAGGTGAAATTACTATTGTTACCCCCTCTAACATTAAGGCTGGAATTTGGTAACAAATGGACTTCCCTCCCCCTGTTGGCATAATAGCAAGAGCATCATTTCCTTTTAATATCTCATCTATTATTTTTTCCTGTCCTCTTCTAAAACTATTATATCCAAAGTATTTTTCTAATATTTCTAATTTATTAATTGCCAATGCTATTCTCCCTACTCTCATACTATATCTTATTTTAATTCATTTCCTCTTGACTTCTTATTATACTAAAAATACTTATAGCTTTCCATTAAACCACTCTTTCAACTCATCTACTCCTCCTAATGTATCATATCTATCCTTTTCAACATTTCCTTCAAAATAGATTATTGTTGGAACGCTTTCAACTTTTACTTCTTTTAATATTTCCTTCATTAATTCATTATTTTCATTTCTAGCTTTATCTGTATCAAATAAATATATTTTTTCTTGTGAATTCTTATCTAATACTTCCTTCAAATTTTCATCTAGTTGAAGGCACCTATCACAGGTTTTTCGTGAAAAATATATTATTTTATTCTTATCTTCTTTTATTAAATTTGATATTTCAGATAGGGATACACTCTTAAAACTTAATTCTTCAACAGTTTCTACATTCTGTGTTTCTTCTTTATTATTAATATCATTATTAGTGCATGCTATAGCTCCAAACATTAAACATATAGATAGTGATATAAAAATAAATTTCTTCATAAATACTCCTCCATTATGTATAAAAGGAGGATAATACGCTATCCCCCTTCTAATATTATTTTACTGTCTTTTTCTTTCTAAAGTATACACAAGCTATTCCTGCAATTATAGCTATTGATGCAAATAAAAGCATTTTACTTTCCTGTGTATCACCAGTCTTAACAGTTTCACCATCACTATTATCCCCTGATGGATTTGAAGGCTTTGATGGATCTTCTTTGTCAACACTTGGCTCTACTGGTTTTTCCTCAAGAGCTTTTATTGAATCATCCAATGCTTTTAATGCATTATCTACCTCTTCTTGTGTAGCATATTCATTATTTAATACAGTTTTTGCATTATTTAATTCCTCTTTAAGTGCTTGTATAGTTTCTTCTGTATATTCTACATTGCTTTCAATAATAGAATTTGCTCTATTAATTACATCCACTAAATCCTTAATATTAACTAATTCTGTAATTGAATTTATTAAATTTAATTTAGCATTATCTATATCATCTTGAGATACACTTGATAAGTCTTTTAATATATCTTTTGCTCCTTCTAATGCTTCTATAAATTTACTATAACTTGCTTTTGTATAATTTTCTTCTACATATTTATTAGAAGATGCCACTAATTCTTCTAAATCAGTTATATCAGGAACGTTATAGTCATTTATTGTTACTATTTCATATATAGTAGGAGCTATACCTTGCCAATCAATCCTAATTTCAAAAATATTATCATACTTAGTATTTACAAGTTCAGTTAAGCTTTTATTTAAAATTCCAAGTTCATTCCAAATAGCTTCTCCATATTCATTATATCCTGTTCTAACCATAACCTTTGCATTTGATATAGAATTGCCACCTTGAACAATATTTATCTTCTTAACATCAGTTTTTTCAGATAAACGATAAGTTAAACTTCCTGATTTTATTTTATCATTATTAGTATTTGGCTTATATGCTGTAGTTAAATCTCCATCATTAATATTTCTTGGTGAAAATCCTTCTAACTCTATTGGATTTGATATATAAGTTGGGTCATTAATTGTTGAAATATATTCGCCATCATTTATTAAAATTTCACTTATTTTAACCCATCTATACTTATAATCTGCAGTAAACAATATTCTTAAATATCTAGCTTCTTTACTTGTATCCAACTCTCCCCTTACAAAAGCATGGGAAATTGGTACTATTGTTGTGCTATCTCCATGAGAATATCCAGCTTCAACTGGTTTAGAGTTTATATCACTATTATCATTCTCTTTTCCATCACCAATAGTAATTACATCTGTCCAACTTTCACCATCATTAGATATTTGGAACTTAGCATCTCTTAAATAATCTTTTTCTGTATCTAACACAGCATAAGTAAGATTTTTCACATTAATTGTTTGCCCCAAATCAAATACTATACTTTCATCTTTTATTGGTGATGAATCAAATGATGCTGATGTACTAAAGTTTTTATCAAATATACTTCTAACTTTACCATTAATTTTAGTAAATGCTGATTCTAAAGATGGTTCATATATTTCGTTAGATTTAACTTCAAATTTATTTAAATTAAACGTTACATCCTTACTAGCTAATAATCTTACATATCTAGCATCCTGTAGTTTACTATTATCATTGATTTTGATATTGGTCCACTCTACTCCATTCATAGATGTTTGTAAACTTAATCCATCTTCATTTGATACCTCTACTAAAATTTCACTTAAATCTTTAATTCTATTCAATTTAATTCCTATATATTCGTTTGCATGTAATATTATATTTTCTTTTGGATTTAATTTAGTTAACTCCTCATTTTCAAAAGTTGATAAAAGCTCTAAATTAGTATTAGTATACACATTTTTTGTTGATGCATCTGCACCATGCTTTTCAACACTGATTTCTGATAATATTATCCACTTATGAAGGTCTACTTCATTAGTTAATCTAATATATCTAGCTTCTTTTCCATCAAAGTTTTCCTCAATAACATCTTGTCCAGAATCTTTGCCAGTATATTCTTTAAATTTTGTCCAATTTAAATTATCTGTTGAATACTCTAGTTTATAACTAGTCCATTTATCAGCTGAACCATTTCTTCCAAGTACAAATCTAACCTCTCCCACTGGAACTACTTTTCCTAAATCAACTCCAACAAAATCTCCAGCATAAGTCATATCTCCATCATTAGTTTTATACCAAACATCTGTAGAATCATCACCATCGAATAAATTAGACTCACTACCCGAATGAATTCCATTCCAACTTGAAGTTTTTATTATAGTTGGATTAATATCTGGTTGTTCTACAATATTATCTTTATTAATTATAATATCTTTAATTCCAAGCCAAGTATTTGTTCTCGGTTTAGTTGCAATAACACGAACCCCCATTGCATCTAAGTTTAATCCATCTATAGTAATTTTTTGTGGCATAGAATAAACTTTGCCTTGTTCTAAATCTAACCAAGTTTTTCCGTCTAATGTGTATTGAATCTTAGCTTCTTGCATTGTATCATTTTGATTTGAAATAGCCCCCAAGGAGAATTCCATATCTTTAATATTAATTACTTTATTATATTTAACTCCAATGTAAGTTCCTTCTGATATTGTATTTGGATTCTTGTAAACAACTTCTGTAGAAGGATTATTATCCAAAATATTATTTAAATCTCCTGTTGGGGTATCACTTCTATTAGTTATAACTGTAGTGATAACCTTAGATGGATCAACTATACTAGAAACTATTGGAGCTAAAAAATATTGCATATTGTTTATAAACGGTACAATATGTTGAACACCTACTTCTGCATATTCTGTATGGTCTACATAATTAAATCCATAAGTTTTTGATTTTTCAAAGGATGATTGAGCTTCTGAATAATGAGACCATAATTCACTTCTATTGCCTTCTTCATTTGCAATAATAGCTTTTAAGTATTCAATTGCCGCAGTTGTTGTGTCTTCCCAACAATTTAACCAATAAATTATTTGATCCCTTGTTTTTTTATTTCCTGGATTATTCTTATAATAATTAGCCGCATCTTTAAGCTTTGTAAATTCCTTTATTAATAGTAATGCATCATCTTTAACATTAACTCCAGAATCACACTTTTCCTTGAAAGCCTTTAATTTTGGTGCTAACTCAATAGATTCTTGTAATGCTGTAACACGATTGTCCATATTTTGATTAATCATGTGTTTACTTATTTCACGCAAAGCAGCTGAAGCCTCTGTTTCTATGGCTGTATTATGATCCATATATTTAAATGAATCATTCCAGTTCTTATCTGCTTGCTCCTTTGTATCCCATATATTCCATGAATAATCTGCAACTGCAAATAGAGCTGATTTATTTGCTTCTGATTGTTGCATTGGATTTAACATTATTCCTTCTATAAGTGTTGAATCAACACCTGGATGCAAGAACGTATCATTACCACCCATTATTAAATGACTCTTAGAGTTATCTGAACATGGCCAGTTAATCCAATAATATGGAGCTCTACCTGTGTTATTCTTAAATGTTTGAGAGAAATTTTCAGTCACTTCTCCCCAAACTCTTCCACCTGTTTGTACAAGTTGTACATTTTTTGGTGCTTCTTTTAAAGATGTAAACTCAACACTTGATCCATTTCCCATATAATCATAAGGAACATATGGTAATGTAGTTTTCATATCAGGATACTCAAGTCTTACTTCATTTTCTAACCAATTAGTTATGTCATTTACTAATCTAAGTCCTAGTTCTCCACCTGGATTAGCAAAATCATCCGCTAAGATGGCAACTTGTCTAACACCTTGATCAATAACTTGTTTAAGTTTAGATTTTAAATCCCCTAAATCCTTCTGATATCCAGCTTCATCTTTTCCTATTCCAAAAGCATCATTTCCTGGAAATGGGTGAATTCCATAAACAAATCTACATTTAGAAGCATTACCTGCATCTGCTAATTGTTTAATCCACTTAAGCTCATCTTCAGTATATAGCGAACGCCATTGAACTCTATGCTTTGGATCATCCTTTGGTGCATAAAAATAAGCATTTAACTTATAATATCCACCATAATTCATAAGATCTGATCTATCTTGAACTGACCAAGGATTTCCATAGTAACCTTCTATAAATCCACGAGTTACTACATTTGCATAATCTTCTATTTTGAAGTTTCTTATTTCATTATCAGTTACTTGATTAAATATATGATATAAAGTTGTTAATCCATAAAATGCAGAATCTGTATCTTTTCCAAGAACAGTAATAACATTATTATCAGATACTAAAAAATAAGAATCTGTTTTGCTAAAAAGATTTTCTGTCGATAAGGCATATTTCTCTGCATACTTATCAACAGCTTCATCAGAACCATAAACCCCTACTAAAATATTAGTCTTTCCATTAATAATTTGGTTTGAGTCTGAAACTTCATAAGAAATGCTATGAGCTTTTAGGATCTCATCTTCAAGTCTAGACTTAGTATAATTATCTATTCCCTTCTCATAAATAACGTTTACACCACTACCAAAATTAAAACTTCCCTCTTCATATTCTACACTCTGTGGTGAAGGATATATCTCATAGTCAGTATTAACCTTTTCAATAGCTGTTACTTTGGGTTCACTAGTTTCAGCCGATACACTTATTGGACCTAGCATATTAGACAGTATCATAGCACCTGTAATCATTGCAGATAAATATCTTTTTGATTTTCTTATCATACCATTCTTCTCCTTCCTTTAATTTTTATGGGTTTACCTTCATCTCAATACCTGATTGTACTAGTATCGTAGAGTAAAGCTCTTACTTTAATCTTTTTTTCGTTTTAAAATTAACGCCTCCTTATTCTTATTTTACGCTTAAATAATACTATCTTTAAAAAGTTAGTATTGTTTAAGTATTTAGGCATAGCTTATTTGCACAGTGCCTATAATAAAATTTATATCACACTTGACATTTTTTTACATTGCATAAATAAGTTAAAATTTTATACTTTTTATTTTGGATAAAAATTCACGTAAAATATTTAATACTATAAAATCATAAACTATCTACCTTGTATTAATAAAAAGAGCCTCCTTATAATTATTTTATTATAAGGAAGCTCTTTCTTATAAATTCTTATTCAATGATCATTTATTCAAGAGATTTTTTATTTCTTCTTAATAAACATAGCCTTACTACACTATTTAACCTTATTCTACTGTCTTTTTCTTTCTAAAGTATACACCAGCTACTCCTGCAATAATAGCTAATGCCCCAAATAAAAGAACCTTACTTCCTTGTGTATCACCAGTCTTAACAGTTTCACCATCACTATTATCCCCTGATGGATTTGAAGGTTTTGATGGATTTGAAGGTTTTGAAGGCTTAGCTGGCTCTTCTTTAACCTCTAAATTATCAATTGCTTTATTTAAATCTTCTAAAGCTTTATTAACCTCATCTTGATTTGAAGCCTCATTTGATAAAACTTCTTTTGCTATTGATAATTTTTCATTAAATTCACTTACAGTTTTATCTGTATATTTAGTTAAATCTATAGATTCTGCTTCTTTTATCTTATTTTCAAGGGCTGTTTTATCAACGCTTGGCTCTACTGGTTTTTCCTCAAGAGCTTTTATTGAATCATCCAATGCTTTTAATGCATTATTTACATCTTCTTGTGTCGCCTTTGCATCATCTCTTACAACTTTTGCATCATTTAACTTTTCCTTAAATACATTTACAGTTTCATCTGTGTATTTACTTAAATCTATAGATTCTGCTTCTTTTATCTTATTTTCAAGAGTTGTTTTATCAACACTTGGTTCTACTGGTCTTTCTTTAAGACCTGCTATTGAATCATTTAATGCTTTTAATGCATTATTTACATCTTCTTGTGTCGCATCTATATCATCTCTTACAGCTTTTGCACCATTTAACTTTTCCTTAAATACATTTACAGTTTCATCTGTGTATTTACTTAAGTCTATAGCTTCTGCTTCTTTTATCTTATTTTCAAGAGCTGTTTTATCAACACTTGGTTTTTCTGGTTCATTATTTGTCTTCGCAATAAATTCAACTTCTGCTACAGATAGCATTAATGGACCACTATGTGATTCTTCAAATATTACTTGAACTTTGCTTAATTCATTTATTGGATCTATATCAAACCTAACATAAGCTTCATTTGACTCTACTGTCTTTGTTCCTAAATCATATTCAGTTCCATCAACACCAAATCCTTTTATAGATAACTTTTTAATTTTACCATTTGTATACTGCGGTCTATTGAATACTGTAATATTACTAATAGATTGTGGCTTATTAAATTCAAAATCTACTGCTAAAGGTAACTTCTTACCACTCTCTTCTGTATTGTTCCATATAAGCTCTGCTAAAGAGTTTTCACTAACTACTCCATCAATAAGCTTTTCAAATGCAGCATCTCCGCCTTGCATCATACTTCCATCACCAGAAACAGTCATATCTTCATTAGTCAATTTTATATATTCTGGCTTTTCTTCTGGAATCTCAGTATCTGGATCTAATACAATTCCTTTTTCAGTAATAACATTAAAGCTTGTATCTACCAATAAAGAATCTGAAATTTCCATATCAAATGTAATATCTTGTTTAGCTTTTAACTTAATCTTAGCTAATACATTGCTTCCATTTAAAGTTTTTCCATTTCCTTTATTTGAGAAGGCTGCAAATATACGTTGTTGCGGTTTTCCTACTCCTGCAAGTATTGAGTAATTAAGCATATTATCTGTTGCTTCTGTTGGACTAACAACTGTTGTTCCACAAGTTCCATCTGCATTACATTCTTTTACAACTTCATACTTATGAGGATCTAAAATCATTTCCAAGTTAAATGCATTAATATCTTGTAATCCTTGTCCTATTATTTCTACAGTAAACTCTTCTCCTGATTTTAATTCCTTTTTACTTGGTTTTATATTTAATACGCCCTTCATTTCAATACCTGTTGGTACTAATGGAGACTCTCCCAGTTGTCCTGCTACATAAGCTAGGTCATAAGCATCTATTACACCATTGTAGTTTATATCCACCTTAGACACTTGATCCCATGCTGTATCATCCTTATTAACCCCCATATAACTTGCAAAGAATGTTAAATCATCCTCATCAATTACACCATTTGGTATATTTTCACCAACAACTTGACCTTTTGTTCCATCTACCATATAAGGCCTAAATTCTTGAGCACTACCAAAACCACCTACAGCTTCTTTTATAGTTAGTTTTATATATCTAGCATACACATTATTATCAAAATCAACTGTTTTTACATCTGCACTTCTATCCCACTTGCCATCTTTAACTATATTCACATAAGTTTTTCCATCTAAACTTACATCTAAATCGTACTTAGTAATGGTTCCATTACCTGAATCTTGTCTTGGTGTATACTCAAATTTATCTAATTGATATGCTAACTTCATATCAATAGTAAATGTGTGAGGTAAGACATTTCCAGTTCCCCATTCTGTATGCCATTGAGTATTATCCTTTCCATCAACAGCATTTTCAGGACCACTTCCTGGCTGATAGCTATCTGCAGTTGCAGTCATATTTTTAGGGACATTTCTATATCTATCTAGCTTTGTTTTTACTGTTAATTCTTCACTCCACTCAGATGAACCCTTAGTATTTGTAGCCCTTACTCTATAGGTATGAGCTGTATCTTGAGTTAAATCCTTATGTGTAAAGAAAGGTTCTTCACCATTAGCATTGCTAAAAATATTACTATAAATAGTTCCATCAATCATTAAATCATATGAAACATTTTTTCCATCAACTTTATTCCAATTTAATGTTATAGCAGTATCAGTAATTTTTTCATCTTGAGCTACTAAATTAGTTGGTATTGATGGTACTTCTGAATCAACTTCTTCTTTTATTTGAGTATTATCGAATCCATCTACACTTACTTCTACTGAATTCTTAGTTATATCTGTTTTACCAACTTTAACATATAACTTTGGAGAAGTTATAATTTCTTGTTTAGCAAATTCTGAACCTTCTGTTGAATATTTATTTAAGTTTGGTCTTTCATTATAGAAGTATACATTTTCTCCATTATTATAATCTTCTTCAGATGTAACTGGAGTTAATTCTACATTTTTTCCTCCAACTTTAACAGTAACTCTTTCTGGTGCTTTACGAGTATTTATTATTACTTCTGTACCTCTATTAGCAACCATTCCTTCATATCCTTGACCTTCTGCTTTATTTACAGTAACCTTTACTGAATCCCCTGTAACTTCTGAGGTAACTTTTGTTGTTGTGTTCTTCCCTTCCTTATAATCAATTGTTTTTCCATCATCTTCATACATAGTAAATTCTGTAGATCCTGATGGATATACATCAAATATTCTATTTTCAGAACCATCAAGTTCATTAATTGAATTGTTTTCTGGAGCCATAGGAATTATTGCACCATTCTTAACAAATACAGGTGCTTTCCATAATGGAGCATCAAAATTATTAATTACTTGTCCACCTTTGTACTGTTCTCCAGTAAAATAATCAATCCAAATTTGATCTTCATCAGGAAGATATATTCCATTTCTTACATTATTACTGTTATCTTCTTCGTTATATACAGGAGCAACTAATAAATTTGGACCCCACATATATTGGTACTGTGTTTGAGTACCGTAAGTATATGGATCATCTGGATATTCTAACATCATAGCTCTTACCATAGGTAACCCAGTCTTTGATGATTCAGCTGCATTTGTATAAATATATGGCATCATTTCTGCCTTTAATTTTAAATACATTCTATTAATTGATGCGTATGGTTCTCCATAGTTCCAAGGAGTCTTCTTGTTACTAGTTCCTGCCCATCCATCCATGTCAATTTGTATAGGTGTAAATGCTTTCCATTGGAAATCACGTGTTTGAATTACTGGTGATCCACCAAATATTCCATCCATATCTGACCCAACGTTAGGGTTTCCTGATAATCCAGCACCAATATAAGTTGGAATATGCATTCTAATATATTCCCAATTTCCTCCATATTGGTCTCCAGACCATAATCCTGCATATCTTTGAGTTCCTGCCCATCCATCTAATGAAATTACAAATGGACGTGCACCACCTGAATTTTCTTCTTTCTCAATACCTTCAGCTGCTTGCCTTGTAGCATTTAAAGCCATTGAATAACCCTGACCAACCCATGCAACATCTGTTTTTATTGCTCTAACACCAGCCTTTACTTCACCATCTAAATCACGACGTAATGGACTATCTTCTGGTAAGCTTTCATCTGGATATAGATTACTTTGAGTCCATAATCCTACGTTAACGTTTTCCTCATTGGCAGCTTTTACAAACTTTTCTAAGTTATCTAACCCACCATAACCACAGCCATAGCCATCATTTGGTAAGAACCATCCAAGAGGCATATCGTTTGCACCATAACTCTTAAGTGTATCTAACCCTTTACCTAAAAGTTCTCTATCATCTCCAAGTCCATTATGCTTACCATTAAAACAATCTGCATGTCCTAAATAGAATCCATACTCTGGCATCATTGCTGGTCTTCCTGTAAGTTCTGTGTAACTTTCAATTACATTTGGTACATTACCACCTACAAAATAGTATGCATCAAATCTTCCTTCATCATGAGATAAAGTTGCTTCTTCAAAGAAATCATACTTTCCAGGCTTAAAAGTATTACGCATTACTCCATACCCTTCAGTACTTATATAAAATGGTGATGGACTTGATGCTGCACCTGCATCCCATCCTCCTCCAATTGCAATATTTATTGAAGTATTCTTATGAGAAAAATAACCATTTTGTTGTCCTCCACCATAAAAATACTCATCATTCTTAGTTTTTAATGTTTGTACTGTTTTTTTATCAGAATACATAAGTGGTTTTGCTTCTGACCAAACAACTTTATCATTCACCTTATCATATAGTTCCATAATAGATGTTTCTTTATCTATTCTTAATTCAATTGAATTGGTAGATATTTTATAAACCTTACTATCAGAATCATCAACATTTACATCAATAATTCCATATTCAGACTTATACTCATCTAACTCTTTATCAATTATTTTTGTAGTATGGTCTTCTGCATTAGGTGTTGGATACTCTTGGAATTCCCCTTTTGGATCCATGTATAATCTAAATACATTATCCTCTAAGAAGTTAATTCTTATAGACTCTCCTGTGGACAATTTAATATTTACTACATCCTTGTCCTTTTTAATTTCAGTAACTTTTCCAATAGAATTTAGCCCCAATTTTGATATTTCTGATTCTAATAATGCAATTGTTTCACTATTACTAGCAGCAGATACAATACTTGGTGGCACAAGTGTTACAGCCATACATATTGGTAAACATAATCCTGCAAGTTTCTTTAAAAAGTCATACTTATTTTTCCTTTTTAACACATAAACCTCCTCCTTAAATTTATATTCTAATACCTAATCCTCCCCCCTTAATTTCATATATTTTAAGCATATATAATACTATCTTTAAAAGACTAGTATTATATATGTTTTTAGCTCCTATAAAAAAGTCTTCTTTCTATTTTCTAATTGCATATAAATAATCATCAATGTATTCACCTATTTTGCTTTTTAATAGCTCTATAGGAGTATTCTCCAACTTACCCTCTCTAATTAACCTATATTGATTAGGAAGATACTGACTTATTAATGGTAATGGAATGTCCACTTTTGATAGATTATCAAGCATCTTATTTAAAGCAAAATCAACTTCTTCATTTGGCATATAATACCTACATCTATCCGATAAACTATACTTTCTTTCTAATTTTACTTTTCTACCAGATCCAACATAATGCTTTTCCCATTGCCTTGAATCCTTAACCATTTCAAAATCTAGTATTTCTCTAAATCTTGATAATTCGAATTTATCATTATACTGTAATAGTTCTTCTTCAATACAATTTAATGCAAAAGCTCCTTCTCTAAAACCAAATGTTAATTCTGGACCAACTTTAAGTATTACAAATCCATCCTCAACCATTTCTCTTAAAGCATACTTAGTTTGGTAGTCAGTAGAATGTGCTTCAAATAATATAGAATCATATTCCTTAATAGCTTCAGATAATTTTTTTGCTTTTTCCCTATCATATTCACATACAGTTTCCGAACTAAACTCAACCCCAGGTTGTACCACTACTGCCACAACATAATCAAATGCACTCTCAACATTATGCCTTTTAAAAGCCTCCTTAAATGTTTCAATAGTTGTTTTGAAGTTTTCAACCTTTGTTACACTTATTCCCTCTTCTTCCCCTTCTTCTCCTTCTGCACCGCCAGGTATTGGAACTTCACTTCCTATTACATAAATAGGATGAATGGCATCCTTATTTTCTTTAAGTAATTCTTTATAAGCACTTTCTGCCACACTACATAATATACCTGCCCTATCAGCTATTATTTCATCACCAAAATTACTATTTTCTGAATCACCCTTTATCTTCATGCTTGTATCTATATGAATTTTAGTAAATCCAGCCATTACATATTGTCTTATTAACTCCTTAGCATTCTCCATAGCTTGCTCTGGATCTATATCTCTCCAAGTTAATGGACCTAAGTGGTCTCCACCTAAAATAACCCTATCTTCCGGGAAATTATTTTTCTTACAAAGTTCTAAAATAAACCTTCTATATTCTGATGGTTTCATTCCTGTATATCCACCAAATTGATCCACTTGATTTGCAGTTGCTTCAACCAGTAGTGCTATATCCTTATCTCTTAACTTATCCATAGCTGCTTCAATTACAAATTTATTTGAGCAACATACAGATACTATCCCATCATGTCTTCCATTCTTGTAGTTACTTATAATTTGTTGTATTTTATGCATATATACCTCCTTTTTAAGTACAAAGCTAATAGCTTGTCTTTTAAAAAATCTAAGGAATTTTTTACCATATCCCTTGATATAATTTATATCACACCTTCTTTTCCTTTCAAATGGACAAATTAGTTTACCTTTTACACTTTTTGTTTTTTTATCTCTATTTTATAAAACTATTAAAATTCTTCGATTTGCTTTTTTTTAACATCAAAGAATTTTGTATGTACTTTATGTAATGTAAATTTTATAATTTAAACATCCATTAATTTTAATTATAATTTTAATCTAAAAATATTTTTATTAATATAAATTCAATATATATCCACCAAATATATTCACAGAACTCACTATATACACTACTTACTCATAACACTTATCCCTACATTTATATCAAGATTAAACCTACTTATAAAACTTCTATTTTGTTTTGTATATTGCTACTTATTTCCTAGAAGTAAAAGCAATATCTATATATTTTATTTTTTCTATAAGGAGGTTCTAAAATGAAACCATGTACAAAGAAAAGATGTTCTTTTGTGCTTGCTTTAGGAATGCTTTTTTCATTAGCTCCTACAACTGCATTTGCACAAACAAAACAGCCCCAAGAAGCTGAAACTGTATCTGTAGGCTTCATAAAAGATGGAGAACGCTCAACCCTATTTAATCAAAATTGGAAATTCTTTAAGGGTGACCCCGCAGGTGCAAGCGAAACTAATTTTAACGATTCGTCTTGGAGAGTTTTAAATCTTCCCCATGATTGGAGTATTGAAGATGACTTTACAGTAGAAGGGGAGGCAGAAAGTGGATTTTTACTTGGAGGTACTGGATGGTATCGTAAACATTTTGTAGTTCCTGAAAAATTTAATGGTAAGGACTTTACTTTAAATTTTGATGGTGTTTACATGAATGCAGAAGTTTATGTAAATGGTAAAAAACTAGGTTCTCATAATTACGGATATACAGCCTTTGCTTTTGATATAACTGATGAGTTAATTTGTGACGGCATTACCGAAAACGTTATATCCGTAAAAGTATCAAACCCTACTCCTAGTAGTAGATGGTATTCAGGTAGTGGTATTTATCGTGATGTAACTTTAAGTGTAACTGATCCAATTCATGTTGGATACTTAGGTACAACTGTTACAACTCCAAAGCTTGAAGATCAAAAGTCTGGCAACGTTGATGTAAACGTTAAAACAACTATAGAAAATGAGTCTCTTTCTGATTCAGAAGTAACTCTTAAGACTACTATTATTAATAATGATGGAAAAGAAGTTAGTACCCCTGTAAGTGAGAAAAAAGTTGTTCAAGTTAATAAAAGTGTTGATTTTGAACAGACCGCTATAGTGAACAAACCTACTCTATGGTCTGTAGACAACCCTACTCTGTATAAAGTAAAAACTGAAGTTATAGTTGGAGATAAAGTTGTAGATACTACATTAACTGATTTTGGATTTAGATATTATGAATTTGATAGGGACACAGGCTTTTCACTAAATGGTGAAAATATGAAACTTCAAGGTGTTTGCATGCATCATGATCAAGGTGCCCTTGGCGCAGCTTCAAACTATTATGCTGTTGAACGTCAAATGCGCATTATGAAAGAAATGGGTGCAAATGCAATCCGTGTATCTCATAACCCTGCCAGTGAAATGTTACTTGAAATATGTGATAAATTAGGACTTTTAGTTATAAATGAAGCATTTGATACTTGGACAAATCCTAAAAATGGTAATGTAAATGACTTTTCTAAATACTTCAGAGAAAGCATTGGTGATGAGAACCAAATTATAAACGGCAACTCTAAGATGACATGGGGGGAATTTGAAGCTAGAACAATGGTTAAAAGTTCAAAGAATAGTCCTTCTGTAATAATGTGGTCAATTGGTAATGAAGTTTTAGAAGGTATAGGTGGAAATTCTTCTGATTATACTGATATTGCACAAAATATTATCACTTGGATTAAATCTGAAGATTCAACTAGACCTGTTACAATTGGTGATAATAAATCAAAAAATGGTGATAGTAATGCTAACGCTATCTCAGAAGTAGTAAACAAAAATGATGGTATTGTTGGCTTTAACTATGCAGACGAAAATCAATTTAATACTCAAAGAAATAACCATCCTGATTGGATTCTTTATGGTTCAGAAACAAGTAGTGCCATTCATAGCAGAGGATACTACAAAACTAAAGGAATAGACTATCCTAATAATCAAATATCAGAATATGATAATGATAATACAAAAGTAGGCTGGGGACACTCTGCAAGTAATGCTTGGAAATATACAATAAAAAATGATTACAATGCTGGTGAATTTGTTTGGACAGGCTTTGACTATATTGGAGAACCTACGCCATGGAATGGTATTGATTCTGGACAAGTAAATGGAGGTAAAGGTCCTGCTCCTAAATCAAGTTACTTTGGTATAGTTGATACTGCTGGTTTTGAAAAAGATATCTACTATTTATATCAAAGCCAATGGAATAAGGATGTTAATACTCTTCATGTTTTACCTACATGGAATAAAGAAGATATAGTAATTGAAAATGGAAATGTACAAGTTGATGTATTTACTGATGCTTATAAAGTTGAACTATACTTAAATGGTAATAAGGTTGGTGAGGCTACTGCAACTGAGCATGTAACACCTGCTGGATATAAATATCAAACATTTGATAATGATTCATTATATCCATCTTTTAATGTTACTTATGCTCCTGGTACTCTAACTGCAAAAGCATATGATAAACAAGGTAATCTAATTACTGACACAGATGGTAGAAATACAGTTACTACTTATAGTGCTCCTACTACAACAAAATTAAGTGCAGATAAAACAACAATTGCTTCTAACGAATATGATTTATCTTATATTACTGTTGATTTAGTTGATGAAAATGGTAACTTTGCTTCTGGTGCTTCTAACACATTAAACTTCAAACTTGAAGGTAATGGTAAAATAGTTGGTGTTGATAATGGTAATCCTGTTGATACTACTTCTTATAAGCCTACTACTGATACAAAAGCTACAAAAAAAGCATTTAGTGGAAAAGCTTTAGTTATAGTTCAATCTACAAGGGATGCTGGTTCAATGAAGCTTACTGTTTCTGGTGAAGGATTAAAGGAACAATCTATAACTATTACAACAGAAAACCAAGCTTCAGATGATAAGTATTTAGAATCTTATGATATAGTGAAGAATTACTATGTAAATGTAGGAGAATCCCCTACTCTACCTAAAACAGTAAATGGTAGATTTAGTGATGGCACTACTTCTACATTCAATGTGATTTGGAATGACTATGATAAAAATCAATTAAATACTCCTCAAATCTTTAAAGTCACTGGTACTTTAGAAGGAACTGATGTTGCAGTAGTTGTAAATGTACACGTTGTTGGAGAAATAGTTTCTATGGCTAATCTATCTACCTTCACATACTCTGGTACTACCCCATCACTTCCAAAAACAGTTTATGGATATTATGCAAATGGTTCTAAATCTGAAGAACTTGCAGTGAATTGGGATTTAGATGGTATTGATTTTACTAAAGAAAATACAATTGTAAAAGTAAACGGTACTGTAGAATTACTTGGTAAAACTTATCCTGTAACTGCTAGTGTTCGTATAGTTCCGGCTTTAAAGGCAGCTAGAAACCTAGCCATAAATAGCCCAGAAAATAATGATATTCCAAAACTTTCTCAAAGTTGCGAATCAATTTCTGATAATTTAAATTCTATTAATAATGGAACAACTAATGGTGGAGAGGATGTAAATGAACGTTGGACTAACTGGAAAGAACGTGAACTAACTGAAAATGGTGAACCAAAGGGAGCTTATGTTCAATTTGATTGGAAAAATAAATATGATATTGATCGTTTAGACATGTGGTTATTTACCGATAACGCATCAGCAAGAATTCCAAAGAAAGTTCAAATTAGCTATAAAGATACAGACGGCAAATACAAAGTTGTTAATCATACAAACACAACAGAAGTTCCTCACTCAGTTGGTGAAACAACTTATAAACTTGATAAAGTAATAAATACTGATAGCCTTCGTATTTATATGCAACAACCTGAAGTTGGTAACTGTATTGGTCTTACCGAGGTAAATGTATATGAATATGTACCTCATGAAAATTTAAAAACTGAAAATAAACTTACTTCAATTTTACTTGATGGACAAGAATTAGAAGGATTTAATCCTGAAACTAATGAATACACTATTGACTTAGAATCTTTACCTGAAAACGTTGAAGCTATAGCTAATTCTGATGATAACTCTTCAGTTACTGTATTACCTATTAGTGGTAATAAATCAGTTATAATAGTTAAAGCTGAGGATGGTAGTGAAAATATATATACAATCAACTATGTACTACCAAAATATGATGTTATTATAAATGATGCAGAAGGTGGTTCTGTATCAGGGGCAGGTACTTATACTAAAGGCGATGAAGTAACTTTAGTTGCTACTGCTAATAAAGGTTACAAATTTATTGGATGGTTTGATGCAAATGGTAATCTTGTAAGTGATAAAACAACTTACACATTTATAGTAAATAAAAATACGAATTTAATACCAAAATTTGAAAAGCTTCAAGAGCCTACTCCAAATCCTGAGCCAACAGATCCAAGTGCTCCTAAGCCAAATAATCCAAATGATACAAGTAAACCATCAACTAGTAATCCAACACAAACTTCAGATCCTTCTAATATTCCTGCTTTAATTGGAATATTAGCTTTAGCTGGTGGTTCTCTTGCCTTAAACTCTAAAAAGAGAAAAATAAAATAATAATTTATAAATAAAAAAATAAACCTCCATATAATTAATCAACTGGAGGTTTATTTTTATTATTTAACAACTGAATTTTCATATCTGGATATCTTAAAATTAAGACGTTCAAGAGTCTTTTTCATCTCTTCCATTCTTTCAATAAGCTTTTCTCTTTGTTCAATTAATATTTCTTTTCGTGCTTGAATAGTTGACTCTCCCTCTTGAAACAATTCCACATATTCAATTAATACTTCAATTGGAAGTCCTGCCCCCCTCATACACTTAATAAATTCTACCCACTTACAATCCTCATCTGTATAATCTCTTATTCCACTCTTATTACGATTAACTGCTGGAATCAATCCAATACGTTCATAATAACGTAGTGTATCTTGTGAAAGAGCATATTTTTTACTTACTTCTGTAATTGTCATCCCCAATCACCTCCCAATAACAGAATTATAGCACTTAGAGTTAACTCTAAGTCAATATATATTAAAGGGAGTATTATAGATTCCATTTAAAATCAACTTATTTTACATTCTCTTATATACGGATTCCTATAGAATGAATATGCAAGTTGTGCACACATACAACACCAAATTATTGGCTCACATATAATTACACCAAAGTACTCTAGGGTTGGAATTAATAAAATTACAAACACTATCTTACCCAAAAACTCTATAACACTAGATACAAGTGGAAGTACCTTTTCTCCAATTCCCTGTAGTGAATTTCTTAGATTTAATAATATACCTAAAACTGCATAGAACGGTGAATTCCACAATAAATATTTTACCCCATTATCAATAACTACTGCTTCAGTTGAACCTGATAACACACTCATTAAAGTTGGAGCAATAAAAAATAAAACTATAGTAATAAATATTCCCCATCCAATTGATATTATGTTTGCATATCTTACAGCTTCTCTTATTCTTTTACCTTGATTAGCTCCTTTATTTTGGGAGACAAAAGTTGATAAACTCATTGCTAGTGATGATACAGGTATAACACAAAAACTACTTAGCTTACGAGCCGCTGTATGTCCTGCAATTATTAAGTATCCTAAATTATTAATAGCAGTTTGTAATATAACTGTTCCTGCAGAAACTATCATAAGCATAATTCCCATAGATAATCCTTGTCCTAATAAATCTTTGTATAGTTCCTTATCAAACTTAAAATGTTCTTTCTTTGGAATAAGATTTGGACACTTTAAAAAAATATATATAATACACAACACTCCTGAAATTCCTTGTGAAATAACAGTTGCAACTGCTGCTCCCCTTATTCCCATATTAAATTGAGTAATAAATAAAATATCTAAACCTATATTTAAAACAGATGAAATAATAAGAAATACTAAAGGCATAACACTATTTCCTATTGCTCTTAAAAATCCAGAACATAGGTTATATAAAAACATAACACCTACAAACATTGTTACAGTATAAATATAAGAATATGATTCCTCTATAATATTTGAAGGAGTATTTAATAATTCTAGTAAAGGATACAAAAATAATTGTGCTATTATCATTATTAAAAATGTTATCCCAACACCTATTACTAATGACCCTGCTACTGATTTTTTAACTTCCTCTTCATTCTTTGACCCAAAGCTTCTTGCTGTAACAATGCTTAACCCATTCCCTACACCTAGTGAAAATCCCACTAAAAGTTCATATACAGCTGCACTAGCCCCTATAGCTGCTAATGATGTATCCCCTAAGTAGTTTCCAACAATCATAACATCCACTGTATTATATAGTTGTTGAAATACGTTTGATATGAAAAGTGGAATAGCAAAAATAATTAAAGACCTTAAAATCCTCCCTTTTAATAAATCCACATTTAAACTTAACATATGGTCCCCTCCTATTTAGTTCTATATATAATACCTATCACTTTATATCTACTCATGTAATTCTAATGGTAGCCCATCTGGGTCCTGAAAAAATGTCATCCTCTTACTGGTAATCTCATCCAATCTTATAGGTTCAACTTCTATTCCTAGTGCTTTTAACTCTTCCACTTCTTTTTCTATGTCATCTACCTTAAAGGCTAAATGTCTTAATCCACAAGCTTCTGGATATGATGGTCTCTTAGGATTATTCTTTCCCGAAAAAATTTCTAACTCACACTCTCCTAATTTTAGGTCTAACTTATAGTCCCCTCTCTCTTCCCTATAGTTTTCACGTAGTATTTGAAAACCTAACTTATTAACATAGAAATCTTTTGATTTCTCATAGTTACTAACAATAATAGCTATATGATGTATCACAGTTAAATTCATTTTCTTTTGCTTCCTCTCACTAATAGATTTTTATCACTATAAATTTCCTATTATATTCCTTTTAATATACTTATCAACTCCAACTTTAAGTCTGCTTAAGCCATCTTCTACTCTCTCTCTTTGACATGCAATTAAATCTCTACTTTTAAATAATGCTCTCTCTCCACTTAACAACTCTTGATTAATTATTTTCACAAAACTTCATCCCTTCTTGATGAATACATATAAAATGGCATATTCTTAAATATCCACCTATTATTTTATAATATTCCAAACATATCTTCCATAGATAGTTTAATATCTTGAGTTAATTCCAAGTCAAGTAAAATATATAATTTGCTCCTCATATAAAACTATGCTAAAATTTTAGTAACTTTAGTGAGAAAGGATTTTTGCTATGATAAAGATAGATTTCCATACACATTCAACCTCATCTGATGGTTTAATGTCACCAAAAGGAGTTGTTGAAAGAGCTTATCAAAATGGAGTGAAATATTTAGCTTTAACAGATCATGACACAGTATCTGGACTTCATAATGCAATACAAACTGCTAAAGAAATTAATCTTTCATTCATACCTGGTATTGAACTTTCTACAACTCATAACAAAGAAAGCGTACATATACTTGGATTCTTTAAGACTGAAAGCTATATGGATGATGAATTTATTAATTACCTACAGACTTTGAAAGATAAACGTAAAATAAGAGCTGAAAAAATGGTTCAAAAATTAAAAGAAGTTTTTAATATAGAAATTAGCTTAGATAATGTATTAAAGCGTGGAAAAGATGTTGTTGCAAGACCTCATATTGCACAAGAAATTATAGCAGAGGGCTATCCATATGAATTTGAATATATCTTTCAAAACTTTATAGGTAAAGACTGCCCTGCATTTGTTCCAACCACAAAGCTTACAACTGAAGAAGGGGTTAAACTTCTAAAAAAGTATAATGCTTTAGTATTCTTAGCTCATCCAAAACTAATACATAACTCTCCCTTAGAGGATTTTTTGAATATGGGTTTTGATGGAATAGAAGCTATATACTTCCAAAATACTCCTGACGAGGAAAAATACTTTTTAAATTTTGCAAAAAAACATAACCTTTTAGTTAGTGCAGGCTCTGACTGCCACGGTAATGTTGACGGTGATGAAAGACATGGCGACATTGGAGCTATGAATATAACTGAAGATTTATTACAAACCTTTTTAGAAAAATATAATACCTTATAATAAAGAAACTCTACTTTTTAGTAGGGTTTCTTTATTTATCATTAAAACTAAATATATTAAACTTCAATTTATACATTCCTTACTTTTCCTTCTATATTTCCTTCTCTTTATAGACAAAATACAAATGCATATGTAAAAAAGGTGTAGCGGATATTTATTTTGCTTGTTCCGTCGCAAGCTCCAAGTCACATCAAAACAAATATCCACCCCACGCGTACTAAAGGTAAGGAAA
>NZ_JAHAIF010000036.1 GCF_018372875.1 Clostridium sp. | reverse complement strand
CCTTACCTTTAGTACGCGTGGGGTGGATATTTGTTTTGATGTGACTTGGAGCTTGCGACGGAACAAGCAAAATAAATATCCGCTACACCTTTTTTATAATAAAAAGTTATCTTTAATAGTTAACTTCATGTTTTTATCATTGAAGTAAGCTCGAGAACCTATAGGTATTGTTATATTAGGATAGCTATGGCCTAAAGGCATACCTATAATAAGAGGGATATTAAGAGGCAGAAGACGATTAAGTATAACTTCATCAGTAGTAAGACTTCTATCATAATTAGGAAGTGTGCAATCGGTAAAATGTCCTATAATGATGCCATTACAATCATATATTTTTCCACTATTTATTAAATGTGTAAGCATTCGATCAATACAATAGGGAGCTTCATTAACTTCTTCTATTAATAATATAGAATCCTTTGTGTTGATTTCGTATTTAGTTGAAAGTGATGAACAAATAATAGATAAGTTTCCACCAACTAATCTACCTTTAAATGAAGATAAGTTATATGTAGATATATTTGGATTTAGATCTAATAAATCATATGAGAAATTTTTAGTATTGCAAGTAGATGTTTTTAAAAAGTACCTTTTTGTGAGTTCATCTCTAAAGTCTGATGTTATCATAGGACCATGAAAGGTGATTAGACCTAAGTTAGCAAAATAGTTAAGTAGGAGAGTTATGTCGCTATATCCACAGAAGAATTTAGGATTCTGTAGTATAACTTTTTTATCTAAATAAGATATTAATCTGGATGTGCCGTAACCTCCTCTAAGACATACTATTCCATCAATGGATGAATCTAAAAACATATCATGTAAGTCATTTGCCCTATCAATATCGGAACCAGCTAGATGTCCATATTTATTATATAGGTGAGGGGCTAACTTTATCTTAAAACCTAATTCTTTAAATTCACAGATCTTCTTATCAATTTTATCCTTATTTTCAGGTGAAGCAGGAGCAATAACTCCAATTGTAGATGCTGAAGTAAGCTTTTTACCTTTTAACATAAAAACCTCCAAAAAAAGAGAGCAGTAATGCTCTCTTTTGTTTTTATTATATTTTATGCTTTAAGTATAAATGTGTTAACTGAACATATCTTTTTTGTATAATATAAATGCTACTAATCCACAAATACTAAATGTTATCCCCATAACTAACAAGAATGCGTATGGTTCTTGTTGAAAAGGTAAGTCTACATTCATACCATATATACCAGACATTATGGTTGGTATAGCCATTAATATAGTAAGAGATGCTAAAATTTTCATTACTATATTAAGGTTATTAGAAATAACTGAAGCAAAGAAGTCCATAGTACTAGCTAATATGTTACTATATATTTCTGTCATTTCTATAGCCTGTTTATTTTCAATTATAACATCTTCTAATACATCTTTATCCTCAGAATACTTTTGCATTACTTCAACTTTAAGTAGCTTTTCTAAGGTAATTTCATTAGCTTTTAAGGATGTAGAGAAATAAACCAGTGATTTTTCTAGAGAATGTAACTGTATAAGTTCTCTATTTTTCATAGATTTATGGAGTCTCTTTTCAATCATTAAACTTTTCTTATCTATTTGTCTTAGATATAAAAGATAATATGTAGATATTCTATTTAATATCTGTAATATAAATCTTGATTTTTTAAATGTAAAGAATGATTTGATTTTACCATTTATGAAATCAGTAAGAACTTTACTATTCTTTAAACACACTGTTATAAGGAAGTTTTCTGTATGTATAATAGCTAAAGGATATGTATCATACGTTAGTGAGTTATCTTCCATCTCTGTAAAAGGAATATCTACTATAACTATCATATTACCATCTTCTATGTCAATTCTTGAAGTTTCTTCATCATCTAATGGAGCTTTTAAGAATTCAAGAGGTACGCTAGTTTTCTTAGATATAAGAAGTAGTTCTTCGTCAGAAGGTGCAACTACATTTATCCAACATCCAGTTTCAATATTATCTAGCAGAGTAAGAGAAGAATTATTCTCACTGGAACTTTTATATATCTGAATCATATTAAAGACCTCCTATTTTATACATGTTTATTATACTATTTTATAAATAATAATTAAAGTAAAAGGATAAAAAGGTTATCATTTTAAAAAGAGCAATAAAGCATAGTAAAATAGACGTTTACTATGATATTAGTTAATAAATCAGATAAAGAAGGAAATATGGAATATTAATATAGATTATCAAATAATTTGGATATGGATTAATTTAATAAAGCTATGTATAATCACAATTATCGTCTTAGAATTACTTATTATCTGGGGGAAAATATTATGATGCATAAAGAAGTAGTTGAGCGAAAAAGAACACATGTTATCGCTTTAATACTTTTATTAATTACTTGTGTGTTATACATTGTAGAAGGAATACAAGCATTAAGAATTGAGAACGTATTTGTTTTAAAGGTATGTGAATTTACATTATTGGTATTTACAATTATTTTTATAATATTAGAGTATCTTAGTTGTAAGATTGCGTATAAGTATTCGTTAATAGCGGACAAGCTAATTATTAATAAAATATCTCATGGAAATGAAACTAATTTAGAAAGCATTAAACTATCTGATATTCTTTATCTAGGTAAAAGGAAGGACATACCAAAGGAATATAGATTAAAATGCACAGGAAAGTATAGTTGCGAACTGTTTGGGCATGATAAAGTTTATTGTGTATATAAGAAGGAGAATAAAGTAAGTATATTTAATTTTGAACCAAGTGAAGATTTTATGAGAAGAATAGCAAAATATAAAAAAGCAGTTTAAAAAAATAGAGCAGGTCTTGCTCTATTTTTTATTATAGAATTCTTGTTTTATTTCCTGAAGAAGGTCTTCACGTTCAATTAAGTCTAATGCTGTACATGCTAATGAAGCACATGCTTTATGTATCTGTTCAAAAGCATATTCAGATATTGTACAATGGGCAAAATCAGTTGAACCATATTTAATATTTTCATCATCTTTTATAGATATATAAGGGTGAATTGTAGGTACTTTTTTACTAACAGCTCCAATGCTGAGTCCTGCATAAACATCAATAGGTGAACCTATATTTATAATTCCATTTTCTTTTAAATTGTGGGTGAATATTCTTGAAAGAGTTCTGTTTGTTATAAGCTCTTCGTTATAGGATTCATATAATGAAATCTTATTTGGTATGTGAGTTAAGTTGGAAACATATCTTACTATTTCACGTAGTTTGTTTTCTGCAAGTTCCGCCATTTCGAATTCCTTAGCACGAATATAGAACTTTGCTTCAGATTCCAAAGGTGTTAGTAAAGGAGTATATCCGCCCTTTGATAGTATGTAATTAACTTCTACATCTTTAGGGAAACCCTTTAACAAGAAGTTTAGAATATTGAAAGTTAATAATATGCAGTCTAGTGAAGTATATTCATCTTTACTTAGAAAACTTAATCCGCTATTTCCAATAAATTTTATGTTAAGAGGAATAATAGCTGATGAAGTACCACTTTCAGCGGTGGTGTTATAAGGATGACACTCCATAACTACATCTATATCATCAAAAACTCCTTGCTTTACTAAAGTAAGTTTAGTTCCTCCTAGATATTCTCCGGGGCATCCTATAATAATAACTGTTCCACTAGCCTGTTCTACTATTTCCCCTACGGAAATAGATGCACCAATAGATATTGCAGCTAATGCATTGTGCCCTGTTATATGTCCTTTTTCTTTAATAGCATCATATTCACAAAGAAAACATATCTTAGGATATCCACTTCCCTTACTAGCATAGAATGAATTTGGAATATCTAAATAATTCTTTTTAATATTAAAGTTATATTTTTTTAATACTTCGCAAATATATGAAGATGATTTTTCTTCTTTGTAGCTTTCTTCAGGATTTTTATATAAATACTCACATATATTTTTTATGTCATTAAAGTGTTCGGTTAGAAATGATATCATCTCTTGTTTCATAATAAAACCTCCTAATATATATTATTTATATTAGTTTTATCTTAATATAGGAAAAATATTATGAAAGCAAGATGAATATATAATAGCTTATAAGGATAATATTGGATTATAATGCTTTTGAATTTATTGTAAGAGATGATATAATAACATTACTAATATAGATAACGAAAGAGGTTATTAATAATGAAAAAAGGATTATTTATTGTATTTGAGGGCGGAGAAGGATCTGGTAAAAGTACAATATTAGAAAAAATATATAATTGGCTACTTGAAGAGAATAGGGATGTAGTTAAAACTAGGGAACCAGGTGGCATTAAAATTTCTGAACAGATAAGAGGAATAATATTAAGTTCTGAAAATGAAAAAATGGATGGTAAAACAGAAGCTTTACTTTTTGCAGCTGCAAGAAGACAACATTTAGTGGAGAAAGTAATACCAGCGTTAACAGAAGGAAAGATAGTTTTATGTGATAGGTTTATAGATTCTTCACTAGCTTATCAAGGATATGCAAGAGGATACGGAATAGAAGAAATATATAAAATAAATTCCTTTGCAATAGGTGAATATATGCCAGATTTATCTATACTATTTGATATAGAACCCTCTATAGGATTGGATAGAATAAAAAAGAACTCTAGTAGAGAGGTAAATAGATTAGACAAAGAAAAATTAGAATTTCATAATAAAGTTAGAGAAGGATATAATGAAGTATTAAAAACAAACGATAAAATGATAAAAATTGATGCATCTAAATCAATTGAAGAGGTATTTGAGGACGTTAAAGAAATAATATTAAAACATATAGGGTAAAAACTTGTTTTTATGTAAAATAGAATTAAGTTTATGATAAAATATAAATATATAGGGAATTGAAGTTTAGGAGGGATGTATTATGAAAATGGTCATTGCTATTGTACAAGATGATGATGCTTTAGATTTAATTGATACACTTACAGAGAAAAAGTTTGGAGTAACAAAACTTGCAACAACAGGTGGATTTTTAAAGTCTGGCAATACAACATTAATGATAGGTGTAGAGAAAGAACGTGTAGATGAAGTTATAGGTTTAATAAAAGATGTTTGTCAAAAGAGAACAGAAGTTGTAGCTTCACCATCTCCATTAACAGGAGGCCCAGGTGTTTATATGCAATACCCAATAGAGGTTGAAGTTGGGGGAGCAACAATATTTGTAATTGATGTTGATCAATTTTTAAGAGTGTAGATTATAAAAGAGGTGATTTTGTGGAAGAATTTATTGGATTTAATGACATATTAGAAGGATTTAACAAACGTGTAGATAAAGGTACTCTTTCACATGCTCACCTTATTGTTGGACCAGATGGGATAGGTAAGAGTATTTTAGCTAGGAAATTTGCTTTGAAAATATTAAATAAAGAAATAGATAAAGATTATATAGATATAATTCACTATAGAGCTAAGAAAGCTTCGTTTGGAGTAGATGATGTAAGAGGAATAATTGAAGAGATAATGAAAAGGCCATATGAAGGAGATAAAAAGGTTGTCATTATACATGAAGGAAATAAGCTTACTGTTCAAGCACAAAATGCTTTGTTAAAAACCATTGAGGAGCCTCCCAAAGGAGTATACATAATATTATTAACTGATAGTATAGAGTTAATGTTGGATACTATAAAATCTAGATGTCAAATATATAAATTAACACCTTTAAGCAAGGATGAGGTTAGTAGATATATTAGCAGATTAGGAAATTTTGATGAAAATAAGGTTTTATCTGCTATAGCATATGGTGAGGGAATTCCAGGAAGAGCAGAAAGAATATTAAATGATGAAAAGCTTAATTTATTAAGAAATTGTATTATAGATTTATTAACTGATATTGATAGTAGAAGTAATAATATAGTTTTAAATTATGAAAAAAGACTTGATTCTTTTAAAGATAGCAAAGAAGAAGTTTTAAATATATTAGAATCACTTATTAGGGATATTATAGTATATAAAGAACTACAAGATAAAAAAATGATAATGAACATTGATAAGTTAGAAGATATTGATAGGTTTTCTAGTAATAAGTCGTATAAAAAGTTAAGTGCAATGTTAGAGAAGATTAGAGAAGCAAGAATAAATATAAGGAATAATGCAAATTATTCAATGGTCATAAGTGTAATGCTTATGGGACTTTCGGAGGGGTAATAATGATAAAAGTAGTAGGAGTAAGGTTCAAAAAAGCAGGGAAAATATATTATTTTGGACCTAATGAATTAAATATAAATAAGGGAGATTATGTAGTTGTTGAAACAGCAAGAGGTGTTGAGTTTGGCGAATGCGTAATAGGGATTAAAGAGATAAAAGAAGAGGATGTAATTCCGCCTCTAAAAAGTGTATTAAGGATAGCTGACGAAAATGATATAGCTAAGCATAAAGAAAATAAAGACAAAGAAGAAGAAGCTCTAAATGTATGTATCTCTAAGATAGAAGAACATGGGCTAAAGATGAAGTTAATAGATGTAGAATATACATTTGACAATAATAAGGTGATTTTCTATTTTACAGCAGATGGAAGAGTAGACTTTAGAGAACTAGTTAAGGATTTAGCGACAATATTTAAAACTAGAATTGAACTTAGACAAATTGGTGTAAGAGACGAAGCTAAAATGTTAGGTGGATTAGGGCCTTGTGGTAGACCAATGTGTTGCTCTTCGTTTTTAGGAGACTTTACTTCTGTTTCTATAAAGATGGCAAAAGAACAGAATTTATCTTTAAATCCTACAAAGATATCAGGAATATGTGGTAGATTAATGTGTTGTTTAAATTATGAGCAAAGCACATATGAGGATATTAGAAAAAGATTACCTAAGGTTGGTTCTGTAGTTCAAACTGAAGATGGCAAGGGTGAAGTTGTTAGTAATAATACAGTTAAAGAAGCTATTAAGGTTAAATTAAGAAAAGGCGATGAAGAGGTAATAGAAGAATTTAAGATAGAAAATGTAAACTTAATTTCAGGTAGTTATGAAGATTCGGTAGATGAAAAAGAAATTAAATTAGAAATTGAATCAGAAGAAGATAAAAGTCTTATTAAAGATTTAATTAATGAAAAATAGGGGGATTTCTATATGAAATCAATTATTAAGATCTATGATATGAATAAATCATCTGATGCTATGAATATTCAAGGTGCTATAGCAAGTAATGAAGGTGTTATAGCATGTGAAGTTTCTTTGGATAAAAAAGAAATCCAATTAATATATAATGAAAGTTTTGTTACATTAGATAAGATTATTGAATCTATTGAAATTCTGGGATATATGGTAGTAAGTTAGATAGAAGTTAATTTTATTTAAATTACTTTTAAATGTTATGGAAACATGTTAAAATGTATATGGTGTAATTATCATAAATATTAGGAGGTGTTTTTCATGGCATACGTTATTAATGATTCATGTGTAAACTGCGGAGCTTGCGCTGCAGAATGTCCAGTTGAGGCTATAAGCCAAGGAGATACTCAATTCGTTATAGATGCAGATACTTGTATCGATTGCGGAAACTGCGCAAATGTTTGTCCAGTAGGAGCACCAAACGCAGAATAATTTATACTTAAAAGATCGTCATTTTATGACGATCTTTTTTCTTATATAGTATTTATGTAATTAGAATTATCTTTGATTATTAATGTATTTAAACATGAAGAGCTGTCTAATGTATTAGTATCTATATAATCTTTATCTATTATAGTGATTTTTTTAGAATTAATAAAAAAGTCTTTAGGACTATCTAAGAACTTTGTACAATTGGAGTTTCGATAATACATTGGAATAATATACTTTGGTTTAATAATATCTATTAAGTCTAAAGCTTGGGAGCTATTAATTGTAAAGTGTCCACCTATAGGTATAAACAATATATCTATATCTGATAAAGTGGATATAAGATCAGTTGAAAGATTATGTCCAATATGACCTAGATGACATAGTTTAATTCCTTCAATTTCTGTAGAGTAAATAATATTTTCACCTCTTTTTACCCCGTATAGATTATCGTGATATCCTTGGTATCCAGTAACTAAAATATCGTAAAATTTATATATCCCCAAAGTATTAACTGTATTACAGTTTCTTAATATTGGCATAGAGCTTTTAGCTATATTAAGGTAATTATGACTTAATGTAATTATACTTGGGGTTAGGCTAGATATTTTACTTATTGTAAGATTTAAAGGATCTAATAAAACTCTTCTACCATTTGATACTTGAATTAAGAAACAAGATTCTCCTAGCCATCTTATAATCATACAAAAACCTCCTAAATAGTTATAAGTATATTATGCCGTATTTTATAAAAACTAAACTAGGAAGTAATATTATGCCTTGATAATAATATGAATTAATATTATTATTTAACTATAGGTCAAAGTAAGTCAAGAACAACGTTTAAGAAGGTGATATTATGGCAAGACTTTCAGATATAATTGAAAGCTTTATTAAAGAAATGCTAAATGAGAATGGTGGTGATCAAGTTCAAATACAAAGAAATGAATTGGCTGATCAATTTAGATGTGCGCCATCACAAATTAACTATGTATTAACTACAAGATTTACCTCTGATAAAGGTTATGTTATAGAAAGTAGAAGAGGTGGCGGTGGCCATATAATAATAAAACAATTAACTTATGATGGTACAGAACAAAGAAGTAGATTAATATATGATGCTATAGGTTCATCAATTACATACCATAATGCATTATCTATAATAGAAAATTTATATGAATTAGATATGATTACTGAAAGAGAAAAAGAGATTATGAAGATTGCTATTAATGATAGATCTTTAATTTCTATAGAAGAAAAGAATAAATCTAGAGCAGATATTCTTAAAGGGATGGTTATGGTCATATTATCATAGGGGTGATATTTATGTTATGTGAGAAATGTAATAAGAGAGTAGCAACAATACATTTAATTAAATTAATCAATGGAGAGAAGTCGGAAGTAAGGCTTTGTGAAAGTTGTGCTAAAGAAATTTCTGATATTCCTTTAGTTGGTTCATTAGGAAATATAGATGCCAATTCTATTCCTAATATTTTAAGTGGTTTTTTTGAATCCATTGATAAAAATAAACAAAATAAAATAGAAGTTATATGTAAAAAATGTGGATTGACGTATTCTCAATTTAAGGCTAGTGGACAATTAGGTTGTGATGAATGTTATGGGAGTTTTTCTAGTTATTTAGGACCTATGTTTAAAAGAATACAAGGGGATTTAGAGCATATAGGAAAGGTTCCAAAGCGTTCAGGGGTTAAGCTTGTTGAGAAGAAGAAGTATGTTAATTTAAAAAAGGAACTACAAAAAGCTATTTTAGAAGAAGAATATGAGAGAGCTGCTGTGTTAAGAGATAAGATAAAAGATATAGAAAATACTAGAACAGAGGTGGGCAAAGATGAGAAATTGGATTTATAGTAAGGCCCAGAGTGATGATTTAATATTGTGTAGTAAGCTATCCTTAGCTAGAAATTTAGAAGGAGTTTTATTTACAGACAAACTAGAGGCAGAGAACGCTAAAAAGAATGTAGATAAATTAGCTAATGTTATTTTTAACAAACTAGATGATGAAGAGTTAAAAATAATAAAGTTTTGGGATAATCATATTGATTATATAAAGTCATATGAGGCAAAACTTTTAGTAACTAAGGAATTAGTTAAGAGAAAAGATAGAGCAGCTTTAATTATTAATAAAGAAGAAACAATTAGCATAATGATTAATGAAGTAGATCATCTAAATATACAATGTATTACTGAAGGAATGAATTTAAAAGAAGTATATGAAGTTGCTAATAAGATTGATGATTTAATAGAAGAAGATATAACATATTCTTTTCACGAAGATTTTGGATATTTAACAGCTACTCCTAGTAAAGTTGGTACTGGGATGAAAGCATCAGTAATACTACATTTACCTGCATTATCAATGAGTGAAGAAATTACTAATATTTCAAAGGGGTTAAGTCAGTTAGGAATGGCTATAAATCAAGTATATGCAGATGGTAATATATATGAAGTTTCAAATAGAATATCTTTAGGTATAACTGAAGATGAGATAATTAATAATCTCGAGGGGGTAGTTGAGAATATTATACAAGAAGAGATTAAGTTTAGAGATATAGTAATTAATAAATGTAAATATGAAGTAGAAGATAAGATATTTAGAGCCTACGGAATATTAAAAAATGCTAAGTTAATGTCTTATAAAGAACTAGTAGAGTTATTATCATATGTAAGATTAGGAGTAGAGATGTATGTCCTAGACTTAAATAAAGATGTCTTGAACAAGCTTCTTGTTTATACAAATGATGATGCTATACAAAATAAATTAGGTAGATCATTAACAAATAAAGAGAAAAAGGCTGAAAGAGCTATATTGATACAAGAATTGTTAAAGTAATTATGGGTAGGAGGTGTTGTAAATGTCATATGGGAAATTTACAGAAAGGGCTCAATTAGTAATAATGGGTGCTCAAAAAGAGTCTCAAAAATTTAAGCATGGCTATATAGGAACTGAACACATATTGATAGGAATTATGGCTGAAAAGGGCTATTCTAGTGAGTTATTGAAAAAGTATGGTGCAGAAATAGAAGAAATAAGAAATATGCTAGAGGAATATTTAGGTTATGGAGACTCACTTATGCCAAAAGGCGAGTTATTACTAACGCCAAGAACTAAAAGGTTATTTGATGAAAGTATTATAGAAGCAAAGAAGTTAAATCATAAATATGTTAGCCCAGAACATCTTCTATTGGCATTGATAAATGAAGAAGAAGGGGTGGCATATACGATATTATGTCAATTAAGACTAAATTTTAAAGAAATAAAAAGTGATTTGATCCTGTTTTTATCAGGAAAAGAAGATGAAGAATTGAATGATGATAATGAGATTACTAAAAAGAAAGATACCCCAATGTTAGATCAATATGGTCATGATTTAACTGAAATGGCAAAGGATGATAGTCTTGATCCTGTTATAGGAAGAGAGCAAGAAAATCAAAGGGTTCTAGAAATACTATGTAGAAGAATAAAAAATAATCCATGTCTTATAGGTGAGCCAGGAGTAGGTAAAACAGCTGTAGTCGAAGGATTAGCTCAAAGAATTGTTAATGGTAATATTCCAGAAATTCTAAGGAATAAAAGAATTATTAGTTTAGATTTAAGTGCTATGGTTGCAGGTGCTAAATATAGGGGTGAATTTGAAGATAGGTTAAAAAAGGTTATGGAGGAAATAAAAAATAATCCAGATATCATTATATTTATTGATGAAATTCATACCATAATCGGTGCTGGAGGTGCAGAAGGTGCAATAGATGCATCAAATATATTAAAACCTGCCTTATCTAGAGGAGTAATTCAGTGTATAGGTGCTACTACTATTGATGAATATAGAAAACATATTGAAAAGGATACAGCTTTAGAGAGAAGATTTCAACCTATTATAGTAGGTGAACCTACAAAGGAAGAAACTCTTGAAATATTAAAGGGGTTAAGGGATAAGTACGAATCACATCATAGAGTGAAAATAACAGATGATGCCTTACATGCAGCTGTAGATTTATCTGATAGATATATAACTGATAGATTTATGCCTGATAAGGCTATTGACTTAATTGATGAAGCTGCGGCTAAAATAAGAATAGAAAGTTTAGTTGCTCCTCCAGATTTAAAAGAAATTGAAGAGGAAATAGAAACAGTAGTAAAGGAAAAGGAAGAATCTATTAGAATACAAGACTTTGAAAAAGCGGCAAAATTAAGAGATGATGAAAAGAAACTTAAAGATAAGTTAAGTGAAATAAAGAAAGAATGGACTACCAATAATCAAGTTAATTCTCTTACAGTAAGTGAAGAAAACATAGCTAAGGTAGTATCATCTTGGACTAAAATCCCAGTAGAAAAGTTAACTGAGAAAGAAAGTGATAAACTGCTTAGAATGGAAGAAATTCTAAAGAAGAGAGTTGTAGGACAGGAAGAAGCGGTAAGGGCTGTAGCAAGAGCGGTAAGAAGAGCCAGAGTTGGCTTAAGAGATCCTAAAAGACCAATAGGTAGTTTTATATTCTTAGGACCAACAGGAGTTGGAAAAACAGAGCTATGTAAAGCCTTAGCAGAAATTATGTTTGCAGATGAAAATAGCATAATTAGAATTGATATGTCTGAATATATGGAAAAACATTCAGTATCAAGACTTATAGGATCACCTCCAGGATATGTTGGATATGATGAAGGTGGACAGTTAACTGAAGCAGTTAGAAGAAGACCATATTCCGTTGTACTTTTAGATGAGATAGAAAAAGCTCATCCAGATGTATTTAATGTGCTTCTTCAAATTATGGAAGATGGAAGGCTTACTGATGGTAAAGGAAAGTTGGTTAATTTTAAAAATACAATAATAATAATGACATCTAATGTAGGGGCTCATACAATAAAGAAACAAAAAACTATGGGATTTAGTGTAAATGATAGAAAAGAAACTGAATATGAAAAGATGAAAGAAAATATAATGGGAGAATTGAAAGAGAAATTCAAACCAGAGTTTTTAAATAGAATAGATGATACTATTGTATTTAAAAAGTTAGATGATGAAGATATGAAATCTATTATAGATTTAATGTTAAATTCTATTATTGAAAGACTTAAAAATAATAGAATATACCTTAAATTAAGTGACGAATGCAAAGATTTTCTAGTTACCAAAGGATCTGACACTAATTATGGAGCTAGACCTTTAAGAAGAGTTATAACTAAAGAGGTAGAAGACAAATTAAGTGAAGAATTATTAACAGGAAATATAAAAATAGGAGATACAGTATTAGTTTCGGTAGAAGATAATAAACTAAACTTTAAAGAACTACAAGAAAATTAGGATATAAAATAAGCCTGCAAGCACATAATATTATTAGGATTTGCTTACAGGTTTATTTTTTATAGAATGTTAATTAATAATTATTATTGAATATTTTATGGATTATGATATAATGAATATATACCCCCAGAGGGTAAAGGAGTGGTTGTATGAATAAAGATATAAAAGATATAGATTTAGTAATCTTAGGTGGAGGACCTGCAGGTTTAACTGCTGGAATTTATGCTTCAAGAGCTAAGTTAAATATGATAATACTTGAAAATTCTATTTTGGGGGGTCAAGTTAGAAATAGTTATACTATAGAAAACTATCCTGGCTTTAAAAATGTAGAAGGAAGCAAGTTGGCAGATATCATGCAAGAACAAGCAGAGGAGCTTGGCGCAGTAATTGATGAGTTTGATCCAGTAGAGGATGTAAGAATTGATGGTGAGTATAAACTTGTAGAAACTGAAAGTTATATTTACAAAGCAAAAAGTTTAATAATTGCAACAGGAGCGTCACCTAGAAAGTTACCTATTCCTAATGAAGGTAAATTTGCAGGCAAAGGAATTCACTATTGTGCTGTTTGTGATGGTGCAATGTATGAAGGAAAAGTTATTGCTGTAGTAGGTGGAGGGAATTCTGCCTTAGAAGAAGCTATATTTTTAACTAGATTTGCCGAAAAAGTATATCTAATTAGAAGATATGATTATTTTAGAGGAGAAAAGTCTTTATTAGATCAAGTTGAGAAGAATGAAAAAATAGAAATTCTATATAATGAAGACTTAGTAAATGTAGAAGGAACAAACTTTGTAGAAAAGGCTATAATAAAAAATACACTTACTGGAGAGGAAAAGTCTATAGATATAGATGGTGTATTTGGTTATATTGGAACTGAGCCTAAAACAGATATGTTTGGTAAATTCATTAACCTAACTAAGAATGGCTATATTATTACAGATGAAAATATGAATACTAATATACCTGGTGTATATGCAGCAGGAGATGTTAGAGAAAAGTTATATAGACAAATAACAACAGCAGTAGCTGATGGTACTATTGCAGCGCTAGAGGCTGAAAAGTTTATAATATCAAAATAGGAGTGAATTAAAATGATAAAAATATATTCAACATCATGGTGTCCAGCTTGTGTAAAAGCTAAAAAGTATCTAGGTTTAAAGGGATTAGCATTTAGTGAGATAAATGTTGCAGATGCTCATGAAGATAGAGAAGAGGTATTTAAGGTTTCAGGTCAAAGAACTGTACCAGTATTAGATATTAATGGAGAAATAATTGTTGGATTTGATAAAAGTGCAATAGATAAGGCTATCAATAAGTAGTTTATAGGATAGTATTAAAAGATATTTATAAAGGTATATTTTAATAATGGATATTTAAAAATACTATAAAAAACACCTAGAATGAATTGCTACCTGTATAATTTATAGGAGCAAATCAGAATAGGTGTTTTTTTATTAGCTTATTTAGTTAAAGCTGTATCTATAGCGGGTTTATCAAAACCAATTATAACAGTTCCATTTATGTCTAAAACGGGAACTCCCATTTGCCTAGATTTTTGAAGCATTTCTTGTCTAGCATCCATATCTTCAGCTACGTTAAGTTCTTCAAAAGCTATATTTTTAGATTTTAAATAATTCTTAGCCTTTACGCACCAAGGGCAAGAATCTGTGGTATATACTTTAATCATATATGCTCCTCCTAATAAAGATTAATAGTTATTAATATTAATTTTAGTTTATAACTAAATATAGAAATTTTCAACAATAATTCTTATGTAATATATAATATGAAAAAATTATATGTTGTGTTACTTATTTTATTATATTTTCATTATTTAAATTAGAGTTTAATATATGATTACTGACTTCATCATCAGATTGCTGTGATGAAAAAACATCAGTAATATTAATTTCAGAGTTATCTTTTAAAATATTTTTCCCTGTAATATTTATATTATTTAATGTATTTTTAGTAAGCATAGAATCATCTCCTTAAATTGTTTATAATTAGTATTTGTAAGAGGATAGATTTCTATGCGAATTCTTAATGTATAGTGGTCTAGACAAGTTAATTTTGGTTTGATATAATTATTGAGGAGGAAGTTAAGTATGATAGATAAAAGCAGTCCTATTCCTGTATATTATCAATTAAAAGAAGACATCCTAAAGAAAATAAGAGAGGGTGTTTGGAAGGTTGGTCAATGTATAGATAGTGAAAGGGAACTTTCTGAAAACTATGGAGTTAGCAGAATGACAATTAGGCAAGCTTTAGGAGAACTAGTTCAAGAAGGTATATTAGTAAGAGAAAAAGGAAAGGGTACTTTTGTTTGTGAGCCTAAAGTCAAGCAGAAAGATATGATGAGTTTCTCTGAAATAATTAAAAGAACTGGTAGGACTCTAGAAACTAAGGTTATTGAGTTTAATAAAATACCTACGCCAGAAGATTTGACAGATACTTTTTCATTTGAGGAAGTTTATAAGATAAATAGAAATAGAATAGTTGATGGTGAATGCATAGCTAATGAAGTTGTATATATTCCTTCAGACTATTGTGGATTTATAAATGAAGAGAAGCTAAAAGGGTCTTTATATAAGATATTAGAGGAATTTGGCTACTCTGTGGAATATTCAGAATCATCTATAAAAGCAGTTATAATGGATGAAACTAATAAAAAAATTTTTGGAGTGGATGAGCAAGTACCATTACTTCAGATAAATGGTAAAACTATAAATAGCGATGGAAAGGTGCTTTTTGTGGAAGAAGCTACCTATAGATCAGATAAATATATTTTAGAAGTAAATATTTTAAGACGAGAGGGGAAATTAAAGTGAAAGTAATAATAGCTAAAGATTATGATGAAATGAGTAGATTAGCAGCAGAAGAAATGGCAAAGGTAGTAGAAGTTAAACCAAATGCTGTTTTAGGATTAGCTACAGGTGGTACTCCAGTAGGAATGTACAAAGAGTTAATAAAGATGAACAAAGATGGAAAAGTTGATTTTTCTAATGTAACAACTGTAAACTTAGATGAATATGTAGGACTTGCTGGAGATCATCCACAAAGTTATAGATATTTCATGAATGATAACTTATTTAATCATATAAATATAGATAAGACTAGAACTTTTGTACCTAATGGATTAGCTGCTGATATAGCTGAAGAAGGAAGAAACTATGATAAAAAAATAGATGAGTTAGGTGGAACTGATATTCAATTACTAGGTATTGGTAATAATGGACATATAGCGTTCAATGAACCAGATCAAGATTTAGTTGCAGGAACTCATTTAACTGGATTAACTCAAAGTACAATAGAAGCAAATGCAAGATTCTTTGATTCTATTGATGAAGTTCCAAAGACAGCTATAACTATGGGGCTTGGACAAATAATGAAAGCTAAAAAGATTCTTTTAGTTGCTAGTGGTGAAAGTAAGGCTGAAGCAATTAAAGGTGTATTAAGCGGTAAGATTACAACTTCAAATCCTGCAACTATGTTACAAATGCACAGAGATGTAGTTGTTATAATTGATGAAGCTGCAGCTAGGCTTGTAAAGTAATAAAGTTGGTAATAATAGAAGGTGAGATAAAAATATCTCACCTTTTCTTTTGGTTAGACGATAAATAAATATAAAAAAATAAATTTGAATTGTAAATTATATTTTAAAATTATGATATTATTATATAGTTAGGAACGGAATGTTAGAAATATATAAATATATAAATATAGCAATATATAAATATAGCAATATATAAATATGACAATATATAAAGTTGAATTTTGAGTATAGAAAGGAGGAGAGCGTATGGCTAAAATAAAAACTATTTTTACGTGTCAAGAGTGTGGTTATGAATCACCAAGGTGGCTTGGAAAATGTCCTTCTTGTAATCAATGGAATACTTTTGTTGAGGAGTTAAAAGATAACAATACCGCAGCAAAAGAAAAAATAAGTAAAAATATATTGACGGAAAATATGCCAAAGAGTATAGGGGAAATAAAGTCTGGAGAAAAAGAAAGATTTAAAACAAATCTAAAAGAACTTGATAGAGTACTTGGAGGAGGATTAGTAAAAGGATCTTTAACTTTAATTTCAGGGGATCCTGGAATAGGAAAGTCCACATTACTATTACAAACAGCTAATAATATAGCATCTAAGTACGGAAAAGTTTTATATGTATCTGGTGAAGAGTCAGAAGAACAAATTAAAATTCGCGGGGATAGGTTGGGAGTAACTGCAAAAGATTTATTTATAGTTTCTGAAACTAATTTAGATACAATTGATGTATACATAGAAAATATACAACCAGTGTTTGTTATAATAGATTCTATTCAAACTATTTATAAAGAGGGGGTAACATCTGCGCCAGGAAGTGTATCTCAGGTAAAGGAATGCTCAAATGAATTAATGAGAATAGGTAAAGGAAAAAACATACCTTTATTTATTGTTGCTCATGTTACGAAGCAAGGAGCTCTTGCAGGTCCAAGAGTATTAGAACATATGGTAGATACAGTTTTATACTTTGAGGGTGAAAGAACTGAGGAGTTTAGAATATTAAGAACTATAAAGAACCGTTTTGGAACAACTAGTGAAATTGGTGTTTTTGAAATGAGAGGAGAAGGTTTAGTTGAAATATACGATCCTTCAAAGATGTTTTTAGAAGATACAAACTTTAATCAAGAAGGTTCAGTTGTTATTGGTATAATGGAAGGAACTAGACCAATACTGGTAGAGATTCAAGCATTAGTTACTCAAACCAATGCTCCAATGCCAAGGAGAACTGGCGTTGGAATAGATAATCAAAGATTGAGTTTGATTCTTGCAGTTTTAGAAAAGAAGTTAAGAATACCTTTTTATAATCAAGATGTATATGTAAATGTTGTTGGTGGTTTAAACATAGATGGAACTACAGCTGATTTAGGTTTGGCATTAGCCTTATTATCTAGTGTGAAGAATAAAGGCATATCTTTACCTAAGGTAGCTATAATTGGAGAAGTAGGCTTAACAGGAGAAATAAGACCTATAAACTCAATTGATAGATTAGTGAATGAAGCGGAAAAAATGGGATTTGAATATGCTATAATTCCTTTTAGAAATAAAGATAGAATTAGCAATGAATCAATTAAGGTTATAGGCGTAAGTAATTTAAGAGAAGCTATTGGAAAAGTTTTTTAAAAAGTGGGTGAGTGTATGAGGTTAGAGAAAGATTTAGAAATAAAAAAGATATTAGAGTTAATGTGCCCAGGAACTGCATTAAGGGAAGGGTTAGAAAACATATTAAGGGCTAAGACTGGTGGATTAGTAGTATTAGGCGATAGCGAAGATATAATGAGCATAGTAGATGGTGGATTTTATATTAATTCTGAATACACTCCAGCTTATGTGTATGAGTTGGCCAAAATGGATGGGGCTATAGTAATTAGTGGAGATTTAAAGAAGATAGTTTGTGCAAATGCTCAGTTGGTACCATCATCAACAATTCCTACTTACGAAACAGGTACTAGGCATAGAACAGCAGATAGAGTAGCAAAGCAAACTGGAAGGGTAGTTATTGCTATTTCTCAACGTAGAAATATAATTACAGTATACAAAGGAGATATTAAGTATGTATTAAGAGAAAGTAGTATTATATTGGCAAGAGCTAACCAGGCAGTTCAAACTCTTGAAAAATATGTTGCTGTTTTAGATAGAGTAATTAATAATTTAAATTTATTAGAATTTCAAGATTTAACAACTTTATTTGATGTAGTTACAGCTATTCAAAGAACTGAAATGGTTATGAGAATAGTAGAAGAAATAGATATATACATATTGGAGTTAGGGAATGAAGGTAGACTTATATCTATGCAATTAAATGAGTTAGTAAGGCATATAGAGAGAGATGGAATTCTATTAATAAGAGATTACTTTAAGAAAGATGATACTGTTGATAATATATATAAAGATATACAAAAGTTATCTCAAGAGGAATTGCTAGATTTAGAAGTAATATCTAGAGTATTAGGATATTCAGGAGAATCTTTAGTTGACACATTAGTTTCTCCAAAAGGATATAGAATATTAAGTAAAGTGCCGAGAATTCCTTCAAATGTTATAGAAAACTTAATTAAGCATTTTGATAGATTTAATCAAATAATAGATGCTGGCATAGAAGAATTAGATCAAGTAGAAGGAATTGGAGAAGCGAGGGCAAGAGCAATAAGAAATGGATTAAAGAGGATAAACGAGCAGGTTTATTTAAATAAAGAATTATAAATTAAAACTGTGTCTATAATATATAAGACACAGTTTTTTATTCTACAGAAAGATTTTATCTAAATGTAAACTTACCTAGTGTGTTAATTCTGTCATGTTCCTTTAATAGAACATCATAAAGGTTAATGTCAAGGTCATTACATAAAGATGTTAGATAAAAAAGGTTATTTCCCATTTCTCTCTCAATAATTTCACGGCAGTTGTCACATAAATCACCTTTAATATGTGTATCAAGTAATTCGCTTATATCTTCTATCGAATCATCAGGAAGATGTTGCTTCTTTGCATTAATAGTAAGACAGCCACAATTTGTAACAGATTTTGCAATAGCTCTGTTTACCCTAGAACATGATTCAGAGTATTTAGTAATTAAGTCCAAAATGCTTTTATGTCTTAACAACGAATCGTTAACAGAGTTTTGAAAATCATCAAATATTATATCCTTCATGTATCTCACTCCTTTGTGTTTTTAAAGGTGTTACTTTAAGTTAATTATAGTTATAAAAAGTTTAAAATGTCAATAATAGGTTGTTAGTTATCATTTAACCTATGTACATATAATAATAGAATATTTTCTTAATTAATAGGGGGTACAAAAATTAAAAATATCTGAATTTAAAACATATTTTAACTAGGATATACTTTGGTATGATATAATGTAAATAAATCCTAATACAGTGATGATTTAAATAAAATAAATTGTCAATAATTATATAAGGAGGTGGTAAAATGCTTAAAAAATTAATTAGAGGGTTGTTTTCTGTAGCAGGACTAATTATTGGTTATGTTGTTGGAGATGCCATTGCAAAAATTGATAAAGTTCAAAGTTTAGGTATTCTTTCAAAAACTTATGGTTCGGCCTTATTTATAGTTCTTATTTGTTTATTATTCGGTCTTATTTTTTATCTTATTTCACCTGCAATATATACAGCGATATCTAATTTAATTGATTATATTGAAAAAAATATTCAAAAGTTAACAATTAGCGAAATTGCTTATGGCGCAATAGGTGCTTTAATTACTTTGATTATTACTACGTTATTAACTAGACCTGTAATGGATTTCCATCCGATAATTGGACCGTTATTAGTGGTTTTAATAAATGTAATTGCAGCAATAATTGGCATGGATATTATGATAAAGAAAAAGGATGATATAACAAATATATTAGTTGGACTTAAAAAGAATAGTAGTGTTAAAGAAAAGAAAACAAAAACTACTATAAAAACTATACCTAAGGTTCTAGATACATCCGTAATTATAGATGGAAGAATTTTTGATATATGTCAAACAGGTTTTGTGGAAGGACCTTTAGTAATACCTAATTTCGTATTAGATGAACTAAGACACATATCAGATTCATCAGATGGATTAAAAAGAAATAGAGGTAGAAGAGGACTAGATATATTAAACAAGATTCAAAAGGAACTACCTATAGAAACTCAAATTTGGGAAGGTGATTTCCCAAAGATTGAAGAGGTAGATAGTAAACTATTAAAACTTGCACAAACTTTAAGTGGAAAAGTAGTTACAAATGATTTTAATTTAAATAAAGTAGCAGAAGTTCAAGGTGTACCAGTATTAAATATCAACGAACTATCGAATGCTGTAAAACCTGTAGTAATTCCTGGTGAAGAGATGACTGTAGATGTTGTTAAAGATGGTAAGGAATCAAGTCAAGGTGTAGCTTATTTAGATGATGGAACAATGATAGTTGTTGAAGGTGGTAAAAAGCATATAGGATCAACAATAGATGTTATTGTTACATCTGTTCTTCAAACAGCTGCTGGAAGAATGATTTTTGCGAAACCAAAAGATAGCTAAGAGAGGATTAATATGATATCTGCGATTATTTTATCAGGTGGTAGAGGAAAAAGAATGGGTGCAGATGTGAGTAAGCAATTTATTCATATCAATGATAAGCCATTAATCTACTACACATTAAAAAGATTTATTAGTTGTGATTTAATAGATAAAGTTGTATTAGTATTACCTAAAAATGAAATTGAGTATTGTAAAAAAGAGATACTTAACAAGTATTCGTTAAAGGTAGATTATATTGTAGAGGGTGGAGCAGAAAGACAAGATTCTGTCTATAATGGATTAAAGGTATTAAGTAATACAGATATAGTTTTAATTCATGATGGTGCAAGACCTTTTGTAAGTGAAAGCATGATAAAAAATGGTATTGATAATGCCAGAAAACATGGAGCTGCTGCCCCAGGAGTTATGCCTAAAGATACAATTAAAGTTAAGGATGATGAATCTTTTTCAGTAGATACTCCTGATAGAAGTACACTTGTATCAGTGCAAACTCCTCAAGTTTTTAAGTATGATTTAATTATGAGGTGTCATGAGAGTGTTAAATCTGAAGGGAAGACAGTGACTGATGATACTATGGTGGTAGAATTATACGGAAATAATGTGTATTTATATGATGGTGAATATACTAATATTAAAGTTACAACACCAGAAGATTTAATTATAGCTCAGTATTTGGCTAAAGATTTTCACTAGAGTTGACACCTTTTTAGCTACAAGTTATAATAAATATTACAAAAAAATTATAAAAGTTTATGTAAAAAGCAATGATGAAGAATAGTAGAAATCGCATTTTCAGAGAGAAAATCCTTGGCTGTAAGATTTTCAATAGATTTTGAACCAGCTTCGGAGCAATAGGCAAAAACTATCGGTTTAATACCGTTATCATTATTAGAGAATCAATTTAGGTGGTACCGCGATTAATAATTCGCCCTAATATATTTAGGGCGGATTTTTTTATTTTAAAGGTGGATTAATTTGTTAAAACATATAGAATGATACGAGGAGGAAGTTTATTATGAAAATGTCAAATATGTTAATGTTAACATTAAGAGAAGTTCCAGCAGAAGCTGAAATAGAAAGCCATAAGTTAATGCTTAGATCAGGAATGATGAGAAAGATGGCTTCTGGGGTATATAACTATATGCCACTAGGACTTAAGACTTTAAAAAACATAGAAGATATAATCAGAGAAGAAATGAATGCTGCAGGGGCACAAGAGTTTTTAGCATCTGCATTATTACCAGCTGAATTATGGCAAGAATCAGGTAGATGGGATGTTTATGGAGCAGAAATGTTCAGATTAAAAGATAGAAACAATAGAGATTTTTGTCTTGGGCCAACTCATGAAGAAGTATTTACTGATATAGCTAGAAATGAAATTAAGTCATATAAGCAACTGCCAGTAAATTTATATCAAATTCAAACTAAGTATAGAGATGAAAGAAGACCTAGATTTGGAGTTATGAGAAGTAGAGAATTTGTTATGAAGGATGCTTATAGCTTTGATAAAGATCAAGCAGGATTAGATCTTTCATATAATAAAATGCATGATGCATATGTTAAAATATTTAATAGATGTGGAATTGATGCTAAATGTGTAGCTGCTGATTCTGGTGCAATTGGTGGTTCAAATTCAGCTGAATTTATGGTTAAGTCAGAGGTTGGTGAAGATGATGTAGTGTTCTGTACAGCTTGTGATTATGCTGCTAATATAGAAAAAGCAGAAGCTACTCCTGATATAGCACAAGCAGAAGAATTATTAGAAGTTGAAAAGGTTGCTACTCCTGACAGCAGAGGAATAGATGAGGTATCTTCATACTTAAATGTATCTCCAAAGAAAACTGTAAAACTTTTAATGTACAATATAGATGGGAAAATAGTTGGTGTAGTTGTTAGAGGAGATAGGGAAGTTAATGAAGTAAAGGTATCAAATGCTGCAAATGCTGCCACTGATATAATGATGGCATCTCATGAAGAATATAAAAATGCTACAGGATGTGAAGTGGGATTTGGTGGACCAGTAGGTTTAAAAGCAGATTTATTATTAGTTGATGAAGAAGTTAAGAATATGTATAACATGATTGTTGGAGCTAACGAAACTGGATATCACTTAAAAAATGTTAACTATGGAAGAGATTTTGAAGGAGTTGTAGGAGACTTTAGAAATATAGAAAATGGTGAAAAATGTCCAGTATGTGGTGAAAAAGTTTCTATAGCTAGAGGTACAGAAGTAGGACATATATTTAAGTTAGGAACTAAGTATTCGGAAGCTATGAATGCCACTTTTATAGATGAAAATGGAAAAAATACTCCATTTGTAATGGGATGTTATGGTATTGGAGTTACAAGAACTATGGCTTCAATAATAGAGCAACATCATGACGAAAATGGTATAATATGGCCGTTATCTGTTGCGCCATACCATGTGTCTGTAATTCCTGTAAATATAAAAGATGAAGAACAAATGAAGGTTGCAGAAGAGTTATATAATTCATTAAAAGATCTAGGTGTAGAAGTTTTAATGGATGATAGAAATGAAAGAGCTGGTGTTAAATTTAAGGACTCTGAAATAATGGGAATACCTATGAGAGTTACTGTAGGGAAGAAGATTAGTGAAGGAGCTGTTGAATTTAAGTTAAGAGCTGGCGGAGATAATGAAGTCATTAAGATAGAAGATGTTTGTAATAGAGTAAAAGCATTATTTGAAGAAAACAACCTTAAATTAAAATAATTTAGGAGGATGAAAGATGAAGCTATATAATACTCTGACAAGAAAAAAAGAAGAATTTATACCTATTACTCCTGGTGAAGTGAAGATGTATGTTTGTGGTCCTACAGTATATAACTTCTTTCATATAGGAAATGGTAGAACTTTTATTGTGTTTGACACAATTAGAAGATACCTAGAATATAGGGGATACAAGGTTAAGTTTGTACAAAATTTTACCGATATAGATGATAAAATGATAAATAAAGCTAATGAAGAGGGGACAACAGTAAAAGACATTGGAGATAAGTATATATCAGAATATTATACTGATGCTGATGCACTTAATATTGAAAGAGCAACTGTAAACCCAAGAGCTACAGAATTTATAGATGATATTATTGATTTCGTATCAAAACTAATAGAAAAGGGATATGCCTATGAAGTAGATGGAGATGTATACTTTAATACAAAGAAGTTTGAAGAGTATGGTAAACTTTCAGGACAAAGTTTAGAAGATCTTCAAATTGGAGCTAGTAATAGAACTTCATCTGCGGCAGATGAAAGAAAAAAGGATCCAATGGATTTTGCTATTTGGAAGGCTCAAAAGCCAGGAGAACCTGCTTGGGATTGTCCATGGGGTAAAGGAAGGCCGGGGTGGCATATTGAATGTTCATGTATGGCTAAAAAGTTACTAGGAGAAACAATTGATATTCATGCTGGAGGAATGGATTTAGCATTTCCTCATCATGAAAATGAAGTGGCTCAAAGTGAGGCATTAACTGGTAAGAGGTTTGCTAATTATTGGTTACATTCTGCTTATGTAAATGTAAATAATCAAAAAATGTCGAAGTCTTTAAATAATTTCTTCACAGCTAGAGATATATTAAAGGAATATGATGCAGATGTAATTAGATTCTTTATGATGTCAGCACACTATAGAATACAAATTAACTTTAGTAAAGAATTATTAGATTCAGCTAAAGCATCTATGGATAGGTTATATAATGCAGTATCCAATTTAGAAAACTTAATAGAAGAGGTTTCTAAAGAGGAAATGAATGAAAAAGAGAAGGATTATTTAGAGTCTCTAGATAAGTATAGAGAAAAATATATTCAAAAGATGGATGACGATTTTAATACTGCTGACGCATTAACTGTATTATTTGAATTATCTAAGGATATAAATACAAATATAACTGTTAATTCTTCAAAGCAATTAGCTACAAAGGCATTAGAATTGATAAGAGAGCTTGGAGGTCCTTTAGGAATTCTACAAAAATCAACAAAAGGTGATCTTGAGAGTGAAATAGAAGAATTAATAGAGCAAAGACAAAATGCAAGAAAGAATAGAGATTTTGCATTAGCTGATAAAATTAGAGATGATTTGAAAGCTAGAGGAATTGTGCTTGAAGATACTCCACAAGGAGTTAGATGGAAAAAGGTAAATTAAAATATTTATTAAGGGTTGCAGGATTTGCAACCCTTATTTAAAGGAGAATAAAATGTTAGAGGATTTAAGAGTAAGAGAATTTACTAAAGATGAAGCTAGAATGTTAAATCCACTTCAGCTTGCATTAGTTGGAGATGGTGTATATGAAGTGTTTATAAGAAACTATATATTATCTTCTAATTCTGAGTTATCGGCTCATAAAATGCATAAAGAGGCTATAGGATATGTAAAGGCTAAGAGTCAATCGTTGGCTATGCATAGGTTGGAAGATGAGCTTACAGAAGAGGAGTTATATATATATAAAAGAGGTAGAAACACTAAGTCTGCCACTGTACCTAAGAATGCAGATGTTAGAGATTATAGAATGGCAACTGGTTTTGAAAGCTTAGTTGGATATATATATTTAATAGGAAATAAGGAAAGATTAAGTTATATAATGAATAAAAGTATCGAAATAATAAATAACGAAGAGTAAAGGAGTAACTTACATGGCTAAAAGAGAAAAAAATACTGTAAATAAACATAAAGAAAAGTCGGCTAGAGGCGAAAATCATATTGTAGAGGAAAGAGAAGATTTAATAGCTGGGAGAAATGCAGTTACAGAAGCTATTAAAAGTGACAGGACAATTGAAGCGTTATACATAGCTAAGGGACAGACTGAAGGGTCAATAAATAGTATTATTTCTTTAGCAAAAGAAAAAAAGTTGGTTATAAAAGAAGTTGATAGGAAAAAGTTGGATTTATTATGTGGAGGTATAGTACATCAAGGTGTAGCTGTAAGGATTACTCCATATAAATACTACGAAGTATCTGACATATTAAATTTTGCAAAGAAAAAGGGAGAAGCACCGTTTATTGTAATATTAGATGAAATAGAAGATCCTCACAATCTTGGTTCTATAATAAGAACGGCTGAGTTATGTGGAGTTCATGGAATTATAATTCCTAAAAGAAGAAATGTTGGTGTTACTTCTACTGTATATAAGTCTTCTGTTGGTGCAATAGAACATATGAAGGTAGCAAAGGTAACTAATATAAATAAGGTTATAGATGAGCTAAAAGAAGAAGGTATATGGGTGTATGGAGCTGATATAGATGGTGTGGAATATAGCTATGAAGTGAATTTTTCAGGACCATGTGCAATTATTGTTGGAAGTGAAGGTAAGGGGATATCTAAACTTACTCTTAAAAAGTGTGACAAGTTGGTTAAGATACCTATGGTAGGAAAAATTAACTCTTTGAATGCTTCTGTTGCAGGGGGTATAATGATGTATGAAGTATTAAAAGGAAGATTAATTAAATAAATGAGGGATACTTGTGAAGTTGGTATTTGTAGATGGGTATAATGTTCTTAATAGTTGGCCTAATTTAAAGACTGATAAAGAGTATACTTTTGATGGTACAAGGGAAAAGCTGATTGACATAATGCATAATTATGGTTCCTATAGTGACTGCAAGGTTATATTAGTTTTTGATGGATATAAGGTTGCTGGCAATAGAGAAAAAAAAGAAGATAAAAATAAAAACTTAACTATTATTTTTACAAAGGATGGTCAAACAGCAGATAGTTATATAGAAAAAGAAGTTCATAATGTAGGTAGAAAGTATGAAGTGTATGTAGTTACATCTGATTGGATGGAACAACAAACTATATTTCAAAGAGGTGCAATTAGAATGTCATCTCTTGAATTCTACAATGAGGTTATGAAAACCGAAAAAAATATACGAATAAAGTCTGAAAAAATTAAAAATCCTAATAAAAATCATTTGCAAGATAATATTGATAATGAAGTGCTTAAAAAGTTAGAAGATATGCGAAGAAGCAAGTGAAAAAGTTGACTTAAATTAATAGGGTAGAGTATAATTTTAATTATATAATATCATAGTTCGGAGGGGGAGAAGTGTTTAACGAAGGGTATTTGATGGAAAACTATTCAGAGTTTGATGAAAAGTTAGATGAAGAAGTTGTTTTAGAAGCAAAAAATGGTAATGTAAGAGCACAAGAGTATCTTATATCTAAGTATGAGAACTTTGTGAAGTCAAAAGCTAAATCTTACTTTTTGATTGGTGCTGATAAAGAAGATATATATCAAGAAGGTATGATAGGACTTTATAAAGCCATAAGGGATTTTAAACCTGATAAGTTAACCTCCTTTAAAGCATTTGCTGAACTATGTGTTACAAGACAAATAATAACAGCAATTAAGACGGCGACAAGGCAAAAACATATTCCCCTAAATACATATGTGTCTTTAAATAAGCCAATTTATGAAGAAGAGTCAGATAGGACACTTTTAGATGTGTTAGCTGGATTTAGGATAACTGATCCAGAAGAGTTGGTTATAAGTCAAGAGCAAATGGAGCATATTGAAGGAGAAATATCAAAAGTGCTATCTGATTTAGAATTAGAGGTACTTACATCCTATCTAGATGGTAAATCTTATCAAGAGATTGCTTGTGATTTAGATAGGCATGCTAAATCTATAGATAATGCACTACAAAGAGTTAAGAGAAAGCTTGAAAAATGCTTGCATTTGGAGTAGTTAATTTGTTGTTGACAAATAAAATATTTGATAGTAAACTTTATAATTGGTATATTGAAAAAGTCAATATATGAGTGCTCACGTAGCTCAGTCGGTAGAGCGTCGCCTTGGTAAGGCGGAGGTCGTCGGTTCAATCCCGATCGTGAGCTCCACGAAATAAGCAGTGAACGCTAGGCAAAGTTTATTTAAGAAATAGTAAGGAGGAATTACAATGGCAAAGGAAAAATTCGAGAGAAATAAACCCCACGTAAATATTGGAACAATCGGTCACGTAGACCACGGTAAGACAACACTTACAGCAGCAATCA
>NZ_JAHAIF010000035.1 GCF_018372875.1 Clostridium sp. | reverse complement strand
AGTACACTTTGTATTTCTACGTAATTTCATTGGTAAATCTGTATTCTTTACATCCATAAATCCAAGATCTATATAGTTATACAGTGTCTTGGTACAAACCATTTGAGATCGATTAAACCTACCGGTAGCGATAGCTTCCCCAACACAAGCATCTGGGGACCATGAGTCCTTTGTGATTTTGTCTACAGTGTACTTAATAAAGTCACTATATTCTAATAGTTTAAAATTGCGACAACAATTTGAACGATGCTTTTTATATACCGCTTCGCCAGTATCGGCAAGGTATACTTCAATATGGTTTCCTTGCTTTATTTGAGTAGTCGTACTACGATGTATTTCATTTAGAATAGTATTTATTGATCTGCCAAGTTCTTTAGATATCTTATATGCTGAAAATCCATCTTTTAAACGAATTCATTTTACAATTAGTTTATAATATTTAATATAATAATATAAGATATTAGGAAAAGATATAATAAAGTTGCTATTGAATTGACTAAGAAAATTATGTTTGATAGTATAAAAGTGTATTAAATTATATGTAAAAAATAACAATAAATAGAAATAATGGAGTTAGTTTAATCGTAAAAAGAATTGATGCATTTAAAGAAAAAGATAATGTAAAGGAGGGATATTTTATATTAAATAATTAAAATCTTTATGAAAATGGGGGAATTTTATGAGAAAAAAGGGAAAAAGAATTCTAGCAATAATTTTAACTACAATAATGGTTATGTCTCTATATCAGACAACTTATGCAGAAGAAATTTCAGATAAAAAGTATAATATAAATGAAAACGATTTAAAATTATGGTATACAAAACCTGCTTCTAAAGGTGCAGAAAATCTTACTGAAGATAATATATGGCAGGAATATACGTTACCAATAGGTAATGGTGATATTGGCGGAAATGTATATGGAGAAATTATTAATGAACGCATAACATTTAATGAAAAAACACTTTGGACAGGTGGCCCAAGTGAAAGTCGTCCTAATTATAATGGTGGTAATGTAGAGGTCGCTAGTGATGGTAGAGCAATGTACGAGGTATTACAAGAAATTAGAGAATTATTTTCACTTCATACGGAGGAAGGAGATACTAAGGCTAGTGCTTTATGTAATGAATTAATTGGTACTAGTAATGGGTACGGAGCTTATCAAGCATGGGGAGAAATAAATCTTAATTTTAAAGAAATTGATGAAAATAATGTTACAAATTATGTGCGTGATCTTAATTTAAAGAATGCAATTTCAACTGTAAGTTATACAGAAGACAATACAAAATATTTTAGAGAATATTTTGTAAGTCATCCTGATAATGTTATGGCTATAAGAGTTGAATCAGAGGGAGATGCAAAGCTTAACTTTGATGTTAGTTTCCTATCTAAACAAGGTGCAACGACAATAGTAGAAGATGATACTATTACATTAAAAGGAGAAGTATCTGATAATCAATTAAAATATAATTCGCAATTAAAAGTTATAAGTGATAATGGAAATATCATTGAAGGTGATAATAAGTTAACAGTGGAAGAAGCAACTTCAGTAACAATTTATATATCAGCAGCTACTGATTATAAAAATGATTATCCTGTTTATCGTACAGGAGAAAGTGATGAAGAACTAGATATAAGAGTTTCTAATGTGATTGAGGCTTTGAATAATAAAAGTTATGATGAAGTAAAAGCAGACCATATATCTGATTATAACAGTATTTTTAGTAGAGTAAATTTGAATTTAGGACAATCATTACCCAATATTCCAACAGATGAACTTTTAAGTTCATATGGTAATAATACAGTATCTGAAGAGGCTAGAAGAGCACTTGAAGTAATGTTTTTTCAATATGGAAGATATTTAACTATTGCATCGTCAAGAGAAGATTCACAACTTCCATCTAACTTACAAGGAGTTTGGAATAATAAAAATAATCCTGATTGGAGTTCAGATTATCATATGAATGTAAATCTTCAAATGAATTACTGGCCAACTTATTCTACAAACATGGCTGAATGCGCTATTCCATTAGTTAATTATATTGATTCATTAAGAGAGCCAGGGCGTGAAACGGCAAGAATTTATGCTGGTGTAGAAAGTGCTAAAGATAAAAATGGAGAATATACAGAAGAAAACGGATTTATGGCTCATACTCAAAACACTCCATTTGGATGGACTTGTCCAGGTTGGAACTTTAACTGGGGATGGTCTCCAGCAGCAGTTCCATGGATATTACAAAATGTTTGGGAAATGTATGAATATACTGGTGATATCGAGTATATGAGAGATGTTATTTACCCAATTATGAAAGAAGAAGTTAATTTATATGAGAATATGTTAGTATGGGATGAAGTTCAACAAAGAATGGTTTCTTCACCAACTTATTCTCCAGAACATGGACCAAGAACAGTTGGTAACACATACGAACAAACATTAATATGGCAATTGTATGAAGACACAATTATAGCTGCAGAAAAGTTAGGTGTAGATTTAGATTTAGTTGAAGGATGGAAAGATACTCAATCTAAATTAGATCCAATTCAAATTGGTGATGATGGTCAAATTAAAGAATGGTATGAAGAAACTACTTTAAATAGTATTCCAAGTGAAGGATATGGGCATAGACATATGTCTCATCTTTTAGGATTATTCCCTGGAGATTCTATTTCGGTTGAAACACCAGAACTATTAGAGGCTGCTTTAGTTTCATTAAATAATAGAACAGATGTATCTACTGGATGGGGAATGGGACAAAGAATTAATACTTGGGCTAGAGCAGGTAAAGGTAACAAGGCTTATGAATTAATAACTAAGCAATTAAAGAGAGTTGGAACAGGACAAGCGAGTGGTGGAGGAACTTACTCTAACCTTTGGGATGCACATCCACCTTTCCAAATTGATGGTAACTTTGGAGCAACAGCTGGAATATCTGAAATGTTAATGCAAAGTAACATGGGATATATCAACTTCTTACCTGCACTTCCAGATGTATGGGTAAATGGCTCATATGATGGTTTGCTTGCAAGAGGAAATTTTGAAGTTGGAGCTAAGTGGAAAAATGGAAAAGCATATGAATTAACTGTTACATCTAAAAATGGTGGAGAAGCAGTAGTTAAATATGATAAATTACATCTTTCTAAACTAACTAACTCTAAGGGAGAAGATATAGAGTTTACAGTAATTGAAGAAGATAAGATTTCGTTTAATACAGAAATAAATGAAACTTATACTATAAGTGAAATTCCAGGTAGTGAAGAACTTGCAGATGCACCTACTGGGTTAGTTGCAGAAAGAATAGAAAGTGATTCTGTAAACTTAGAATGGAATGCTGTAGAAGGTGATGATATTACTTATAATGTATATCGTCAAATTGATAATGGTGATGTTACAACTGTAGCAAAGAACATTAATGAAGTAAGCTTTAAGGATATTAATGCAAAAGATATATTAGGCTCATTTAGATATATGGTTTCTGCAAATATCAGTGGAAAAGAAACAAAGATATCTGAAGCTATAAAGGTAAATGATTTAAGAAATATGGCTGGATATATTGATGATAGAGATTCGCGTATTCTTTACTATGGTAACTGGGGTGATTGGGACGAAACTGTAAATCATGATGGAACAATTAAGTACATTGAAGATCCAGTTGGAACTGAAACGGCTACTTTAACATTTGTAGGTACTGGAATAGAAGTTATAAGTTGTAGAAATTTTGATAGGGGTAAGTTTGAAATAAGTATTGATGGAAAAGTTATAGATGAAGTTGATACTTATAGTCCATCAACAAAGAGAAAAGCAACTATATTCTCTAAAGATGATTTAAAATATGGTAAACATACAATTACAGTTAGAGCAACTAATACTAAATCGGAATTAGCAAGTAAGACAAAGGTAGAGCTTGATGCATTTAAAGTGTTAGATTCAACTATTCAAAAACCAACGTCAGTTTCAGTTGGAACTAAGTCTGGAATAACAACTATAAGTAAAGAAAATAGTTCGGTTAAAATGGTTGCTACAGTTCTTCCAAGTGAAGTAAGGAATAAGGAAGTAATATGGTCAGTAAATGATTCTACCATTGCAACTATTGATGAAAATGGAGTGTTAACAACTAAAAGTGTTAATGGAACTGTTATAGTAACAGCTACTTCAAAAGAAGATACTTCTGTAAGTAGTTCAATTCCTATAAAGGTATCACTTCCAACAGTGGTATCTGAAGAAATTATAGTTGAAGATGGATATATGAATAATACTAAAAATACTGATATAACATGGGGGGGAGATTGGTCAGTTTGGACTGGTGAATCAGATAGACACCATGGCGGCACTAAAACAGAATCTACTACAGGTGCAACAGTAACTTATACATTTACTGGAACAGGAATAGAAATTTATTCTCAAAAACATGCTAACTATGCAAGTTTTGATATATCAATTGATAGTGAAAGTAAAGGGAATTTTTCATTAGAAGGAAGTAGCACAGGTGATGATCAACAATTAATTGCAGCATTTAATGAATTAGAAAATGGTGAGCACACTATTGTTATGACAGCTATAAATAGGGATGGAAAAGATCAAGTTAACTTAGATTACTTTAAAGTATTTAAAGATGTTACTGGTGATATAGTTGATAAGTCAGAATTACAAACAGAAATAGAAGCACACAGCAATAAAGTTGAGGCTAACTATACATCAGAAACATGGAGTGAATTTAAAGCTGCATATGATAATGCCGTAGATGTTAATAATAATGATGATGTAATAGCTGAAAATGTAACAAGTGCTATAGTAGCTCTTAGAGAAAAAGCAAATGGATTAGTTCCTCAAGAATCACCAGGACCAGCAATTCCGGATAGTGCTAAGGTTGAAGCAATTGGAGTTGAAAGCAAGACATTAGTTCTTACATGGCCTTCAATATATGGAGCATCAACTTATGAAGTTTATGAAGGTAAAACTAAGATTGGTGAAACAGTGAATAATTATTATAGAGTTAATAATTTAACTGCAGATACTGAATACAATTTTACTGTTAAGGCTGTAAATGAAGCAGGAAAATCAACAGCATTTGAAGCTATAAATGTAAAAACAGAGTTGGCTGTAGATATAGAAAGGCCAAGTGATATAGAGAAAATATTTGTAGAAGATACTTCAAAGACAAGTGCTGAAATTTCATGGAGTGAAGCAACTGATAATATTGGAGTAATTGGATATAAGGTTTATGTAAATGGAATTCTTAAGGATCAAGTAGAAGGATTAAACTATACACTTGAAGGATTAGATAAAGGAGTTAAATATACAGTTAAAATAGTAGCTATAGATAAGGCTGGAAATACTTCATTAATACCTGCAAGCGTAAGATTTGTACTTGAAGATGAGGAGGTTCCACCGACTGAAGCTGTTGATAAATCAAGCTTACAAGCTGTAGTTGAGAGTGCAAAACTTTTAATTAAAGGTGATTATACAGCAGAAAGTTGGGCTAATTTAGAAGTAGCATTAGAAAATGCAAATATAGTTTTAGCTAATGAATATGCAACAGAAAAAGAAGTTGCAAAAGCTGAAGAAAATTTAAAAAGTGCAATTTCAGAATTAGAAATAGCATCAAATGATACTATAAATAGTGGAACTAATAATGGAAGCAACAATAATGATGATGGAAAAACCACATCAAATTCGAAACTTCCAAAAACAGGTGAAACAAATAATGTTTATACATTAATAGTAGGAGCTATTTTAGTTGTTGCAGGTGTATTAGTTATGTTTACAAGAAAGAAAAAAGATGATAATACATTAAAATAATAAAAGTTTGAATAGAGATTGTATCGAAATATAGTATTATAAATTCGATACAGTCTCTTATTTTAAGAAAGTTACTAATGAGGTCATAATGGATTGATACTTTGTTTCAAAAACAAAAAGTAGGAGTAGTGAATTTACCGCTCCTACTTTTTGTTTTCATTTATGTTATAATGAGAAATGATTTTAGTCACAGTTTAGGGGGGAAAATATGTTACTAATGATAGATAACTATGACTCTTTTGTGTATAACTTAGTAAGATATTTTGAAGAGCTAGAAGAAGAGTTAGAAGTGGTTAGAAATGATAAGATAAATATAAATAATATAGATTTAAATAAATATAGTGGAATAGTTATATCCCCAGGGCCAAAAAATCCTAAAGAAGCAGGATTATCTTTAGATATAATAGATAAATTTAAAGGAAAGCTTCCAATATTAGGTGTATGTTTAGGACATCAATGTATTGGACACTATTTTGGTGGGGAAATACTTAAAGGCAAGGAGCCTGTCCATGGAAAGCTTAGCTATATAACTCATAATAATGAAGGAATATTTGAAGGTGTTAAAAATCCTCTAAGGGTTACAAGATACCATTCCTTAGTGATATCAAAGGAGAATTTTCCTTATGAACTTAAGGTTACAGCAGAAACAGAAGATGGGGTTATAATGGGAATAGAGCATAAAAGCTATCCTATTTTTGGAGTGCAATTTCATCCTGAGGCAGAGCTAACAGAGGATGGTCACAAGATGTTACATAACTTTATAAAGGAGTGTAAGAGGTTTAAGAATGATAAACTTTAAGATAGAAGAATTAGAAAAATATTATGATCCATTTCATACATATAGACTTTTTAAAGATTTTAATGAAAGTATATTTTTAGATAGCTCTAAGGAGGATAAGGAATTATCTAAATATTCATTTATAGGGATAAACCCAATTTTGAATTTTAGATCACAAGGAAATTCAGTTTACATAAATAATGAAAAGATAGAGTCAAATGATCCCTTTTCATCCTTAGAAGAGATAATGGAAAGGTTCAGCTTTAAGGGAGAAAGTCATCTTCCTTTTATAGGTGGGGCAATAGGGTATTTTTCTTATGATATAGGTAGAATTTTAGAGGATTTACCTAATACATATAAGGAGGATTTTTTAATACCTGATAGCATTTTCAACATATATGAAAACTTAATTATATTTGATTTACATAATAAGAAAACATATGTTACAGAGCTTGGATACATAGAAAATAGCACTAGTTTAGTATTAGAAAAGCTACAGGAATATAAGGAGTTTGAAGAGGTTAGAGTTGAGGAGGGTAACAATACCTTTTACTCAAATTTTGAAAAAGAAGAATATGAAGAGGCTATAATAAAGCTTAAAGATTACATCAGAAGTGGTGATGTTTATATAGCTAATATGACAAGAAGAATATGGTGTGAAAATACTTCTCCTTCTTTTGAAATATATGAAAAATTAAGAAGTATTAATAAGGCTCCTTTTTCAGCTTATATGAATTTTGAAGACTTCCAAGTGATAAGTTCATCACTAGAAAGGTTTTTATCTGTAGTTGATGGAAAGGTTCATACAAGACCAATAAAAGGAACAAGGCCAAGAGGTGAAAACTCTAAAGAAGATGAAGAGAATAAAGAGGCTCTTATAAATTCAGAGAAGGATAAATCAGAGCTTTTAATGATAGTAGATTTAGAAAGAAACGATTTAAGTAAGGTGTGTACTCCTCATTCGGTTAAAGTAACAGAGCTATTTAAAATTGAGGAATATGCAACTGTATTTCATTTAGTTTCAACAGTAGAAGGAAGATTAAAAGATGGGGCGTCTTCTATTAAGTGTATAAAGGAGTGTTTTCCAGGTGGATCAATTACTGGAGCACCAAAAATAAGAGCAATGGAAATTATAGAGGAGCTTGAAGGTCTTAAGAGAAATCTTTATACAGGTTCTATTGGGTACTTTGATATCAGGGGAAACTGTGATTTTAATATAGTAATAAGAACAATAATTAAAAAGGATAATAGGGCTTACTTTGGTGTTGGAGGGGGAATCACTTGGGACTCAAATCCTGAGGAGGAATGGTTTGAAACAATTGACAAAGCAAAAGCCTTAATGAAGGTGTTATAATGAGAGAAATAGTTTATAATAGTGATAAAATTCTATTAGATGAAGGTACTTTCTTTGGACAAGGACTTTTTGAGACTATCCTTTGTTTAGATAAGCCTTTGTTTTTAAAAGAACATCTAAATAGGCTTGAAGAAAGTATGAAGTGGTTAGGGTTAGAAAATTTAGAGAAGAAAGAACTTCTTGAATTTTTAGAAAGTATAAATATTAAAAATAAGGTGTTAAAGATTTTGGTTACCCCTAAAAATATTGTTATTACTGAAAGGGAGAATCCTTATGGAAATGATGATTATAATAGGGGAATGACCTTAAGTATTTCAGAGGTTAGAAGAAATTCTACATCAAAAATGACCAAGATAAAGTGGAACGGATATATAGAGAACATAATTGAGAAAAAGGAAGCCGTAAAAAATGGCTATAATGATGCTTTATTTCTTAATGAAAAAGGTTTTGTTACAGAAACAAGCTGTGCAAATATATTTCTAATAAAGAATGGTGCTCTTTTAACGCCTAAAATTGAAGATGGACTTCTAGGTGGTATAATTAGAGAGTGGATTATAAACAATTTTAATGTAATAGAAAAGAGTATTACTTTAGATGAACTTTATGATAGCGATGAAGTTTTTATTACCAACAGTTTAATGGGAGTAATGAAGGTAACAGGAATTAATGATAGAGTTTTTGAACAAGGGGATTTAACAAATATGATAAGCAGTAAACTAGGAGGGTTAATACATAATGGTAGATAAGGAAAAAATAAAAGAAGGTGTAAAACTTATATTGGAAGCTATTGGGGAAGATCCTAATAGAGAAGGTCTTATAGAAACTCCAGATAGAATAGCTAGGATGTATGAAGAGATATTTTCAGGAATAAATGCCACAGCAGAGGAACACTTAAAGAAGACTTTTGAAGTGGATAGAGATGACTTGGTTTTAGAGAAAGATATAACATTTTATTCAATGTGTGAGCATCATTTAGTTCCTTTCTATGGGAAGGCACATATTGCATATATACCAAAGGGTAGAGTAGCAGGGCTTTCAAAGCTTGCAAGAACAGTAGAAACCTATGCTAAAAAACCTCAGCTTCAAGAAAAATTAACTTCAGAAGTAGCGGATGCTTTAATGAATTATTTAAATGCAGAGGGGGTTATGGTGGTTATTGAAGCAGAGCATATGTGTATGACTATGAGAGGGGTTAAAAAGCCAGGAACCAGAACTCTTACAACAACTTATAGAGGATGCTTTGAGGAAAACTATAATCTTAGAAGAGAAGTTTTAGATTTAATTCAAAGATAGGAGATTTAAAGGCTTTGGATAAAGTTAATGAGATATTAAATAATAAAGATTACAAGATTTATTTAGAGGAACTTAGTGAACTAGAAAAGGAAAGAGTATTTTGTAATCATACCATAGAGCACTTTTTGGATGTTTCAAGAATCGCGTACATAAGAGTGTTAGAAGAGGGTCTTAAGTATTCTAAAGAGGTTATTTATGCAATTGGATTATTACATGATATTGGAAGGGTTTTAGAGTATAAAGAAGAAATTCCACATCATGAAGGTAGTGTTATAATAGCTAAAGATATTTTAAAGGAAACTAGCTTTACAAAAGAGGAGAAGGATGAAATTCTAAAAGGAATAGAGAATCATAGAAAAGATAGTTTTGATGAATTATCTAGAATTATCTATGAAAGCGACAAGCTATCTAGAAATTGTTTTTCATGTAAATCTGAAAAAGATTGTTATTGGAGTAAAGAGAAAAAGAACTTTAAAATTAAGTATTAGGGAAAGGTATGAGGAAAAATGAAAATAGGAAATAAGGAATTTAACTTAGGTGAAAGAACTTATGTAATGGGAATTTTAAATGTTACACCTGATTCATTTTCAGATGGAGGAAAATTTAATGAGGTTGAACTTGCATTAAAGCATGCAGAAGAACTTATTAGAGATGGAGCTGACATAATAGATATAGGTGGAGAATCTACAAGACCTAACTTTGAACCAGTAGGGGTTGAAGAAGAAATAAATAGAGTTGTGCCAATAATTAAGGCTATTAAGGAAAAGTTTGATATTACCATATCTATAGATACATATAAGGCTAGAACTGCTGAAGAAGCAATAAAGGCAGGGGCAGATATTATAAATGATGTATGGGGCTTTAAGAAAGATAAGGACATGGCAAAGGTTGCTGCAAAGTACAATGTTCCATGTATCTTAATGCATAATAGGGAAGATAAACCTTATACTAATTTAATGAATGATATAATTATGGATTTAGCTGAAAGTATAGATATTGCACTTGAAGCAGGTGTAAAGAGAGAGAACATAATATTAGATCCAGGAATAGGCTTTGCTAAGACTTATGAAGAAAATCTAATTGTTATGAATAACTTAGAAAAGATAAAGAATTTAGGGTTGCCAGTACTACTTGGAACATCAAGAAAGTCTATGATAGGGTTAACTTTAAATTTACCTGTTACAGAAAGAGTTGAGGGAACAGTTGCAACTACTGTAATTGGAATAATGAAAGGGTGTGAATTTGTAAGAGTTCATGATGTTTTAGAAAATAAAAGAGCTTGCGTTATGACTGATGCAATACTTAAAGCGAAATAAGGTGTATAGAATGGATAAGATATATTTAAAAAACGTGGAGATATTTGCCAATCATGGTGTTTTTAAAGAAGAAAAGACTTTAGGGCAAAAGTTTATTTTAGATTTAGAATTAACTTTGAGTCTAGAGGAAGCTGGAAGAACTGGAGATTTAACTAAGTCAGTTCACTATGGTGAACTTTGTCATGGTATAGAAAAAGAATTTATGAAGGAATCTTATGACCTTATAGAAACAGCAGCGCAAAAGGTGGCAGAGTTTACTTTGTATAATTATCCCTTAGTTAAAGATATTAAGGTGACTTTAAAAAAGCCTTGGGCACCAATAGGAAGGCATTTAGATTATGCTGCAGTACAAATTGAAAGAGGATGGCATGAAGTATACCTTTCAATAGGAAGCAATATTGGAAATAAGGAAGAAAACTTAAATAGAGCAATAGAATTAATAAATTCTTATAAAGAAATAGAAGTTACTAAGGTATCTTCTTTCTTAGTAACAGAGCCTTGGGGCTACTTAGATCAAGAGGAATTTGTAAATGCTGCTTTAAAACTTAAGACAATTCTTTCACCACAGGAACTTATGAAGATTCTATTAGATATAGAACAGGAAATGAAGAGAGAAAGAATAATTAAGTGGGGGCCAAGAATCATAGATTTAGATATTATTTTCTATGATGATTTAGTGTTAGAAGATGAATTAGTTACAGTTCCACATCCAAGAATGGAAGAAAGAGAATTTGTATTAAAACCTCTTAGTGAAATATGTGGTAATAAAGTACATCCACTTCTTAAAAAGAGAGTATTTAGATTATTAGAAGACATAGAAAAAGAAAACTGCTAGAATAGGCAGTTTTCTTTTTTGCTACAGATATAACTTTGATTTTTTATGTTGTAGCTTGTTTATAAGCATCTTTTACTATTTCACATATATAGTAAAGTTCATTTGTTGGGATTGTTATATTTAAGTTATCAGTTAATTCTTCTAGCGCCTTGTTTGTTACGTTTACATACTTCTCATTATTTATAATATAGCTAGACATTTCTTCATGAGGGGTTAAAATAAAGTCTTTAAGAAAAATTCTTTCTATAGCACAGGATAAATGAATAAAAATTTTTGTTATGCTAGAATTTGTTAATACAATTTCTAAATTCTTTTCTATAACATTTATAAAGTTAAATACAAGTGGTTTTATCTTGTATGCTGAGAATATAGTTAAATACTTGTCTACAGCATCACAAGTAATATTTATTGCTATATCTTTTGTTAAGGTTGTAACTATTTTATTTTCATTGCTTTTATTTTGTACTCCTATTAAAGAAAGAAGTTTATTAACACCATTATGCAATACGATATCCTCCAAAGATATAAATGGGATATCGTTTGTATCTGGATTTATACTACCTACAATAGCTATTGTTTTCTTATCAATAGATGTTCGATGTATTATGTTTCTAAGTTGAGTCTTACTTTCTAAATTTAATGGAATTATTTCTATATCATAAATATTATTATCTTTTAATATATTCTTTAAGTTGTAATGAAGATAGTTTGCTACACCTTCACCTGAATTACAAACAGTATATATTAACCTCTTTTTGTTTATTGAAAGGTGATTCTCTATTTTTTTATTAAAGCTATAAGAAAGTTTATTATTCATTCCTATTAAATCATGAAGTATATCATCAATATCACTTTTTAAAAATATAGACTTTCTAATAGCTTCGATAACTAATAATATATTAGTTGAATTAACAGTTACAATATTTATTCCAGTTTTCTCTTTTATGACTTCATCAAGAGTAGTTAGTGACCCCATATCAGCAAATAAAATTAATCCTCTTTTAAAGGTTCCGGGTTTTAATTTTTCTAAGAATAGGGGTAATATCTTACTTGCATCCTCAGTAAGAGGCATATCAATAGCTAAAGCAAAATTAATGCTAAGTAAGTCGTTAGCAACATCTGCTATATTACTGGCTAAAGATTCTCCATGGGCAGCTATCATAATACCTACAGAATCAAAATTTTCTTTAGATTTTAAGGAATCTATTATAATCATTAGATTGTGAAGTTCTTCAGTGGGACAGTATATATTAAATTTAACTTCAAGAGTTTTAGCAATCTTTTTGCAAACAGATTGAATTTCTAAAGGTATATCTAATAAGTCTGTAGTTTTAGAAGTTTGTTTAGCATCACTATTGTAATCCTTTAAGTTTTTAAGATATAAAGCAAGCGCTGCATAGGAACTTCTATCAATTACAAGATTTAAATCATTATATAAAATATCAGACAGTGTGGATATTATTTCTGAAGTTTCATCATCTAAAAAATCTGGATACATTTTTTGTAATGTAAGATTTTTTGCAATTAGTTGGGTATAATCAGAAAAAGTTTTTTTAATATCTACATTATCCTTTCCTAAGATATTTAATTGATTATTATAGAATTTTACAAAATCATATGTTGGTGTTGGAGCCGTTTTAAATATTTGGCTTCCAGGTGAAAATTTATATTCATTTTTATCTAAAAGAAGTTCAACCTTTTGTCTAGTTGAGATTTCTATGTTAGATAGAGTATTGTTAGTGTAAAGTGGTAATGAATCTTTTGTTATATGAACTGTATTTAAGTTGTTAAGTCTACTATCTAAATATGATCTAGCAACGGATAATTGAATGTCACTTGCTAGTTGACCTATATTTCCATGAGGATTATATAACATTAAGTCTGATAAACAGTTTTTATCAACATATATTGGCATATTTATTTTTTTAGACTCCGCACTATATAAATTGTTAACTAGCATTAGTTTTTCGCTTAAGGTTCTCTCTTTAAGACTAGGAATTCTTATGGATGATGGTATTCTTCTTAAGAATGTAGTAAGCAGCATAGAGTTAGGATTTTCTGTTGTAGCTGCTATTATTAGAACCTTAGCAGTTCTCTCCGAAGAAGTTTCTCCAAGTCTTCTAAATTTTTGTTTATCAATATATAAGAAGAGCATTTCTTGTCCCTCTGGAGGAAGTCTATGGATTTCGTCTAAAAATAAAACACCACCATCAGCTTCTTCTATTAACCCCTTTTTATCATTATCTGCACCAGTATATGCTCCTTTAACAGTACCAAATAATTGAGCAACTAATAGGTTTGGATTATTAGCATAGTCAGCACAGTTAAATACTACAAAAGATGAGTTTTTGCTAAACACATTATTTTGTACACCATACTCATACATGACTTCAGCAAACAGACTTTTACCAACACCAGACTCTCCAAGAAGTATAGTATGAAGTCCATTAGGATAAAGTATTGATGATTTACCCAATTTTACTATACCTGCCAAACTATGATTTGAACCTATTAATTTGTTAAAAGGATCTAAATTCTTATTATTAGCTTCTTTCTCATTTGAAGAATCTAAAATTGTCACTAAATCTGCTAAAGAAGAACATTCTATACATTCATCATTTAAAAGTATTTGAAATATATTTTCAAAGTGCTCTCTATCAAAATATTTAGTGGGTTTTCCTTTGATTTTTATAAGTAAACCATCTTTATAGAGTTTATTTAAATCCGAAGAAGCATTATTTCTAAGTATACTAAGGCTTTCAGCTATATCTAAAGAGGAAACGCCTAAAGTTGGATTTTCCTTTATGTTGTAAATGGTAATATTTTCGCAAAAATCCTTAATATATTTTTTTATGATCTCAATTCTTAACACTCTAATCTACCTCCTGAAAGAAGAATTCTTAATTATAAGTGATAGATGTCTAAATTTATCTAAGGAATATGAGTAGAAGTTATAGTAGCTTCACAGAAATAGTTAAGATTATCCTTTTTTTTATTTATGACGTCTACAGACACCTCTACAAATTGATATATATTTACAAGACTTACGTTTAGTACTTATTTCAGTGGATTTTTTTAAAAAGTTAATTGTTCCTTAATATGTTGACATGAGCATACTCCTCTCATATCACGAGACTCGTGTTCTTGGTTTAAGAATAGTCCTAAGATATTATCAAATAATCTTATACCTACATAATTATTGTTTAATGCATCTGTATATCACAGATTAGATGTTTTAAAGAGGATAGAGGTAAGTGAATATCTCTCTAAAGTCATAGAAGTATTTTCAAAGGTCTCTAAATAAGGATTAAATTGAATATATTTATAGTCATTTTTATAATCAAGTCTGTTTAAATTATGAATATCCTTATTTCCGTCTAGAGAAATACCAACAAGAAATTTATTTTCTTTTGAAAATTTTCCTATTCATCATTCAGTAGTGTACCGTTTGTTTGAATTGAGAATGAGAAGCCTGTACTATTAGTTATTTCTTTAGTGTATTTAATAAGCTGTTTATAAAATTCTAAGCCTACAAGAGTAGATTTTCCTCATTGAAAACCTATAGAACAATGACAACCATTATAGTATTCAGCAGCTTTTAAAACGATTTCTTTGAGAGTAGTAAATGGCATAAAGCCATAGTTTTTTATATCTCTTGCATCAGCAATTGAGTGATAAAAACAGTATTTACACTTTAAGTTATATTTACTAGATGACGGTTTTATAATTAGGCTTAAATTTCTTTTTATTTTTTCCTCCCATATTAAATAAATACTGAAAGAATGTTATAGAAATTTAATACAATTAAGGCTATTAATACTACATTAAATACTTTTAGAATAGTTTCGCTTGAATATAGTTTGTTAAATCTAGATCCTATTAGTCCTCCTAGAATTCCTCCAACAACCATAAATGGTAGCATACTTAAGTCAAATCCACTGAAACCAGAAGAAGTTGCAACGGTTACTAGCTTTGAAGCTTGAGAAAATAATATGGTTATTATTGAATTAACAGCTGCTTCCTTTGTATTCATTGAGAAGAATATTGTAAGAACACAAACATTTATTGGTCCTCCTCCTATGCTTAAGAAAGATGCTATTCCTCCTAAAAGTAAGCCTATTGCTATACATGCTAAAGAATTTTCTACGTGATAGCTTTTAAATTTATCTTTATTATTCATGTATATGTATACAAGAATTAGTAGTATAGCTAGTACAAAGTTTTGTATCACTGTAACTATTGTTGGTTGAGCTAAGGTTAAAATAAACTTTACTAGTTTTTCCCCTATAAGACCTCCAAAGATTGAACCTATACCAATAAGCACAGTTTTTCTTACTTCGATTTTAAATTTATAACGTATTTGTTTGATTATAGAAACTATAGCCATAGAAAAAACAGTGAAGGACGATAATACACTTATTGTTGATAAGTTATAGTGGCCTAAGAAATCTAGAATGGGTTTGATTATTACCCCGCCACCAAGACCTGCCATTGAACCTAGGGTAGTAGCACCTAAAGCAATAAATAAGTAAATTAAATTCATTTGTTCTTCCTCCAATTCAAACTTTTGTAAAAAATCTATACTATATATATTAATTTCAATTTCTATAATTTTCAATAAGTTTTAAAACTTATTAGAAAATAAAAAAAAATCTTTTTACATGAAGAGTATTATATCCATACTAATAAACAGTATTGCTTTTTTATAAAGAGTATTAATGAGTATTAAATCTATTTGAAAACGTTATAAATACTTACAATACTAATTTTGGCACCATACTTGCTTTAAATAAAGGCATAAGGAGGTTGTACATAAATGAAAGAAATAGGAATCATATTGATAAGTCATGGGCACTTTGCAGAGTATGCAATGAAGAGTGCTGAAATGATAGTTGGGAAGCAAGAAAAGTATAAAATAGTTTCAGTTACTGATGATAAGGATTTAGAAAATGTTTTAGAGGAGCTTAGAGAAGCTTATAAAGAATTAAAAGATGAAAGAGAAGTAATTATTTTAGCAGATATATTTGGAGGGACCCCATGTAACGCTAGTTCAAGAATGATATTAGATGGATGCGATGTAGTAGTTTATACAGGGTTTAATTTACCAGTTCTATTAGAACTATTATTAAATAGAGAATTACCAACTGAAGCAATTAAAGAAAGATTAGAAGAAGTTTATAAAGAAACATTTATAGATATAAACAAGAAGTTATCAGTAAAAGAAGAAGAGGGAGAAATAGCTTTATAGAGAGTTTAAGGAGGAAATAAAAATGGGTGTTAAATTAGTAAGAATTGATGACAGATTAATACATGGACAAGTTTGTTCAACTTGGATTGGAGACTATGGTATAGAACAAGTACTAATAATTAATGATAAGGTAAGCAAGGATCCAGTACAAAAATCAGTAGTAGGACTTGCAGCACCAGCAGGAGTAAGAGTTTTAGTATTTGGTGTAGATCAATTTATAGAAGTATTAAAGAAGAATCCAATAAAGAAGGATACTTTATTGTTATTTACAACATCAACAGACGTGTTAAAAGTAGTAAAAGGTGGATTAGAAATTCAAAAGGTAAATGCTGGAGGAATGAGATACAACGAAACTAGAAAGAGACTTACAAAGTCAATTTCAGTAACCCCTGAAGAAGAAAGTGCATTTAAAGAACTTATGGATAAAGGCATTGAAGTATTTGTGCAAATGGTACCTAAGGATGATGTAGTATACATGAAGGATCTTATTTAAAATTTATAAATAAATTAATAATAAAGGAGAGGTTATTATGTTAATCAAAGCATTATTAGTAGCTGTTTGGGCAGGTATATGTGCATGGGACCAATATGGACCACATTTTGGTTTCAGAAAACCATTACTTGCAGGTGCAGTAACAGGACTTATTTTAGGTGATTTAACTCAAGGTCTTATAATTGGAGCAACATTAGAATTAATGTGGTTAGGAGTAAACAACGTAGGTTCTTATGTTCCACCAGATGTTATTTCAGGTTCAGTAGTTGGTGTAGCAATTGGTATTTTATCAGGAGGGGGAGAAGCAACTGGTGTAGCTGTTGCAATTCCAGTTTCATTATTAGTTCAACAACTTGATATGTTATGTAAAACAATTAGTATTTCTCTAGTACACAAAGCAGATAAAATTGCTGAAACAGGTGACTTTGATAAGATTGACAAGCTTCAATACATGGGTGGTGGCTTAATTTTCTTAAGTAGAGCAGTACCAACATTTATAGCTGTATTTCTAGGAGCAAGTGCAATTGACTCTATTATGGCAGCAATACCAGCAAGCGTAATGACTGGTTTAACAGTTGCATCAAAAGCAATTCCAGCAGTAGGTATCGCAATGTTATTAACTATGATGCTTAAAAAGAATATGTGGATGTTCTTAATATTAGGGTTCACATTAACTGCATACTTAAATTTACCTACATTAGCATTAGCATTAATTGGTGCATGTTTTGCAGGTGTTTATGACTTAATAATGAACAATAAACAAAAGGAATCATCTGCTAATAGAGCAGCAACAGTATCTGTTGAAGTAGAAGAAGGTGTAGAAGGAGGCTGGGATTTATAATGGCTAACTTAATAGATAAAAAGGATTTAAAGAAAGTATTTTGGAGATCACAAATATGTCAATTCTCTCATAACTATGAAAGAATGCAAAGTTTAAGTACAGTTTATATATTAAAGCCAATATTTAAGAAGCTTTATAAAGATAAATCAAAAGAAGAAAGAGCTAATGCTATGAAGAGACACTTAGAGTATTTCAATACTCATCCAATAGCAATGCCTTTCATATTAGGTATCGTAGCAGCAATGGAAGAGACAACAGATGAAGATCAAAAAGAATCAGTAATCTCAATGAAGACAAGTTTAATGGGTCCTTTAGCTGGTATTGGAGACAGTATGCTTAACTTTACATGGATGCCAATCGCAGGATCAATTGGTGCGGCATTCGCTTTAGATGGAAACATATTAGGTGCAATATTAATGTTCTTAATGATTAACTGTTTATATTTCCCGTTAAAATACTATGGTGTAACTAAAGGTTATTCTAAAGGTATGGAAGTTTTAGGGGGAGAAGATAACGGAAAAGGTATATTTGATAGATTAGCTAATATGGCTAACGTTCTTGGAGTTATTGTTGTTGGTGGATTAATTGCAACAACTGTAAAAGTAACACTTGGTGTTCAAATTGCAGCAGGAGAAAATCCATTAATGCTACAAGAAATGCTTGATAAAGTAATGCCAAACTTACTTCCATTAGCATTAACATTCCTTTGTTACTATCTATTAAAGAAATCCAACGGTAAGAATGCTGTTTGGGTAATATTTGGAGTATTAATAATAGCAGTATTATTATCAATGGCTGGAATTATAGTATAGAAGTTAAATAATATGTAAAATTAAAAGTTGTTGTAGACAAGCTGATAAGTATATTATTGCTTGTCTACAATAATATGAATTGAAATTTAGTAAACCTGGAGGAGATTTTATATGAGAACAGTCGTAGTTTTAATGGATACGTTAAAGAGAAATATGATGGAAGTCTATAATAATGAAACTTGGGTAAAGACTCCTAATATAACTAAATTCTCTAAGGAAGCAGTTACATTTGATAATCATTGGGTTGGATCTGCTCCATGTATGCCTGCAAGAAGAGATATACTTACTGGACGTTTAAACTTTTTAGAAAGATCTTGGGGGCCAATAGAACCATTTGATATAACACTTCCTAAAGTACTAGCAGAAAAGAATGTATTTAGTCATATAGTAACAGACCATCCTCACTATTTTAGATTAGGTGGAGAGGATTATGTTCAACAATTCTCTACTTGGGACTTCTATAGAGGACAAGAAGGAGATCCATGGATATCAAAAATTGATGATCCATCATTTATGCCAGATGATTATTATGGAAAATTAAGAAGACAATATCAATGGAACAGAACAAAGTGGGAAAGACAAGAAGATGAATATCCAACGCCTAAGACATTTAATGCAGCCTGTGAGTGGCTTGAAGATAATAAGGAACATGATGATTTCTTCTTGATGGTGGAAACTTTTGATCCACATGAACCATTTGATGTTCCAGAAGAATATATGAAGATGTATGGTTGTGAATATGAAGGACCATATTTTGAAACACCAAACTATAAAGAAGTTGATGTACCAGATGATGCATTAGACTACATAAATAAGAGATATGCTGCATTACTTACAATGACAGATAAACACTTTGGAAAATTAATAGATAAATTAAAGGCTCTTAATATATATGAAGATACCTTAGTTATAGTAACTACAGACCATGGATATTTCCTAGGTGAAAGGAATTACTTTGGTAAGAATTATATGCATATGTACAATGAGTTAGCTCACATTCCTCTATTAGTACATTTCCCAGGAGGAAAGATGGCAGGAGAAAGAGTAAATGTATTAACTCAAAATATTGATATTATGCCAACAGTTCTAGATTATTCAGGAGTAGAAATTCCAGAAGATGTTCAAGGAACTTCGTGGAAAGCAATTCCAGAAGGTGGAGAATATAACAGGGAGTATGCTTTATATGGTTACCATGGAATAGCAATGAATGTTACAGATGGTGAACATACATATTTTAGAGCACCTAACAAAGAAAATAAGCCATGCTTTGAATATACATGCATACCAACAACAATTAGAAAGTATTTAGGAAAAGGAAGAGAGAAGGAAATAGAAATGGGTAGGTTCTTAAAGAGAACAGATTATCCTGTTTATAAAATTCCAATAGAAAATCCTTCAATACTAGATAATGTTGATGACGCTTTGAAATATACTGCTGAAAGCAAGTTGTTTAATATAGTTGAAGATTATCCTCAAGTAAATCCAATAAAGGATGAAACTTTAGAAAATAAATATATTGACCTTTTAAAAAGAGGATTAGAAGAAATGGATGCTCCAAAAGAGCAATTTGAAAGACTAAATCTAAAATAGTAGGAGGAAAATTTGATGAAAGTAATAATTGCATCAGATAGCAAAAGTGTAGAATTTAAAAATGGTATAAAGGAAGACTTACTTAACAAAGGTTATGAAGTCATAGATAAAACAGAAGGAAAAGAAGTTGATTTTTATGATGCCTCAAATTTAGTATGTGAAGCAATTCTTAATAAGGAAGGGGTAAGAGGTATCGTAGTAGATGAATATGGTACAGGCTCCTTTAATGTATGTGCAAAACATAAGTATATAGTATGTGCACAAGTAGCTGATGAACATTCAGCTAAGATGACTAGAGACCATAATAATACTTCAATAATAACAATGGGATCTAAGGTTACAAGTTTAGAAATTGGAAAAAGAATTTCAGAAAAATTCGTTTCATCTGAATACTCAGGTGGAAGACATCAAATAAGAGTAGATATGTTAAATAAGATGGCATAGGAGGAAAAAGAAATGATTATATCAGTTGGATGCGACCATATAGTTACACATGTTAAAAATAGCGTAGTTGAATATTTAAAGTCAAAGGGACATGAAGTTATAGATAATGGTACTTATGACCATGTAAGAACTCACTATCCAATATACGGAAAAGCTACTGCTGAAAAAGTAGTAAATGGAGAAGCAGATTTAGGAATAGTAATCTGTGGTACAGGAGTTGGTATAACAAATTCAGCAGCTAAGATCAAGGGAGCTAGAGTTGCTCTAGTAAGAGATGTTGAAACAGCAAGATATTCTAAAGAAGAATTAAACATAAATATTCTTGGTTTTGGTGGAAGAATTACTGGGATTGGATTAATGGAAAACATTATTGATGTATTCTTAGAAACTGAATACAAGCCAACAGAAGAAAACAAGAAGTTAATTGAAAAGATAGATAACATGATAGAAAAAGATTATGCAAATGGTGATGAACATTATTTTGATGAGTTCAATGAAAAGTGGGAAAGAGGAGAATATCACGATTAATATTTAGGGGGATAAAAATGAGTATATTATCAACAAGACAAATGCTTTTAAATGCACAAAGAGATGGATATGCTGTTCCAGCATTCAATATACACAATCTAGAGACACTACAAGTAGTGGTAGATACAGCTGTTGAAATGAGATCGCCAGTAATAATTGCGGGGACACCTTCAACAATTGAATATGCAGGTGCTGAATATATAAATGCAATGGCAGAAGTAGCAGCGCATAAATATGATATTCCAATAGCAATTCATCTAGATCATTTTGAAGATGTAGATGCTATAAAGAGGAATATAGACATTGGATTTAAATCATGTATGATAGATGCATCAAAGCTAGAGTTTGAAAAGAACATTGCTAAGGTTAAGGAAGTAGTAGCTTATGCTCATAAATTTGATGCTACAGTAGAAGCAGAACTTGGTAAATTAGGTGGACAAGAAGACGACTTAATTGTAGATGAAAAAGATGCCATGTATACAAATCCTAATGATGCAGCAGAGTTTGTAAAGAGAACAGGAATTGATTCTTTAGCAGTAGCTATAGGGACAGCTCATGGATTATATAAGGGTGAACCTAAACTTGATTTTGAAAGATTAAAAGAAATAAGATCAAAAGTAGAGGTCCCACTAGTTTTACATGGAGCTTCAGATGTTCCAGATGAACTGGTAATGAAGGCTATTTCACTTGGAATATGCAAGGTTAATGTTGCAACAGATTTAAAGATTCCATTCTCAGGTGCATTAAAGGAATATTTCAACGAACATCCAGAAGCTAATGATCCAAGAAAGTATATGACTCCTGGTAAGGAAGCAATGAAGAAAATAGTAGAACATAAGATACAAGTTTGCGGTAGTGCAAATAGATCTTAACAGAATAGGAAGTTAGATATGATACTAGTAGTAAATTTAAATGCATCTGTTGACAAAAGATATGAAATGAAAGAACTTCAAAAAGGAACTGTAATGAGAGCCTTTAAGGTTGAAAACACACCTGGAGGTAAGGGAATACACGTTGCAAATGTAGCTACTATCTTGGGTGAAGAGTGTATTGCAACAGGTTTCTTAGGTGGAAAAACTGGTGAATTTATTGAAGAAAAGTTATTTGATTATAATATAAAGAGTGATTTTATAAAAATAAATGGTGAAACTAGAGAATGTTTAGCTATAATTACAGAGGATTTGGACCAAACTGAAATATTAGAACCAGGACCTGAAGTTTCTATGGAAGAACAAAATAAGTTCTTGTTAAAATACAAGGAGTTAGTAAAGAGCAGCAATATTATTGTTGCCTCTGGCAGTGTACCAAAAAATATTCCTAAAGATTTCTATGGTGAATTAATTAGTATTGCTAATAAAAACAATAAGAAGTTTTTGTTAGATACAAGTGGAGAACTTTTAGTAGAAGGTATAAAATCTAAACCTTTCTTTATTAAACCTAATAGAGATGAAATAGAGGCATTAACAGGTAAAAGAATAGAAACTGATGAAGATGCTATTGAAGAAATTAAAAAATTCCAAGAACAAGGAATAGAATTTGTAGTTATTTCTCTTGGAAGTAAGGGATCAATAGCAGGTTATAAAGGAAAGTTTTATAAGGTAATTGTTCCTAAAGTAAAAGCTGTAAATCCTGTTGGATCTGGTGATTCTTATGTTGGTGGTGTAGCTGTTGCATTAGAAAGAGGCTATGATATAGAAGAGGTATTAAGATATGCTTCAGCTTGTGGTACAGCAAATGCTATGGAAGCAGAAACAGGATTCGTTAGAAAAGAGGTAGTGGAAGATTTATATAAAAAAATAATTGTAACTTTGAATAAATAGTATTAAATAAAAGTGATTGATTAAATTTAGATTCATCTTTAGTATTAGCGTAAAAACTTATATTAAATATGAATCTTTTTTTGATAAGTAAGAGTGTAATTATATAACAAAAAATAAGGAGATGAAGAGGTTTGAGAAAGAAGAGACTATTAAACTTATTATTATCATTTACTTTGATTGTATCATGTTTTTCTCCCATATCAGTGGTTAGTGCTAAGAATATTAAGGAAGATGTAAACATCGAAAAAAACTTAATAGGATATTGGGATTTTAATGAAGGCACACCAACTAACAAAGCTAATAGTGATAAGAATGGAGAGCTTATAGGTGAAGGAATTTCTATTAAAGACTCAGATATGGGAAAATCCCTTCACTTTGGTAGTGATTCTGATGGTTACATGAAGGTTCCTGAATTTATAAATACTGGTGCGAACCAATACACCATATCAATGTGGTACAAGTATGATGAGAACTTAACAACTCATACTAATACTGTATTAGCTCAACAAGATGGCGATGGTAGATCATTATTATTATTAACTTCTGATAATAAATATAGAAGTTATGTTAATGCACAAAATATAGATAGTAATTCAGATGTGGACATAAGTATTTGGCAACATGTATCAATTACAATAGATCCAAAATCTAATAAAATAAAGTACTATATAAATGGTAAATTTGACTCGGAAAAAGATGCAGGAAGTAATAAAGTAGATGCATTAACAAGTTTATTAATAGGAAGGCATAAAAATGGTGGTAATGATCCAGGCTCAATGAAAGGTGAAATAGATGAGATTCGTGTATATGATAGAATCATAAATAATAGTGAAGCAAAGGCTATATATGAATCAGTAAAATCACCTAATAAAACAATGGAAGATAATCTAATAGGACATTGGAATTTTGATAATGGAAAGGTAGACAACTTAGTTGGAGATAAAGATGGAAAATTAATAGGTAATAATGTAGCTATAGGAAAATCAAGTAATGAAGAATTAGGAAATTCATTAATCTTTAATAAAGGTAATGATAGTAGTTTAAAGATTGATAGTTTTATTAATACTGGTAAAAATTCATACTCCTTCTCCTTATGGTATAAAACTGGAGAAATTAGCAAAAATAATCATACAGCTATATTACAACAAGGGGAGTTTGGCAAATCTTTATTAACACTTCGTCTAGATAATAAGTATGGTTCATATGTTAATGGTAAAGATGTTTTATCCACTAATATAGTAACTAAGGGAACTTGGCAAAATGTTATTATAACCACTGATCCTAAGTCAAACAAAGTTAAGTATTACATTAATGGAGAACTTGATGGAGAATATGATGCTGGGAATAGCTCAGTTAATGAATTAACTAGCTTAATAATAGGAAATCATAAAAATCCTAGTTCACAAAATCCACAACAATTTGTAGGAGAAATAGATGAAATTAGGGTATATGACTATGCAATTGATAAGAATATAGCAAAAGAAATATATGAAGATAAAGTAGATAAAAATGTAAAATTAAAATTAAATCCAAATGAAGTTGAACGTTCAATTAGTCGTGCTACTTTTGGAATTAATCATAGATATTCATTTAATGGATATGGAAGCTTTGACTCTAAAACAGGAAAGATGAGAGAAGACTTTACAGAGCTTTATAAAAATGCAAATTTTGGTTCTCTAAGATATCCAGGTGGTACTATCTCAAATTTATTTAGATGGAAAGACTCTATAGGAGATTCATCTAATAGAAAAAATCAAATTCATGGATTTTATAGTGCAGCTAAAGGAATAGAGCCTAACTTTGGATTAGGAGAAGTAGCTACATTTGCTGATGAAAATAATTCTGAAATAGTTTATGTATATGGATTAGGTAGAGGTTCAGCACAAGATGCTGCAGACTTAGTTGAATATCTTAATGCTGAAGTAGGTACAAATCCAAATGGGGGAATCGAATGGGCAAAGGTTCGTGAAAAAAATGGACATCATAAGCCTTATAATGTAAGATTCTTTGAAATTGGTAATGAAATGAACCAAGGTGGAGTTGATGGGTCAACTTCACAAAGGTATTGGACTGATTATGACGGCGACCCTCTAGATCATTATATTAATGGTGGAACTATAAATATAAAAAATCAAGAAGTTGTAGAACCAGAAGAATGGAATGCATCAACAGCTAAGAGTAATGGTGAGCCTAACCAAGTTAAGTATATGAGATATGCTAATACAATACCAGGTAGAGGAAGTAATACTCAAGAGGATTATAAAAAAGATGAATTTACGGCAGTAAAAAAAGACTCAGTACATGTATATGTTAATGATGTTGAATGGACTGTAGTAGAAAATATTAAAAATACTGGTGCTGAAAATGTAGTAGAAGTTAATTACTTCAATGGGGAACTATTATTTGGTGATGGGATAAACGGAAACATACCTAAAGAAGGAGCTACTATAAAAGTATCATATACAGTTGAAAAAGATGGATTTGTCCAAGTGTCACAAGCAATGAGAGATACAATTAATCAAATAAATGAATTATCTGGAACTGATAAAGAAATTCAGATATATTCAAGTTTTGAAACAGAAGGTTTTGTAAAAACTATGGATAAAAATAATTATAATCATTTATATGATGGTTTAACTATACATCCATACTCAGGTACTCCAACAGGTTCAGGAGAAGATTTTTATGATTCTGCAATGAAGCTAGCAGATAAAAATGGTATTGCTCATGTTCAGAAATACGTTGATTTAATGCCAGAAGGAAAGGTACCTGTAATTTCTGAATTTGGTATATTTAGATCTACCGATTCACTATTAAGATCTCAGACACATGCTGTATATATAGCTAAATGTTTAATGGAATATGTAAGATTAGGTAGTCCATATATTCAAAAACACTGTTTAGTAGATTGGTATAGTGAAGGTGCAGATTCATTAGGACCAACACAACAAGCTGTAATACAAGCAGTACCTCAAGATGGGGCAGACACATTAACTGGTGAAGGTAATTATAAGTTTTTCTCAACACCTTCTGCCCATGTATTTGAAATGTTAAATGGAATGTTTGGTAATGAGATTATAAGTAGTAACTTCAGCTATATGCCTAAGTTTGCCAGCACTGTTGATGTATTCAATGCACTAGCTAGTAAGGATGAAGACGGTAATATTTATTTAGCTGTAGTCAATTTAGATAAGAATGAGAAAAGAAATATAGAAGTTCAAGTTGATGGTGTAGACTTAACTAATAAGGTAGTTAATGTGCAGAAGCTTGCTGGAGATTCATTTAGTGAAGAAAATACTTTAGAGAATCCTGATAATGTTGAAATAGAAAAATCTAAATTCTTAGTAGATAATGAAAGTATGAATTTAGAATTAGATCCTCACTCATTTACTATATTAAAAATAAATAATAAAGAAGAAGTGCAAGCAGTTGATAAATCTAAATTAGAAGAGTTAGTTAAAGCTAGTGAAGCTAAGAATGAAGCTGATTATACAGCAGAAACATGGTCAGTATTTGAAAATGTTTTAAATGAAGCAAGGTTAGTTTTAAATAACTCAAATGCAACTCAAGAGGAAGTTGATAATATAGTGAATAGTTTAAAAAATGCTTTATCTAATTTAAAAGATATAGAGAAAGAAATACCAGAAGATGAAGATAATAATGCAGGTAAAGAAGAGAATGATAATGAAGGGAGTTATCTACCAAAAACTGGAGATGTATCTTCGCCTATTATGGCCTTAGCTTCAATAATTACATTAAGTGGAGTATATTTATTTAAAAATAGAAAACATTAGTGACCATAGTAAGAGCTAAATAATTATTCTAATAAATCTTAGTAATTCTAGATATGTATTATTTAAAGATTACCTTGGAATTGGGCTATTGGATATTCTCCAGTAGCCTTTTCTAATTAAATTAAATATAAAAATAAGTTTCTATATATAAAGAATTAGCAATATTATTTTTATTAGATGTGGTTCGTAATATGTAGAAAGTGCGAACTAAGTGATCTTTGAAAATTGAACAGTACGGTATTTACAAAATATGTTATAATGAATTTGTAAATTTATTGAATTCTCTGTGAAAGATTTAAATAAAAATATGAGTAAGGAGGAGATAATATAATGCAAATAACTGATTCTAAAAAATGGGGTATAGGAAGTGCTTCTTTAATACTTTCTATATTTGGAGCAATGTTTTCATTTACTTCTTGGAATGAAAAAACGTTAGGAGAACATTTTTTTGACTTAATTGGGATATCATTACCAGTAGGAGTTATTTCTTTAATTATATTATTTATATCCCTATTTATAGGATATAAATTTAAGAATGATTACTTTGCAAAATTAGGAACAACAATATCCATAATATTTATTTTAATAATATTTGCGTTAACAATAACTAGCGTATTATTTTAAAATATAATGAAAAGAAAATTTAATATTAAATCAGTTAAAATACCGTATTATTCAAAATGAATATGCGGTATTTTTTATGTCACAATACTAAGAAAGGATAAATATTTTCATTGAAGATATTTTGCTTTTTTAAGAGTTGTAAATATGCATTCATAGTAAGCTCCTTGTATAATAAATTATTAAATATGACATATGTCCTACTTTATTTTAACAAATATTGTTTATAATATGAGTAAGTGAAAAAAAAAGCCTTTTATAAAAGGTCTTTCATCAATTTTAATATACTGAGAACTTCTAAAATTCATGGTGCTAACTTCTAAACTTGGGTATGATAAATGGCATATTATAGATATTGGTATGAAAAAATCAGTTAGAGTATAATTTTAGTAGGCAGAGATAGTAATAAAAACTAGATAAAAATAAAAGGAGATGCAAAAGCATCTCCCAATATACATAAATATCCATTA
>NZ_JAHAIF010000106.1 GCF_018372875.1 Clostridium sp. | reverse complement strand
ATTTTAGATAAAACAATTAAACTATAAATAGAGAGGTGTGTTCAAAGATGAGAGAAACAGGAAAAAGATATACTGATGATTTTAAAAAGATGATTGTCGAAGTATATAATACCGGAAAACCAATCAAAGAAATATGCGAAGAATATGGCGTTAATCATGTAACAGTTAACAACTGGGTTAATAAAGCAAATGGTGGAGCTAGAAAGATATCTCAAAAGCCATTAATTAAAATATCAAAAGAAGATAAGAAAGCTGTTAAGGATGCCGAGAATGAGATATTAAGACTAAAAAGAGAAAACGAAAGAATAGCTATGGAGAATGAAATATTAAAAAAAGCTATCGCCATATTCACGCAGGACAAGAATCTATAATTAAATTTATTTATAAACATAAAAATAAATATCCAGTAAAACTTCAATGTAAGGTTTTAAAGATAGCAAGGAGTACATATTATGATTATTTTCACAAAGAGCCGTCTAAAAGAGCAAAAGAGAATGCTCTTTTGAAAGACGAAATAATGAAAATTTATAACGAAAGTAATAAAGTATATGGAGCGCCTAAAATTCAAAAAGAGTTAGAAGGTAAGGGGCATAAAGTTAGTGTTAAAAGAGTTCAAAGAAAAATGAAAGAACTAGGTATAAGATCTATTGTTACAAAGAAATTTAGACCGACACGTAGTTCTCAAAAAGTAGATGAAAAACCTAATCTTTTAAATCAAGATTTTAGTGCAGATAAGCCAAATAAAAAATGGGTTGGCGATATAACATATATACATACAGTAAAACATGGTTGGTGCTATTTAGCAGCAGTCTTAGATTTATGCACAAAAAAAATTGTAGGATATTCATTTGGTAGAACAATGGATGCTAAATTGGTAGTAGCAGCCTTAGATAATGCATATGTAAATCAACGTCCTGAAAAGGGCGTGGTTACATTTCACTCGGATCTTGGAAGACAATACACGAGCAAAGACTTTATAAAGCGATTAAAAAAATACAAGATGCTACAATCTCATAGTCGTAAGGGATGTCCTTATGATAATGCTTGCATTGAATCTTTTAATTCAATACTAAAAAAGGAGCGAGTAAATCATATTAAATACTATGATTATGAGTCGGCTAGAATAGATATTTTTCAATTTATTGAGGCGTGGTATAACCGAAAAAGAATTCATGGTTCAATAGGTTATATCACCCCTCAAATGAAAGAAGATCAATTTAAAAAATTTTCATAAAAATGTGTCCAAAATATTGACCTAGGTCCA
>NZ_JAHAIF010000105.1 GCF_018372875.1 Clostridium sp. | reverse complement strand
ATGCATTGAAAACTTATTTAATCAATTTATAAAAAAACTTGGTGAACTTAAAGAAATAGAATTTGATAATATATTTATTGATGGAACAAAAATCGAAGCATCAGCTAATAGATATACCTTTGTATGGAAAAAGAGTATAGCTAAAAATGAAGCTAATTTGCAAAATAAAATCAAAGAAATATTCTTAAAAATAAATCAAAATCTACATTTTTGCTTTATTATTGATAATTCTATAATATCGGTTGATGATGCTACTTCACTTAAGGATATACTTTATTCTATTGTAGATAATAGTAAGCTTGAATTTGTTCATGGAAAAGGGAGAAGAAAAAGTAAGTTGCAAAAATACATTGAAGAACTTGATAAGTTTATTGAAAAACAAAGCTATTATAATAATTGTAATGGTATTTTTAATGGGCGTAACAGTTTTTCAAAAACTGATCATGATGCAACATTTATGCATATGAAAGAAGACCATATGAAAAATGGTCAATTAAAGCCTGCCTATAATATTCAGATAGGGGTAGAAGGTGAATATATTGTAGGTGTAGACGTTTCGAATGAAAGATCTGATCAACTTACATTTATACCATTTTTAGATAAATTGGAGAAGAATCTATCTAAAAAATATAATTCCGTAACTGCTGACGCAGGATACGAAAGCGAAGAAAATTATATGTATCTGGAATCTAATAATCAAGAAGCCTATATTAAACCTGCAACATATGAAAGATCGAAAACTAAGAAATTTAAAAGCGATATTAGTAAAAGAGAGAACATGATATTTAATTCTGAAGATAATTACTATATCTGTTCCTCTGGGAAAAAGCTTTTTTATAAGGGAGAGCAAAAGAAAAAAAGTGCATCTGGATATGAATCTAGTAAGAGTATTTATGAATGTGAAGATTGTTCTAAATGTGAATATAAGTCTAAGTGCACTAGAGCCAAAGGAAATAAGCAATTACATGTAGCTAGAAACTTTATAAGATTGAGAGAGAAATCACTTGAAAATATCACATCTGAAAAAGGGATATTACTGAGAATGAATCGTTCTATTCAAGTCGAAGGAGCATTTGGAGTTATCAAACAAGATTATGGATTTAGACGGTTTTTGATGCGTGGTATGCCTAAAGTTCGTACGGAATTTTTATTAATGGCTTTTGGCTATAATGTTAACAAATTACATAGCAAAACTCTTCAAAAGCGTAACGGTAAGCTGCTTCACAAGCAGCAAGCTTCCTAATTAGTTTAATATAGTAATAAT
>NZ_JAHAIF010000034.1 GCF_018372875.1 Clostridium sp. | reverse complement strand
GCGCCCATTTAAATGGTGGAGGAGGACGGATTCGAACCATCGAAGCGAATCGCAACAGATTTACAGTCTGCCCCCTTTGGCCACTCGGGAACTCCTCCAATTTTTAGTTTTCTTCAAGTGCTGTAAGCACCGAATCAACAATAGTTAGTATATATTCTATGCTCTTATATTTCAACTCTCAAATGACTGCATATATCAAGATTATCCTTAATTTACTCTATATCTATCGATTTTACTCCAATTTAATATTGTATCCGTTTTTTCTACACATTTTCTTTAATATTATTAAAATTTACATATGGAGATAATATACTCTTTATTTTCTCATAATCCTCGCTACTTAACCTAGTCTTTAAAATTGATATAGCATTTGTAATTCCACTTTCCTTATCTTGACCATTTATAGCATCTTCTATCATACCTATATCACTTGTTGACATTGTTGTAATAACCTTTTTTAGTTCTTCACAATCTTTCCTAGGCATTTCATTGTATATATCCTCTATACTTACCTTTAATATAGGATTTACATCAACAGATACTTCTTTACTTGCCTCTTCTTCCTTACTCTCTACTTCTTTTTCACCATTTTCACTTTTAACATCTTCATTTGTAACTGCACCTAAGTTCACCATATCCTCTACTGACTTTGGTTCCCAGAAAAAAACAGTATACATAGTAATAAAACTTGCCAAAAGAATTACTAATCCAACAAAAACCTTTTTCACTTTTTTCACTCCCTTCATATTTGATTTATTGCCACTTAGCATTTTTTTTATTCTTATATACTATTTATTAGTTCCCCCTCATATATTATTTAAGGGGGTGTTATGGCTTGAATAAAAGGAAAGTTCATTATAAATCTGCACTTGCTTATTATGAAATTGCAGAAGGAATAAAAGATTTTATGAAAGATAATACAGCTATAGTTTGTATAGGAACTGACAAATGTATTGGAGATTGTTTAGGACCTTTAGTTGGCACTATATTAGAAGAGAATCTCTTTCCTTTACCAATCTATGGTACTATATCAAATCCCATTCATGCTTTAAATATAGATAAACGCTTGGAAGAAATAAACAAATTACACCCTGATGCTTGCATAATCGGTATTGATGCTTGTTTAGGTGAAAATAAATCAATAGGTGAAATTCATACTAGAGACTACGCTATACATCCTGGCAAAGGAGTAGGAAAGACACTTCCTGATGTAGGTATGGCCTCTATAATAGGTATAATAGACTCAAGTGATAATGCCGACTTCTTTTCTTCTAGATCTATTCGTTTATCTCTAGTTCTAGATATGGCCAAAGTTATTTCAAGAGGCATTATACATTCATATTATTTAAACAAAGGAATAAACTTAAAAATATAATAATCTTCTTAATATAAAAAGTGAGAAACTCTATAAAGCTTCTCACTTTTTATGTTACTCTATTAAAATTACTTCTTGATTATTTAAGTTATTATCCAACTTATCAAAATAAGCAAGAACCTTTCCAGTTCCTTCCGCAACACATTCAACTGAGTCAGCTGCAACTATAGCACTTACTCCAGTTTCAAATTCAATAAGCTTGTCTAATCCGTCTAATAAAGCTCCCCCACCAGTTAAAAGGATTCCCTTTTCTATAATATCTGCCGCTAATTCTGGAGGAGTTTTTTCTAACACTGCTTTTACAGCATCTACTATTAAAGTAACAGGTTCTTGTAATGCTTGTCGAATTTCTTCAGTTGTTATTTCTACCTCATCTGGTAAACCAGTAACTAAATTCCTACCCTTCATACTTGAGGTTAAATTTCTACCATCTTTAAAGGCTGAACCTATTGTAACCTTTAATTCTTCTGCAGTCTTTTCTCCTATCATAATTTTATGTTTACTTCTTACATACTTAATGATAGCTTCATCAAATTTATCTCCGGCACTCTTTATTGAAGATTTAACAACGATACCACCAAGGGAAATTATAGCTATATCACATGTACCTCCGCCAATATCAACTACCATTGATCCATTTGGCTTTGTTATATCTAACCCAGCACCAATTGCTGCTGCTAAAGGTTCTTCTATCAGATTAACTCTCTTTGCTCCAGAATTTCTTGCTGCATCTATTACCGCTCTTTTCTCTACTTCTGTAGCCTGTGAAGGAATACAAACCATTACCTTAGGGGCAACCATATTTTTCTTACCAACAGCTTTAACTATAAATGCCTTTAACATTTTTTCCGTTACATCATAATCAGAAATAACCCCGTCTCTTAATGGACGAACGGCCACTATATTTCCTGGTGTTCTTCCAATCATCTTTCTTGCTTCTTCTCCAACAGCCAATACCTTATTATTAATTTTGTTTATAGCAACAACTGATGGTTCTTTTAAGATAATACCTTTACCTTTTTCATAAACAAGCACAGTAGCTGTACCCAAGTCTATTCCCAACTCTACCCCTGATCTCCAAAACCACATTTTTTTCACTCCCATATATAAAAATTACATTTAGATAACATTTTCTTCAAAATTCTGCCTATTCTTTATTATATATGGAATATTCTTATCATTCAATAGCTTTATACTTTAATTTAGTGGCTTTTCCGCCTCTAATATGTCTTTCTGCCTTATTAAGTTCTAAAATACTATGAGTTTTTTCTGCAATAATTGGATTTATTTTTGGTAGTCTCTCTGTCATATCTTTATGAATTGTACTTTTACTTACACCAAAAACTTTAGCAGTTTTCCTAATAGTAGCTTTTGAATCAATTATATATTGTGCTACCTCAAGAACTCTTTCTTCAATATAGTCTTTCAAAATGCTACCTCCTTCATTTTTATTTCTTTATGCTTTTTAATTATTGACCAGTCATTCCTTTTTCAAGGAATGACTGATTAATATAATTTCTAAAAAATTACTTTAGGCTATATGAAAAATACTTTAATGGATCTACTTGTTTTCCTTGTGAATTGATTACTTGTATATTTAAAAATTCACCAAACTTATCACCAAATATCTTTACAGTATTCCCAACCTTACCAATAACAGTGCTAGATGTCACCTTATCTCCAGCCTTCACGTTAACCTTAGGATCAAGATTAGCATAAACAGTCTTTAATCCATTAGCATGCTTTATAACAACTCTTGTTCCTTCTTCAACATCGCCAACACCTACTGTTTCTACAACACCTTCTGCTGCTGCTTTTACTTCTGAACCTATCTTAGATTTAATATTTACTCCAGATAAAACACGTTGATTCCCTTCATCATCAATAATTTGAGGAGTTGTCTTAAACTCTCTAATTACAGTTCCTGAAATTGGATTCACAAATTTCACTTCCGTATTATTTGATACAGCAGTAGTCTTTTCAGTATTCTTATTGGTTGTATTATCTACTCTTTCTGCATTTTGCATGTTATTGCTTACATCTTTATCATCAACATTCAACGAAATTTCTTTATTATTCTCTTCTTTTTTAGGATCTGTTTGTAAATTACGTGATTTCTTAAAATACACAGTTCCAAGTGTTGTGACAATACACAAACATAGGAAAAGTACTACGTAAAAACCCTCCTTCCTAAAAAAATCTTTCACCTTTTGTACATTATTTTTGTCCATATAAACACCTCCTTTTTCTATTGTTTCCTTTTTATATAAATTAATACATATTATTCATATTTTATTTATTTTTATTTTAAAAAAATAAGGATATAAAATAAGCATTTAACTTATCTTATATCCTTACCTTATTAAAAGTTTTTAATCGCTATTTATATACTATTTTTTCAATTTCTATTCCTGAATAATAATGTTTTAAGATATCTTTATAACTCTTTCCATCCTTGCCCATAAAGTTTGCTCCCCATTGGCTCATTCCAACTCCATGTCCATATCCTTTACAATTAATTTTAACAACATCATTTCCATATTCAATTGTAAAATTTGATGACCTAAGATCAAATAACTTTCTAAAATCAATTCCTGAAATACTTTTTGTTCCTAATGCTATACTTTTTACATATTCCGCATCGGTTCTAGATTCTATCTTTACCTTATCTTTTAAGTTTTCTTTTGTTACTCCAGTATCCTTATATGTTTTATTTATTGTATTTACAAACTCATCAAATCCAATTTCCTTTGTTGTACTATATTTGGTAGCCTCTTTATCCCATGAACTATCTACTGATTTCAAATAAGGAATATCTCCTGAGAATACTTCTATTGAATCCTCTGTCTTCCCCCCACTTATAGCAAAGAATTGAGGATACCTAACTATTTCCCCCCCATATATCATAACTTCCCCCTCTGTAGCTTTAACAGAGCTAACAATCTTCTCCCAATAAGTTTCTGCTTTTGAACTATCCCATTTCTGCATTCTTTCATCCTTACTCATATATGCTTGGCAGTGAGTTGATGAACAAATTTCTGCCCCATGCTCTTTAGCTGTTTTACAAGGAGAAATTCTCTTAGAAAAATAAAAAGTTCTAGCCGCTATGGATTGAGCCTTTATTGCCTCTTCATTAAATTCTGCAGGCATTTCTGCTGCTACTACACCAACTATATAATCTTCTAAACTTATTTCTTCTACCTTCTCTGTGGCAGTATTATATACCTTTACTTTATCACTACCTCTAACTACTACTCCTTCATCTTTAACATACCTTATAGTATCATCGCTAAGTTCAAAAGAGCTTGTACGTTTAAATGGAGATGCAATAAATATACTACAAATTATTATTGTAAAGGAAATTATAAATATGGTTATATAAGAAATAACTTTAAATTCATTTTTTGCACCATTATAATTCATTTCTCCCTCCTAAAAAATAATTTCCTTTAATTATATGCTTACATAATTTTACTTATCACTACTCTCAACAAGCTTTATTTTTTACAATATTTACATATTTTTATATTCTTATATTTATATGTTTATATATTTATATATTAGGGCATAAAAGAAGCTACATCCTAACGATATAGCTTCTTTATAAAAAAATTATAATTCCTTTTTAATACTTAATTCTTTCAATATCAGCTCCAAGACCTCTGAATTTCTTTTCAATATCTTGATAACCTCTATCTATATGATAAATATCTCTTATTTCTGTTGTTCCTTCAGCTACTAATCCAACCAAGATCATAGCAGCTCCTGCTCTTAAATCTGTCGCTTTAACCTCACATCCAGTTAGCTTATTAACACCTTCCACAAAAGCTGTTCTACCATCTATTTTAATTTTAGCTCCCATTCTAGCAAGCTCTGCCACATGCATAAATCTGTTCTCAAATATGGTTTCTGTTACTATACTAGACCCCTCAATTAAGCATAATAAGCCCATCATTTGAGGTTGCATATCTGTAGGAAATCCTGGATAAGGTAAAGTTTTAATATCTACAGGTTTCTTAGGACCTGTTCCATCAACTATTATAGATTCTCCTAACTCTTCAAAGTTAATTCCACATTCTTTTAGTTTCTCTATTAATGGTCTTAAATGTTCACCATTTATACCATTAATTTTAATTCTACTATTTGTTATTGCAGCACTTATCATAAATGTGCCAGCTTCAATTCTATCATATATTGGTTTATATTTAATTCCACTTAAATGATCTACACCTTCTATTGTAATTTTCCCTGTACCAGCACCAACTATATTAGCTCCCATTGAGTTTAAAAATTCTGCTAAATCCCATATTTCAGGTTCTTCTGCAGCATTTTCAATTATAGTTCTTCCTTCTGCTAATACAGCAGCCATAATTATATTCTCAGTTGCTCCAACTGAAGGGAAATCCAAATAAATTCTATTTCCTTTTAGTCTATCTACCTTAGCTTCTACATATCCATGTCCAATATTTATTTCAGCTCCCAAGGCTTTAAAGCCTTTCAAATGAAGATCAATAGGTCTACTACCTATATTGCATCCTCCTGGAAGTGATAATTTACAATAGCCAAACCTTGCCAACATAGGACCCATTATTAGGAATGAAGCTCTCATTTTTCTTATTAATTCACTATTTGCATCAACAGGAATCAATTCACTTGTATTTATTTTTATCTTATCATCCTCTATTTGTAAATTACAATTCAAACCACTAAGTAGGTTACATATAACTAAAACGTCTTCTAGCATAGGTATATTTTCTAATTCAATATTCTCTTTCGAAAGAATTGTTGCTGCAATTATAGGCAAAACTGAATTCTTCGCTGCGCTTATGTTTACCTCACCACTTAGTTTCTTTCCACCTTTAACTACTATCTTTTCCATATTCTCCTCCATAATGACTTATTAGTATGTTGAAAAAATTATTGGTGTACCAATAACTAAGTAAGTCCCTTTATCGTAGTTACTTACTGCAAAATTGACCCTTTCTCCATCTTGTAACTTAGCTGTTCCAACATAACCATTATGGATATCTAGGGCATTTATGTCTTTTATGTTTTGTACTTTAGTAATAAGATTTAATCCTTCTTCTGTATTATTTATTTTTCCCTTTATATATTTAAAATATCTAGGTTTGCTTGAAGTATAAACTTGTAATTGTGATAAATCTTGTATTAAATTTAGTATTTTTTTGTCTTTGCTAAAATTAGTTATTACTGCATCTACTAATGTTTTTTCTTTATTTTCATAAACAGTTATATTTATTTCTAAATTATTGCACTTTACAAAAATACCATTTTCCGTTATTTCAGAAATACTTGAATTATAATATTTTTTTACTTTTTTTTGTATTGAATTAAAAGTATCTTCTAGTGGCATATTACTTTCATATTCTATTTTCACACCGCTTTCTACAAAGGTACTTTCTTCTTTTATTAGTTTTTCAATAGAATAAAAATCACTATATGACCAACTAACTATAGGAAAAGCACTAATAAAAATAACAGAAAAAAGGAAACTTAATATAAGGCATACTCTAACCTTCACATATACCCCCACCTTTCCTTCATAATTATGGTCATTTATTCCATTTATTATACAATTACCTTATTTACTATTAGTATATAAAACTCGTATTTTTTTGTGAAAGATTGTCAAAAAAATATAATTTTTTACAAAAAAAAGCATCCACTAAATTGAATGCTTTTTTAAACCTATTCTTATATTTGCTCTAATTAACGCTGCCTGTGCTCTTGCAACATCAAACTTAGATGAATCTTTTATTCTTTTTTCAGCTCTTTCTTTTGCTTCTTCTGCTCTAGCTAAATCAATATCTTCAACTAATTCTGCTGCATCGCTACAAAACATTATTTCATTGTTATTTAGATTAATTACTCCCCTAGATGTAAATAGTTCTTTTTTATTTCCTGCCTTATCATAGAATATAGTAGCACTTGGCACTGTACTCATTATAATAGGGGCATGATTAGGTAGAAATTCAACTGCTCCGTTAACTGTATTTACAAATACTTTTTCTACTTCTTCGTTTATAACCATCTTACTAGGAGTTAAAATTTTCAACATAAAGGTTTTGGCCATTTTCCTCCACCTCTTATCCTAATGTTTTAGCTTTTTCAAGAGCTTCTTCTATAGTACCTACAAATAAAAATGCTGATTCTGGTATATCATCATATTTTCCATCTAAGATTTCTTTAAATCCTCTTACAGTTTCTTTTATTGGAACGTATTTACCTGTCATTCCTGTAAATTGTTCAGCTACTGTAAATGGTTGTGATAAGAATCTTTGAATTCTTCTTGCTCTTGAAACTACTGCTTTATCTTCATCTGATAATTCATCTACACCTAAAATAGCAATTATATCTTGTAATTCCTTATATCTTTCCAGTATGTTCTTTACCTCCATTGCCACTTCATAATGCTCTTTACCAACAACTCTTGGATCTAGAATTCTTGAAGATGATTCTAATGGATCAACTGCAGGGTAAATACCTAATTCCGAAATACTTCTTGATAAAACTGTTGTCGCATCTAAGTGAGCAAATGTTGTAGCTGGTGCTGGGTCAGTAAGGTCATCTGCTGGAACGTATACTGCTTGAACTGATGTTATAGACCCGTTAGTAGTAGATGTAATTCTTTCTTGAAGAGCACCCATTTCAGTTGCAAGAGTTGGTTGATATCCAACGGCTGATGGTATTCTTCCTAATAAAGCTGATACTTCTGAACCTGCTTGTGTAAATCTAAATATATTATCTATAAATAACAGTACGTCTTGACCTTTATCTCTAAAATATTCAGCCATTGTAAGACCTGTTAAAGCTACTCTCATTCTTGCTCCAGGTGGTTCATTCATTTGGCCAAACACTAATGCAGTCTTTTCTATAACCCCTGAATCCTTCATTTCATGGTATAAATCATTACCTTCTCTTGATCTTTCACCAACACCTGTGAATACAGATAGTCCACCATGTTCTTTAGCTATATTATTAATAAGCTCTTGAATCAGAACAGTTTTTCCTACACCTGCTCCACCAAAAAGACCTATCTTTCCACCTTTTTGATAAGGAGCTAGTAAGTCAATAACCTTTATTCCTGTTTCAAACATTTCTGGTTCAACCGATTGATCTTTGAAGCTAGGAGCTGGTCTGTGTATTGGATATTCTTCCTTTGCATTTACATCTCCAGCATTATCCATAGTTTTTCCTAAAACATTAAATAGTCTTCCTAGTACTTCTTCACCAACTGGAACTGCTATTGGTCTACCAGTATCTACAGCTTCCATACCTCTTCTTAGTCCTTCAGTAGCTTCCATTGCTATGGCTCTTACTATATCATCCCCCATATGTTGCTCAACTTCAGCTACTAATACATCTTCTCCCATATTTATATGAATAGCATTATATAAATTAGGAAGAGAGTCTGAATTAAACTTTATATCAACTACTGGTCCTATTACTTGAACCACTTTTCCTATCTTGCCAGGCATCTAATATACCTCCTTACTATTTTTGTGCTTCTGCTCCTCCAACTATTTCTGAAATTTCTTGAGTAATCATGCTTTGTCTAATTCTATTATATCTTATATTAAGTTCTTGAATTATATCATTTGCATTGCTTGTTGCTCCATCCATAGCTTGCATTCTAGCACTTTGTTCACTGCATTTTGCACTTAACATTAAAGCCCTTAACTTTCCTTTTAGATATATATCTAAAGAATCTGTAAGAACAGTTTTTAAATCAGGTTCTACTATTTGTTCTCCTACCTCTCCTACTGCTCTTTCAACAGGCAATAGTTTTTCACTTTTAACTTCTTGTTTTATAGGAGATACAAATTCTGTATATACAACATTAACCTCTGAAACTTCACCTGAAACAAATAGCTTTAAAGCTTTTTCATAAACTAGTTTAACTTCTTTTATAGTTGGTATATCAGGGATATCAACATATTCATCTATAGTTTCTAATCCGTTCCTTCTTAAATAAGATATTCCCTTACTACCTACACTAATTATTTTGCAATTATCCTTATCATCCTTAATTAAGCTATCTAAAAAAGCAACTACATTATTATTGTATCCAGCACATAATCCAGTATCAGAAGTGATTATTATATAAAGCTTATAATTACCATCATTTCCATCAAAATATGAAGTAGTAAGTTTTTCTTCTGATATTCTTGCTAAAGACTTCATGGTTTTTTCAGCTATTTCTAGATATTGCTCATTTATAGATAACTCTTTTCTACATTTTCTTAATTTAGAAGTGGCAACAAGTCCCATTGCATTTGTTATTTTCTTGGTACTTTCTACGGACTTTAATCTTCTCTTTATCTCTATAAGTCCAGCTGCTCCCATTATTCCACCTCCTAAAGAATTGCATAGCTTTTAAAAGCTATGCCTCTTGTAAAAATATCTTTTTATATTCAATAATTGTTTCTTCTAATGCTTTCTTTATTTCATCAGTTAAAACTTTTTCTGTTACTATTTTCTTTAATAATTCTCTTTGATGAGTATCCATATATTCTAAGAAACTTTTTTCAAATTTTCTTATATCACTAACTTTTATATCTGAAAGGAAGTCATTAACTGCTGCATATAAAATAACAATTTGCTTTTCAACAGCCATTGGTTCGTATTGATCTTGCTTTAATACTTCAATTAATCTCTTACCTTTTTCAAGTCTTCTCTTAGCATCTCTATCTAAATCTGATCCAAATTGAGAGAATGCTGCAAGTTCTCTATATTGCGCTAATTCTAATCTTAGGGTACCTGAAACTTGCTTCATTGCTTTAATTTGAGCATTACCACCAACTCTTGATACAGAGATACCTGCATTTACTGCTGGTCTTTGACCTTGATTAAATAAATCAGATTCTAAGAATATTTGACCATCTGTAATTGAAATTACATTAGTTGGAATATATGCTGTAACATCCCCTGCTAATGTTTCTATTATAGGAAGAGCTGTTAGTGATCCCCCTCCATTTTCAGCTGATAATTTAGCTGCTCTTTCTAACAATCTTGAATGAATATAGAATACATCTCCAGGGTATGCTTCTCTTCCTGGTGGTCTTCTAAGAAGTAATGACATTGTTCTATAAGCAACTGCATGCTTAGATAAATCATCATAAATGATTAGTACGTCCTTACCTTGATGCATAAAATATTCACCCATACTACATCCAGCATATGGTGCTAAGTATTGTAATGGTGCTGTATCTGATGCTGTAGAACTTACTATTATTGTATAATCCATAGCTCCCATTTCAGTTAATGTATTAACTATATGAGCAACTGTAGATTGTTTTTGACCTATAGCAACATAAATACAAATAACATCTTTACCTTTTTGATTTATAATTGTATCAATTCCTATAGCAGTCTTTCCTGTTTGTCTATCTCCAATTATAAGTTCTCTTTGTCCCTTACCTATTGGAATCATAGAATCTATAGCTTTAATACCAGTTTGTAGTGGTTCATTAACTGAACTTCTATCAATAATAGATGGAGCTGGGATTTCCATTGCTCTAGTATTACTAGTTTTTATAGGTCCTTTTCCATCAATAGGATTACCTAATGAGTCAACAACTCTTCCTATTAATTCTTCACCAACTGGAACTTGAACTATTCTATCAGTTCTCTTTACGATATCTCCTTCTTTGATTCCTTCTTCTGACCCTAGTAGAACACAGCCTACATTGTCTTGTTCAAGGTTAAGAGCCATACCATATACATTATTAGGGAACTCTAATAACTCCCCTTCCATACAATCATCTAATCCATATACTCTAGCGATACCATCACCAATTTGGATTATTGTACCAGAATCTACTTTTTGAATATGTTTTTCATATCTTTCAATTTCTTTTTTTATAATTGAAGTAATTTCTTCTGGTTTTATATTCATGGACTCACCTCTATTCTCTCTTAAGCATTATGTCTTTCATTTCCTCTAGTTTTGATTTTATTGTTCCATCAATAACATCATTTCCAACTCTTACGTATACTCCACCTAGAAGACTCTTATCTATTTCTGTAGTCATAATAATTTTCTTATTATACTGCTTTTCAAGTTTTTCTTGTAAATCAGAAATTTCACTTTCTAATAATGGTACTGCCGTCTTCACCACTGCTGATAGAATATTTTTTCTCTCAAGATCAATCTTTTCCATTTCATTAAGCTTTTCTCTTAAGTACAATATTCTATCTTTCTCTATAAGTATCAATAGAAATGAAAGTAATTCTTCATCTATTTTTCCTTTAAAAATATTTATAAATGTTCTCTTTTTATTTTTAGTACTTATTTGAGGATGTTTTACAACTTCATAAAAATCCTTATTATTTTCTATTAAGTCACAAATTTCTCTAAGGTCATTAATATACTCATCTACTTTGTCTTTTTCTTTAGCCACTTCATATAATGCTAAGGCATATCTTCTATCTAAATATTCGTACATATTTAACTACCTACCTTAGTTATAAAATCGCCTATTAATTCCCTTTGAGTACTATCTTCAAGCTTTTCTTCTATAGCCTTTGCAGATAATTCAATTGCTAAATTAACTACTTGTTTCTTTATTTCATATTGAGCTTTTTCTTTTTCTCTTTCTATTTCTAACCTTGCCCTATCAACTATAGCCTTAGCTTCTTTATTAGCATCATCTACTATTTCGCTATATACTTTATTAGCTTTTTGTTTTTTCTTTTCTATTATCTTCTTACCTTCTTCTTTAGAAGACTTAAGAATTCTTTCATTTTCTATTAAATATAACCTTGCCTTTTGAGATTCATCTTCTGCATTTGACAATTGTTCTTGTATATAATCTTCTCTTTCTTGTATAGCAATACCGATTTTTTCCCAAAAGAAGTGTTTAAGTATTAGTACTAAAATAAAAAAGTTTATTAACGTCATTAATAGAACTGATGGATCTATATTCATATGCTCTCAGCCTCCCTTCGGAGTCAATAATATCAACTCTTCTTAAACTATTTTATAACTATTAACATGATAGCTACTATTAACCCGTAAATAGCTGTTGCTTCTGAAAGACCTGCACCTAATATTAAAGCACTTTGAATCTTACCTGCTGCTTCTGGTTGTCTTGCAATTGATTCTGTTGCCTTTCCTGTTGCTATACCTATTCCTATACCTGCTCCAATTCCTGATAATACAGCTATACCTGCTGCAATTACTGATAAATCCATTTAAACTTCCTCCTTCAAATTTACATTCTAATGATGTTCTGCTGTCATTTTAATATTTATTATTGTTAGCATTGTGAATACTAGCATTTGAATGCTTCCATCAAACAAATCAAAGTATCCATGTGCTATAATTGGTGCCCCTATTTGAGCTAGCATTCCTATTGAACCTAATGCTTCATAAATCATTTCTATAAGCATGGTAGCTGCCATCATATTACCAAAAAGTCTAAGCGCCAATGATATTGGTAACATTACTCTTTCCATAATATTTAATGGAAGCATCATTAAGAATGGTTCTCCTAAGCCTTTTGTGTACCCCCACACACCATTTCTCTTAATTGCTGTATAGTTAATAACTAAGAATGATGTTAACCCAAGTCCTAAGGTAACACTTAAGTTTTGAGTTGGTGGTGCGATTCCTACTATTCCCAGTAAATTAAGAACTAATAAATATACAACTAAAGTTCCAACATAAGGAATATATCCAACATAACTTTCGCCCATATTATTTTTAACAAGTCCTTCTATAGTAGTATATAAGGTTTCTAATACTACCTGTCTCTTATCTGGCACCCTTTTAAGATTTCTTGTTAAAATATAGGCTGCGATTCCTAAAATCAGAATTACCGCCCATTGAACAACTATGTCTCTTGTAATGTTTATGGGGAAACCTCCGATATTAAAGGAAAAGATAGGTGCTACTGATTCCAACCTAAACACTTCCTTCCACTGTTAATGTGCAATAAAGTCTTATTCCTTGATCTAATATTATTCCAGCTAAATAGAACAATACTAATATAACATTATGGATAAATGGCAATATCACTACTAATACTAAAAGAACTCTAAGAATAGATGTCATTAAGATTAATATTTTATTTTTATGAATCCACCTTATAGTAGAAAATGATATTGCCAAATAATTTAGCATCCCAACTGTTATACCCAAGAAAAAAACTATTGCAGGCTTAAACGAAAATATTAAGCTAATGATTAAAGACATAAATAAACCAACTAGCATATCATATTTTGTGATTTTTCGTTTCAAGTTATTCATCTCTTTACTCATTGAGCACGCCCCTCTCGTTTACTCTTATGTATTATAGACCCACAATAAACTTTAAGAAAACCTTATTTTTTCTTAAAAAGACTTAAAATTGTTTAAATTTTGAATTTATATATGTGATATTAGCTATTCTCTTAACAAACATCGCTAACTTTCCTATTTTCAACAATAATACATAAATTTATTTATAGTTATTCATTTTTTTAAATATTCAGAAAATTAAATTATTCTATACGAACACTTGATAACATTTTCATTTGATACTTTGTTTAAATATTTTATTATATTTTTTTAATTTATTCATAGTTATAGCGTATTAACTACCATTTATCCTATATTTTCAATATTATCTTGAAACAGATTATTCCTATTTATTCATTTATTTATTTAAAATAAGTATTGTTTTCTTTAGAAATTCTCCTATTCTCATATAATATATCACTATTTTAATAGAAAATACTCATATTTTTAAGAATTTATTTCTTTGCAGTATCAAAAAATAGTAGAGAGTAGTTACATTTTTAACTTTCTTACATAAAAAAATCGCCAAGACCACTGTAAAACCATCTATTTTTTCGTCCATCTGAATAAGTGATATTCCCAATTTTAATTTTGTAAAAACAAAAAAGAATGTATTAGAATATGTCTAATACATTCCTAAATATATGTGTATATTATACTCTTTCAACAATAAGAGCTGTTCCCATTCCACCACCTATACAAAGTGTAGCTAAACCTCTCTTAGCATCTCTCTTTTCCATTTCATAAAGTAAAGTTGTTAATATTCTAGCTCCTGAAGCTCCTACTGGATGTCCTAAAGCAATAGCTCCACCATTTACATTAACCTTACTCATATCAAAGTTAAGGTCTTTAGCAACTGCTAAACTTTGAGCTGCGAATGCTTCATTAGCTTCTATCAAATCCATATCCTCAACAGTTAAATTAGCTGCTTCTAATGCTTTCTTTGTTGCATGGAATGGTCCATAACCCATTATTGCTGGATCTAATCCCTTAGAACCATAAGAAACAATCTTAGCTAAAGGTTTAACTCCTAATTCAGCTGCCTTTTCTGCACTCATAATAACAAATGCAGCTGCACCATCATTAATTCCTGAAGCATTACCTGCTGTAACTGTACCATCTTTAATAAACGCTGGCTTTAATTTAGCTAATTTTTCAGCAGTTGTTCCGAATCTTGGGAATTCATCAGTATCAAATACTATTGGATCTCCCTTTCTTTGTGGAATAACAACTGGAACTATTTCATCTTTGAATTTTCCAGCCTTTATTGCTGCTTCTGCCTTAGCTTGAGAAGCTGCTGCAAATTCATCTTGCATTTCTCTAGTTAATCCCCATTGTTCAGCTATATTTTCAGCTGTAACCCCCATATGGTAGTTATTAAAGGCATCCCAAAGAGCATCTTTTATCATTGTATCAACTAATTTTCCATCACCCATTCTTTGTCCCCATCTTGCTTTATCTAAAACATATGGAGCCGCAGACATATTTTCCATACCACCAGCAACTACGATATCAGCATCTCCTGCCTTAATCATTTGTGCTGCTAATGCAACAGTTCTTAAACCTGAACCACAAACCTTATTTATTGTCATAGCTGGTACTTCATTTGGTAACCCAGCTTTTAAAGTAGCTTGTCTAGCCACGTTTTGTCCTAGACCTGCTTGGATAACATTTCCCATCACTACTTCTTCAACTTGTTCTGGATCTATTCCTGCTCTCTTAACTGCTTCCTTAATTACAATAGCTCCTAATTCTGCTGCTGGAACATCTTTTAATGATCCACCAAATGAACCTAAAGCTGTTCTTGCTGCACTTGCAATAACTACTTCTCTCATTTCATATACCTCCTAAATTCAAAAAAACTCATTTATCTTTGTTAAACTATTAACACAATTACAATTATACCATTTTTCACATATTTTTCAAGGAATATTTGTTAAAATTTAGACAAACTATCTCTTAAATTCCTCTACTTCTTTATCACTTAAATCAAAATATCTTAATATGGCATCTGCAATTCTCTCTGATGCCTTACCATCACCATATGGATTTACTGATTTACTCATTTTTTCATAGGATTCTCTATTTTGAATTAATTCATTAGCTTCATTTACAATTTTCTCTACATCTGTCCCAACTAATTTTACTGTACCATACGCTACTGCTTCTGGCCTTTCTGTAACATCTCTAAGAACTAAAACTGGCTTTCCTAAGTGTGGTGCTTCTTCTTGTAAACCACCTGAATCAGTCATTACCATAAAACACTTATTCATTAAATTATGTGTTTCTTTTGTGTCTAATGGTGGTAATAAATGAATTCTATCGTTTCCACCTAATTTTTCATGAACAACATCTTTTACTACAGGATTTAAATGTACTAGATAAACTAATTCCACATCCTTATTATCCTCTACAATTTTATTTAATGCTTTACAGATATTCTCTATTCCTTTTCCCCAGTTTTCTCTTCTATGGGCAGTTATCATTATTACTTTCTTATTTACATAATCTATTTTATTTAATTCTTCATTTTCAAATTTATAATCTTCCTTAACTGTATGAAGCATAGCATCTATTACAGTATTTCCTGTAATATATATATCATTTTCGCTTATTCCTTCTCTTAAAAGATTATTTTTTGATCCTTTTGTTGGTGCAAAGTGTAAATCAGCTAATGATCCTGTTAACTTTCTATTCATTTCTTCTGGAAACGGAAAATACTTATCAAAAGTTCTTAATCCTGCTTCAACATGACCAACATTTATTTGTTGATAGAATGCTGCTAATGCACCTGCAAATGTAGTTGTTGTATCTCCATGAACTAATATCATATCTGGCTTTTCTTTTATAAAAACCTCTTCTAAACCTTCAAGCACTCTATTAGTAATACCAGTTAAAGATTGTTTACTTTTCATTATATTTAAATCAAAATCCGGCTTAATTTCAAAATACTCTAGAACCTGATCTAACATCTCCCTATGTTGTGCAGTAACACACACCTTAGATTCTATTTCTTCTCTTTTTTCTAATTCTTTGACTAACGGTGCCATCTTAATTGCTTCTGGTCTTGTTCCAAAGATGGTAATAATCTTCTTTTTCAATTTACTTACCTCCAAATATAATTGTTAATATCCAAATTCTTTACTTATTGCTAATGAATCATCCTCATCAACCCATGATGAAACATCTATAACTCTATACTCACTTTTACTATCTCTAATAATTACATTTTCTATGCCTGAATTTATTATCATTCTTTTGCACATGGAGCAGGAATTGGCATCTTTTACATACTCTTTAGTGTTAGCGTCTTTACCTACTAAATATAATGTTGCTCCAATCATATCTCTTCTTGAAGCACTAATGATAGCATTAGCTTCACTATGTACGCTTCTACACAACTCGTAATGAGTACCTCTTTTAACATTTAGTTTTTCTCTAATGCAGGTTTGCATATCTATACAATTTTTTCTTCCCCTTGGTGCTCCAGTATATCCAGTAGAAATTATCTCATCATTTTTCACTATTATAGATCCATAATTTCTTCTTAAGCACGTCCCTCTTTCTGCCACAGTTTCCGCTATATCAAGATAATAATTATCCTTATCTCTTCTTCTCATAACCTACTCCTTATTTACTAAATATAATTTTTATATTCTTATTAAATTATATATTAGTTTAATATCTCTGTAAATCACTGTATATTTTCATAAAACGGGTTATGTTGATATTTATTTTCCTTGTTCCATGGCAAGATCCAAGTCGCAAAAAATAAATATCTATTCCTTTCATACTTAAGGTAATGAAAAATAAAGAGAAATTGCAAAGCAATTTCTCCCCCCTTAACTATTTAATTTATATATTAACTATTTAGTTCCAAATAGTCTATCCCCTGCATCCCCAAGACCAGGTACTATATATCCTTTTTCGTTTAACTTTTCATCTATTGAAGCTACGTATATATCTACATCTGGATGTGCTTCTTGTACTGCTTTTATTCCTTCTGGAGATGAAATTAAACAAGCAAGTCTTAAATTCTTAGCTCCTCTTTGCTTTAATAAAGTTAAGGCATCAGCTGCAGATCCTCCAGTTGCTAGCATTGGGTCAACAACTATTACTTCTCTTTCAGCTATATCTTGTGGTAACTTACAGAAATACTCAACTGGCTTTAAAGTTTCTTCATCTCTATATAAACCTATATGTCCAACCTTAGCTGCAGGAATTAAACTTAACATTCCATCTACCATACCTAGTCCAGCTCTTAATATAGGAACTATAGCAACCTTCTTACCTGCTAACATCTTACATTTAGTCTTACAAATTGGTGTTTCAATTTCTACTTCTTCCATGCTAAAATCTCTAGTTACTTCATACCCCATTAACATGGCAACTTCACTTACTAATTGTCTGAAGTCTTTAGATCCTGTGTCCTTACTTCTAATAAATGCTAACTTATGTAGTATTAGCGGATGATTGATTTCAACTACTTTACTCATTTCTTATCCCTCCAAGTTATTTATAATATTTTTTTTCAATCTCAGTTATTTTATTTATTCTTGCTAGATGTCTATCACCTTCAAATTTAGCACCTAAGAATGTTTTTACTATATCTAGTGCTAATCCAGGTCCAACAACTCTTGCACCTAATGCTAATATATTTGCATCATTATGCTCTCTTGTTGCATGTGCACTAAAAGTATCTGAGCATAAAGCTGCTCTTATTCCTGGAACCTTATTAGCTGCAATACTTATACCTATTCCTGTTCCACAAATTAGAATTCCAAGATCACATTCCTTTGATGCAACAGCTTCTGCTGCCTTTAATGCATAGTCAGGATAATCACATGACTCTTTAGAATATGTACCAAAATCCTCTACATCATACCCATTCTCTTTTAGATAAGATATAATTTCCTCTTTTAACTCAAATCCACCATGATCTGCTCCTAAAGCTATTTTCATAGTGCCACCTCCATTGTTATGTATATTCATAAAAAAAGAAAGAATAGGCATATACATACCTTAATCTTTCTTTATTTTTGACAATAATAAAGATACTAATTCCCTTATCTGATTGTAAGTGTTTTTATAAACAGAAACTGTGCCACCGTAAGGATCTTTAATTTCACCCTCTACGCCAACATACTCAGATAAAGTAAATATCTTATTCTTATAGTTCTTATAATATTTTATTAAATAATCTCTCTCACACTTAGTCATGGCTAAAACTAAGTCTGATTCTTCTAGTAATTCATTTTCTATTTGTTTAGCTTTTTTATTTTTCAAATCAAGTTTAAGTTCTCTATAAATTAATTCAGCTGATTCCTTACTTACATTACTTCCTGGTAAAATTGATATTCCAGCTGAATTTGAGGTAATATTATCATCTGTATTTAAGCTGTTAAAAACAGCTTCTGCCATATTACTTCTACAAGTATTTCCTGTGCATACAAAGAGAACTTTCATATTTACCTCCAACTAAACATTTATAATATCAAAACCTGCAGACTTCTGTAATCTATTCATTATAGCTAAGCCCACCCCTTCTTCATCATAAGCCTCTGCAAGAATTATATCAACATTTTTATCATCTAAACTTCTTAGTGCTTCAAATAAATTTTGGGCTACTTCAGATAGATTTTCCTTACTTCCAACCACTAGTACCTCACCTAATTTATAGTGAGATGAGTTTTCCTTAGAAGATAGAATTCCAACCTTTTTACCTTCATCTATATAATTGTGTACCAACTGATTAATTTTTTCAACAGTTTTTTTTCTATTTCCTTTTATAATTTTAACTTTTGCATTTGGTGCATAATGACGATATTTCATTCCAGGTGCCTTTGGCTTAAAGTCCTGGCTTGGTTTTTCCATTATAGCTTTATCAATTTCTATACTAGGGTCAATTTCTCTTAGCATCTCTAATGTTATTCCACCTGGTCTTAATACCATAGGAGGAGTAACCGTACAGTCTACTATAGTGGACTCTACTCCTACTTCACTCTTTTCTCCACCAATAATATAGTCTACCCTTCCCCTTAAATCTTCTACACACCTTTCTATATCAGTAGGGCTTGGTCTGCCACTAATATTTGCAGAAGGTGCTGCAATAGGTGTATTAGCAAGTTCTATTAATTTAAGGGCAATGTCGTTACTTGGCATTCTTATCCCTATTGTATCTAAATTAGCACTAGTTACATTAGGAATTATATTTTTTTTCTTCATTATAATAGTTATTGGTCCTGGCCAAAATTTATCCATTATCTTTTTTGCTATCTTTGGAACTTCTTCTACCAAATCACTTATTTCTTTACTTGCAACATGAACTATTAAAGGATTATCCTGAGGTCTACCCTTTGCAATAAATATTTTTTGAACTCCATTTTCATCTAAAGCATTAGCTCCCAATCCATATACTGTTTCTGTTGGAAATGCTACAATACCTCCAGACCTTATTACTTCTGCTGCTTCTTTTATGTATATTAAATCCTTCTCTAAACTATTAACTATGGCTACTTTTGTTTCCAAGCTTATTCCTTCCTTCTTTACACTAAAGTTTGTCCTCTTGCTATTTTTATATTCTGAATACATTCATCAGTATATGTAGCTCTCACACAATTTTTATATATAGTATCTAAAATCATGTATTTCTTAAGGCCACCTCTTCTTATTACTTGATAATAATATATGTTCTCTGGTTGAAGTTCTTTAATTCTCCTATATTCCTCAGATGCTATAGGATATTTCTTAAAAAATATAGAACCTATTGGTTTTAAAGACTTATTTTTAAAGTTTACTGTAGTTACAATAATGATCTCCATATCCTCTTCCATTTTTTCAGTATGTACTAACGCAACCTTATCACACAAAATCACACTTTCATTTGAAAGCAACCCATTCTTAAATCTTAATTTATTATTACTACAAATATAATCTAATTTATAATAATTCATTTTATTTATAACAGCAACAAATATAAGAAATTCAATAAATAACAGATAACTTAAGTAAAATGTATTAGTAAGTCCAGTTAACAATAAAATAATAGGTAAAGTAATAGCAAGAACAATCATAAAAATATAAAACTTTTTTAAGAACTTTTTTTCTCTTTTTATCGCCTTATATATATTCATACCTTCCCCCACTAGCATAAAAGCCCTACATTTTTAAATGCAAGGCTTTCTTTGATATTACATATCTGTATTTCCCATTTGTTTCATTTTTTCAGCTTGATCTGCAGTTATAAGTGCATTTACCACTTCATCTATATCACCATTTAAGAAGGCCTCTAATTTATAAAGAGTTAATCCTATTCTGTGATCTGTAACTCTACCTTGAGGATAATTATAAGTTCTTATTCTTTCACTTCTATCCCCTGTACCAACTTGACTCTTTCTATCTTCAGCAATGCCTGCATTTCTTTCTGCTTCTGCTTGTTCATAAAGTCTAGCTCTTAATATCTTTAAAGCTTTTTCTTTATTCTTTAACTGAGACTTTTCATCTTGACATGAAACTACTAAACCTGTTGGTAAGTGAGTCATTCTTACAGCTGAGTCAGTAGTATTAACGCATTGTCCACCGTTTCCTGATGCTCTAAATACGTCTATCTTTAAGTCTTTTTCATTAATTTCTATTTCTACATCATCAACTTCTGGTAAAACTGCAACTGTTGCAGTTGATGTATGAATTCTACCACTTGATTCAGTATCTGGAACTCTTTGTACTCTGTGAACTCCACTTTCGTACTTAAGCTTTGAATATGCTCCGTTACCCTTAATCATGAATACTACTTCTTTGAAACCACCAATATCAGTTTCATTAGCACTCATTAATTCAACAGTCCATCTATTGTTTTCTGCATATCTTGTATACATTCTAAATAAGTTTGCTGCAAATAGAGCTGCTTCGTCTCCACCTGCACCACCTCTAATTTCAACAAATACGTTCTTATCATCATTAGGATCCTTAGGTAATAATAAAATTTGAATTTCTCTTTCTAATTCTTCTTCTCTAGTAGTTAAATCAGAGATTTCTTCTTGAAGCATTTCTCTCATTTCTTTATCATTTTCTTCTGCTAACATCTCTTTATTAGCCTCTAGATCCTCAGTAACTTGTTTATAATTTCTATATGCATTAACTATTATTTCTAACTCGGCATGCTCTTTACAAAGCTTTCTCCATTCATTTTGATTGGCCATTATTGATGGATCACTTATCTTTACAGATAATTCATCATACTTATTTTCTATGAAAGCTAATTTATCTAATAACATGATATCACTCCGTACTTCATTTTTTCACATTTTAGTATTATATCACATAATCTTCGCTATTTTCAACAAGCAAACTTTCCTAATACTACTCTATCTAATCCTGCTAAGTCTTTTACCACCTTAACCTCTACAAATCCATTTTCTTCCAATAAGTTTTTTACACTTTCACCTTGGTCATATCCTATTTCAAAACAAAGCATTCCACCTTCTAATAAAGTTTCTTTACTTTGCTCTACAATCTTTCTATAGAATACAAGACCATCTTCTCCACCACTTAAAGCAGTTTTAGGTTCATAATCCTTTACGTCTTCCATTAGTGTTTCTATTTCTTCTTCTTTTATATAAGGAGGATTTGAAACAATAATATTATATCTTTTATTCACTTTTATTACTTCATCTAATAAATCACTCTTTATAAAGCTTACCCTATCTTCTAAATTATTCCTTATTATATTCTTTTTAGTCACCTTTTCTGGAACTGGATATAAATCTATCTCATCAACTTTAATGTCAGGTCTATAATGGGCTAGTGAAATTCCAATTGCACCACTTCCAGAGCATAAATCACATACTTCTAACTCTTTATTTATAGGAATTAATTTCAGAACCTCTTCTACTAGTACTTCAGTATCACTTCTTGGGATAAGTACTCCTTCTTCTACATAAAAGTCTAACCCCATAAAATCACATTCTCCTAGTATATACCTAACAGGCATTTTATTTTGACGCTTCTTTATTAAATCAAAATATTTTACCTTATTTGAATTTGATACCTTCTCTGTAGAATTTGTAATTAAATATAATTTATCCTTTTCTAAAACTTTTCCAAGTAATAATTGTGAGTCTAGTCTAGATGTATCTATATCAGCATCTCCTAGTATTTTAGTCCCTTCGTTTAAAAGTTCACCTATTGTTTTTTCCTTATCTTCGATACCTTCAGCCGCCTTTAGTGATGCTATTGCAACTTCTATTTGCTTATCATCTGGCTCCCTTGTTGTTAACCCTTGAAGTTTTATTCCTGGATAAGAAATTATTCTAGCTAGAACACCATTACTCTTACCTAACCACTTTATAATTTCATATGTTATTCCAGCTACAATTGGTATCAATAATATTCTTAATATTATTCTCTGTAAAAATCCTCCCCATCCTGTAAATGAGAAAATAAATACACTTACAAACATAATTAAAAATAAAAAGTTAGTACCACACCTTGGATGAAATCTTGAGAACTTCTTTACATTTTCAACTGTAAGCTCTTCTTCCGCCTCATAACAGAAAATAGCTTTATGCTCTGCTCCATGATATTGAAATACCCTGTACATATCATCTAACTTTGCAATTCCCCATATATATATTACCAAGATTGATATTCTTATAGCGGCTTCTATTAAATTTAATAATATTGGTGAAATACCAAATCCTTTAAATATAGTTGCTATAGCTGTAGGTAATCCTATAAACAATCCAATAGCAAGTAAAAATGCTATTCCCATTGTTATACTCATAATTATATCTTCAGCTCTTTCCCCATATTTTTTTCTAAGCCACCCTTCAAACTTATCTAACAGCTTTTCAAATTTTGATTCTGGCTCATAATCTTCATCCTCTTTAACAAATGAAGCTGAATGATTTAAAGAATCCATTCCTATTTTTAAGGAATCTACCAATACAAATATCCCTCTTATAATTGGAATATTTAAGAACTTATATTTTTTAGTTAATGGTACTACTTTTTCAACCTTTACATCAATCTCTCCATCTTCTTTTCTTACCGCTATTGCCATTCCTCTAGAGCCTCTCATCATTACTCCTTCAATAACAGCTTGCCCACCAACATCTTTTCTTTTCATATTATCACTCACTTACTTCTCTTCATTTTTATATTTATAGTAGCATTGTCCACATAAGGATTCATATTCAACATTATCTACTGTATCAATAGCTATTTGATCTCCTGAAAAAACAAATTTTTCATTAACCTTTCTACCATTTAATAAAGCTTTATTCCCACATTTACATATAGTTTTCATCTCTTCTATACTATGAGCAATTAAAAGAAGTCTTTCACTTCCTTCAAACCCTTCCATCTTAAAGTCGGTTCTTAATCCATAACATATTACTGGAATTTCTAAGGTAACAGCTATCTCAAACAATTCATCTATTTGATGCTTTCTCATAAATTGCACCTCATCTACCAATATACAATCCAACTTACCACTTAACTCTATATTTTCCTTAACTTCACTAATAATATCCGTATATTTATCTACAATCATATCAACCTTTACTTCAACGCCTAATCTAGAAACAAGTCTATCTCCACCCTTTTTATCAGTAGAAGGTTTGATTAATAAAACTCTCATTCCTCTTTCTTTATAGTTATAGGCAACCTGCATTAAATGAGTTGATTTACCTGAATTCATAGCACCATATCTAAAATATAACTTACTCATATAAAATAATCTCTCCTCTTATCTTTGGTTATAAAAATTATATCATTTTACAAATTGATTAAAAAGTACTTTTAAAAATAACCTCTTCTTGACTCGAAATATGCCTTGTGATATACTCAAATAGTTATTTAAGATGTTCACATTTAGTGGACAATTTCGAAAGAGGTGAAATAAATGAGAGAAGGCATACATCCTGAATACCACCACGATGCTGTGGTTAAGTGTGCATGTGGAAATACTTTTACAACAGGTTCAGTTAAAGATGAACTTAAAGTAGAAATATGCTCTAAATGCCACCCATTCTTCACTGGTAAGCAAAAGGCTGTGAACGTCGGCGGAAGAGTTGACAAGTTCAATAAGAGATTTAACCTTAACCAAGGTAAGTAAGAAATTATGGGAAAGACTACTAGTCTTTCCCATTTTCTTTTTCTTAAAATTACTTTAACATTGAGATTTTTTACATAAATCATGTTAAACTATATCTAGGAATTATATAACATAATAAAAGCGAGTGAATTAAATGAAAAAAGTTTTAATCTTAACTACTTCTACAGGTCAGGGGCATAATCAAGCTGCAAATTCATTATTAGAAACTTTTGAATCTGAAGGCTTTACATGCATTAAGCATGACTTCCTTGAAGGTAATAATAAGTTTTTAAATGATATTATAGTTCAAGGTTATGAAATATCTGCATCAAAATTTCCTAAGATATATGGTTGGACTTATAAATTAACAGATCATAAATTTATATATAAGTTTTTACCTTTAGTTTTTAAAGGAACAGATAAAAAACTAACCAAACTTATTGAAGATAAAAAACCCGATATAATAATTGGTACTCATCCTTTTACTGTTAATATAATATCTCGATTAAAGAAGAAGGGTATGAAGATACCATTTATCTCTGTAGTTACTGATTTTAAAGCACACTATACATACGTTCATCCCTCTGTTGATGCCTATATAACTGGTAGTCAATTTACTAAAGACTCCCTTATAAAACAGGGTATAGATTCTTCAAAGATTTTTCCTTACGGTATACCTATACGAGAAAGTTTCTTTGAAAGAGATGAAACAATACCAGAAATTAAAGATGAAGAATACTTCAATTTATTATTAATGAGTGGCAGTATGGGATTAAAAAATATATCCTATGTCTTAGATGAGCTTTTAAATAATAAACATAAATTAAGAATAACTGTTGTTTGTGGAAAAAATAAAAAACTAAAATACTCTTTATTAAAAAAATCCCAACACACTTATATAAATAAGAAGCTTCATATTTTAGGTTTTTCAAATGATATAGCTTCATTTATGGAATATTCAGATTTAATAATTTCAAAACCAGGTGGACTTACAGTAAGTGAAGCAATAGTAAAAAATCTTCCTTTAATAATTCCCTTTGCAATTCCTGGACAAGAAATGGAGAATACTGAATTTTTAGCATCTAATGGATATGCATATTATATAAATAATGTTAAGGAAATTAACAATCTCATAGATATGTTAATTGATAATCCTAAACATTTAATTGATGCTAAAAAGAATTTGAAAGAATTATCTTCTACTTACTCAATTAAAGCAATAGTAGATTTAGCTAATAATCTTATAGAAAAAAAACAACTGGAAACTTAGTTTCCAGTTATTTCAGACTGTAGACAAAAAGCATTTTCTCAAATTAGGAGAGTGTAAAATAGTCTGTGTAAACTTCAGAAGATAATGTATAATAAATTATCTATACGAGGAGGACACAGACTATGTCATTTTCAAAAGAAGAAATTAAAAGGATTATAGCAGCAAATCCAAATATGAAAACAGCTGATGATGTTCAGAATGTTTTAAAGGATCTCTTTGGAGAATTGCTTTAGCAAATGCTTGAAGCGGAGATGGATAACCATCTTGGTTGCTCTAAATATGATTATCAAAACAAAAATACTACTAACAGTCGTAACGGAAAAAGTAGTAAGACTATGAAATCTAATCTAGGTTATTTTGACTTAGATGTTCCAAGGGATCGAGAAGGTTCATTTGAACCTGAAATTGTTAAGAAACACCAAACGGATGTATCGCACTTAGAAAACTCTATAATAGGCATGTATTCTAAAGGAATGAGCACAAGAGATATTGCAGCACAAGTTAATGAAATTTACGGTATGGATGTTTCACCGACACTTATATCTAATATAACTGACAAGGTAATTCCTATGATTAAGGAATGGCAAAATAGGCCTCTTGATGAAGTGTATCCTATTATATTTATGGATGCTATTCACTTTAAGGTTAGAAAAGATAATGCAGTAGTTTCTAAGGCTGCTTATGCAGCAATCGGTGTGAATATGCAAGGTAAGAAAGAAGTACTTGGGATTTGGATAGGTGCATCAGAGTCATCAAAGTATTGCCTTTTAGTTCTTAACGAATTAAAAAATCGAGGAGTAAGAGATATTTTAATAACATCTGTAGATGGATTAAATGGATTTACTGAAGCTATTAAAGCAGTATATCCTAATACTTAAATTCAAAAATGCATAATCCATCAAATAAGAAACTCAAGTAAATATCTATCATATAAGGATTTAAAGGCATTTAATGCAGACTTGAAACTTGTATATACTGCCAGCACTGAAGAACAGGCGTTAGCGCAGCTAGATAAGTTAGAAGATAAATGGGGTGAAAAATACTTGATTGCTATAAAATCCTAGAGAAATAATTGGGATGAACTAGCTACATTTTTTAAGTATCCACCTGAAATAAGAAAGATTATCTATACTACCAATGCGATGGAAAGTTATAATCGCCAATTGAGAAAAGTAACTAGAACTAAATTGATATTTCCAAATGATGAATCATTAATGAAAATCTTATATTTAGCTACAATTGATATTGGTAAAAACTGGACTCAATCTATTCGAGGATGGGCTCAAATATTAGCACAGCTTTCTATCTTCTTCGAATGGCGTTTAGACGACCAATTATTTTAAATTAAAATTTTAAACTCTTATTAAATCACAGATATTATTACATACATTTTCTATAAATATAAAAATAAGGTTGGATGTATAAAGTATACTTACAACCTACAATAAAAAATATTTTTCTAAAGTTTACACAAAATTATTGACATACTCCAAATTAGAGAAAATGCTTTTTGCTATTATTCTTAAACTTAATTTGTACATTTTTATAGGAGAGTGATTGAGTGGGCTATCGGAGCGATAGCTACCACGCTTTTTCCACAGATGGTTTGCCATCTTCTTCAAATTCATGCATGCATAAATAAGCGTGACCTCTATAGTAACTTTAGCCAAGCTTCTTAAATGTGTATAACGCATACCATGCTTTTCTTTAGCATCTGCAAAAACCCGTTCTATTGTTTCTTTACAAGCTTTATATACAAATTTTACATATTTGTCATGTCTAAGATGATTTGCTTCATCAACAAACTCTTTCCAAATATGTTGAGTAATAACCTTTTGATGATTTTTACTATTAGTACATTTATCTAAATAAGGACACTTACTACATTCGCATGGATTTGATTTATATTCCCTGTATCCATCTCGGTTTGTAGTGCTATATTTTAATATTTTAAAATTAGGACATATATAACAATCGTTGGCTTCATAAAAAACATAGTCATGCTTTTTAAAGACCCCTTCTTTAGTCATAGGACGTTTATAATGAAGTACTGGTAAGATATTATCAGTAAATAGTTGTTTACAAATATACGGTGTAATATACCCCGCATCCATAGCTATAGCTATGATTTCATCAGTAGAAAATCTATCTTTTAACTTTTCATATAGTCCAATAAAACCAACACTATCATGGATGTTACCACTCGTAATATCGAACTCTAGTATATAGTTATTTTTATCGCAAGCTGTATGCGCTGAATAAGCAAAACACTTCTCTTTTTAACTTTTAAAAAACATACCACTATCTGGATCGGTATTACTTACTGTGGCAACTTTCGTTTCGGTAGGCTTATTTTCTTTGTTCAAAAGTTTCTTACCGTGTTTTATTCTATCTTCATTTATTTCTTTATCTAATTGTTCCTGATACTTCTTTGCTTAAACATCAATTTCTTGCTTAGTATACTTTTTCTTATTTGCACTTGCTTTTATATGAGTAGAATCTATGTACACCTCAGATAAGTTAATAAAACCGTGTTTATTAGCTTGCTCTAGGATTTTAGTAAATATATTATTAAACAAACTAGTATTCTTAAATCTTCTTTCATAGTTTTTATTAAAAGTAGAAAAGTGAGGTATCTTTCTGTAAATGAATATCCAATAAACTATCTATAAGCTATATTCACTTCAATTTCTCTTATTGTTTGTCTCATTGAAGGAATTCCAAATAAATATTGAATCATAACAATTTTTATTAGAACTACTGGATCAATGCTTGGCGCGCCGAACGCACAATGTCGTCAACTTAAGAAAAAATAAAAATTAAATATAAAAGATACTTGACAATAGATAGGAAATTTGCAGCCTCGCTATAGACAAATAAATTTATAG
>NZ_JAHAIF010000033.1 GCF_018372875.1 Clostridium sp. | reverse complement strand
AAACTTAAAAAATAAATATAATATGCTGGCATGGCTCAACGGTAGAGCAGCTGACTTGTAATCAGCAGGTTGTAGGTTCGATTCCTATTGCCAGCTCCATTAATGGAGGAGTTCCCGAGTGGCCAAAGGGGGCAGACTGTAAATCTGTTGCGATTCGCTTCGATGGTTCGAATCCGTCCTCCTCCACCATTGAAAAGCAAGGTTACTTGCTTTTTTTTAATTCCTTAAAAGTTGATAGTGTGTATTAAATTAATAAAATCTGTGGATAGAAAAAAATCTTCTGTGGATAAAAGTTTAAATTATGTAATAAATACTATTGAGTTTAAAAAAATAATATGTTACAATGAATTTGCAAAAATTAAATAAAAAACTCTTATCAAGAGAGGTGGAGGGAAAGGGCCCGATGAAACCCGGCAACCTGTTATATTACAAGGTGCCAATTCCTGTAGATTTTTATCTACGAGATGAGAGAGATTATATAGTAAAGTCTCTTCTTATCGAAGGGTTTTTTTATTGCCTAAAAACATTTGGAAGGAGAAGACAAATTATGAAAAGATTATTTACATCAGAATCAGTAACAGAAGGACATCCAGATAAAATATGTGATCAAATATCTGATGCAGTACTAGATGCCATTTTATCAAAGGATCCAAATGCAAGAGTAGCATGTGAAACATGTACGACAACAGGATTAGTAATGGTAATGGGAGAAATAACAACAAATTGTTATGTTGACATTCCTAAAGTTGTTAGAGAAACAATAAGAGAAATAGGTTATGATAGAGCTAAGTATGGATTTGACTGTGATACATGTGCAGTTATGACTACTATAGATGAACAATCAGCTGATATAGCAATGGGAGTAGACGAAGCTTTAGAATCTAAAAAAGGTGATAAGGATGATGTTGAAGCAGTAGGTGCTGGAGACCAAGGTATGATGTTTGGTTTTGCAACAAATGAAACTCCAGAATTTATGCCACTACCAATAGCTATGGCTCATAGACTTTCTAGAAGACTAACTGAAGTTAGAAAGAATGGAACACTAGATTATTTAAGACCAGATGGTAAAACGCAAGTAACAGTTGAATATGAAAATAACACTGCTAAGAGAATAGATGCAATAGTTATTTCTACTCAACATGGTGAAGAAGTTACTTTAGAGCAAATAGAAAAAGATTTAATGGAATACGTAATAAGAGAAGTGGTTCCAGCTGAATTATTAGATGAAAACACTAAATACTACATAAATCCTACTGGAAGATTCGTTGTAGGGGGTCCTCAGGGGGATTCAGGATTAACAGGAAGAAAGATAATAGTTGATACTTATGGAGGAATGGGAAGACACGGTGGTGGAGCATTCTCAGGAAAAGATCCAACAAAGGTAGATAGATCAGCAGCGTATGCAGCAAGATGGGTTGCTAAAAACTTAGTAGCTGCTGGGCTTGCAGATAAGCTTGAAATACAATTGGCTTATGCTATAGGTGTTGCAAGGCCAGTATCAATAGAAGTTGAGACATTTGGAACTGGAAAAGTTGATGAAGAAACTATAATTGATATAGTTGAAAAGGTGTTTGACCTAAGACCAGGTGCAATAATCAAAGATTTAGATTTAAGAAGACCAATATATAAGCAAACTGCTGCTTATGGACATTTTGGAAGAACAGATTTAAATCTTCCATGGGAACAATTAAACAAGGTTGAAGAAATTAAAAAATTATTATAGAAAAAAGGCTTATTGCAGTAATTTGCAATAAGCCTTTTTATTATCTATTATAAACTTCTTTTCCGTTAACGAAAACTTTTTGAATTTCTATATCTTCATTGAATAATATAAGGTCAGCATCATATCCTTCTTTTATTAAACCTTTATGATCTTCAACATGACAGTGCTTTGCACCATTGTAAGTAGCCATTCTTACAACTTCATTTAAAGGATAATCTGAGTTGTTATATATATTCTTAACAGCTTTATCAAGAGTAAGAACAGAACCAGCTAAGGTTCCATCTAATAATCTTGCAGCACCATTTTTAACTATAACATCTTGACCACCTAAAGAATATTGACCATCTGGCATACCACAAGCTTCCATAGCATCACTAACTAATAAAACTTTATCAGTTCCCTTTTGCTTATAGGCTGTTCTTAAAGCAGGGTAAGAAATATGGATACCATCAGAAATTGTTTCTGTAGTTATATCAGTATCAAATGTAGCACCTACAACACCTGGTTCTCTATGAGTAAAAGGAGTCATTGCGTTGTAAAGATGAGTTGAGTGGCATGCACCACATTTTATTCCCTCTATAGCTTCATCATAAGTAGCTTTTGTGTGCCCCATAGATACTGTAACACCATTATCAGAAAGGTACTTAATTAATTCTTTTGCACCTTCAACTTCCGGAGCCATTGTGATAGATACAACAGCATCACTATAGTCACCAACTATTTTATTATAGTTTTCTACTGATGGAGCAAGTAAGAAGTTTGGATTTTGAGCACCAATTGCTTTTGGGCTTATGAAAGGTCCTTCTAAGTGAGCTCCTAATACATTGGCACCTTCAGTTCCTTCTTCTTTAAGTTTTTTAATAACTTCCATAGATTTTCTTATATCTTCAGCAGCAACTGTCATTGTAGTTGGTGTAAAAGATGTTGTACCATGTTGAACTATTGTTTTTGCAATTGTATTTATAGATTCAACAGTACCATCCATGGTATCGCAACCACCAGCACCGTGAATATGAACATCAATAAATCCTGGTGAAAGATATAAACCTTCAGCATCTATAACTTCTGTATCGTTAACATTGGAAGGGTTAATTTCTTTGATCTTTCCGTTTTCAACTAGTATAGAACCTTTTTCGATTTTGTCTAAATAAATAATATTACAATTTTTTATTAGCATTAAAACACCTCCATGAATTTTTAGAAACTTTATAATCCTATGATATAATTATAATATATATAGTCAAGAATAAAAATAAGTTTATTGGATGTGGAGAGATAATATGGAAGTCTTGGAAGGCTTTGTTGAAGTAATATTTTTTAAAAGTGATGATACAGGATATGTAGTATCTAAAATTAATATAGAGAATAAACCTATAACAGCTGTAGGAACAATCCCTTACTTAAGAGAAGGGCAACATGTAAAATTAACTGGTACTTGGATAATGCATAAACAATTTGGTAAGCAGTTTAGTATTAGTAAATGTGAAGAGATTATGCCAACTACAATAGATGGTTTAGAGAAGTATTTATCATCTGGAATAATTAGAGGAATTGGTCCTGTTACAGCAAAGAAAATCATAGATCATTTTGGTGAAGAGGCCATGGATATATTAGATAATAATATAGAAAGAATAAAAGAGATTGATGGTATTGGAGAAAAGAAATTTAATATTATCTATGAATCATATTTAGAACAGCATGATTTAAAAGATATAATGATATATTTTCAAGGTTTTGGCATAACTCATGGGCAGTGTTTAAAGATATATAAAAGATTTGGGCCTAATGCTAAAGATATTGTTCAGAAGGACCCTTATATTCTTTGTAGAGAAATAAAAGGAATAGGTTTTGCTACAGCAGATAGAATTGGGTCAATGATAGGAATAAATAGAGAGTCTGATTCTAGAATAAAGAGTGGAATAGACTTTGTAATAAATAGATTCTGTGCTGCTGGAAATACATATATGCCTAAGGATAAGGTTATAGAAGAAACTAAAGAACTTTTACTGGTTAAGGAAGAACTAATAGAAGGAAATATATATAATTCATTTTTAGAGAAAAACCTAATAGTGCAAAAAATAAATGATATAGAATGTGTATTTATACCTATATTTTATTATACTGAATTAGGTATAACAGAAAGAATAGCAAGGTTATCAATTCAAAATTATCAAACTATTAATACAGATATAGAATTTGAAATTTCTTTGTTTGAAAAGAAAAGTGGCATTAACTTTGCAGACTCTCAGAAAGAAGCTATTATGGGGGCTTTTACTGATGGAATAGAAATAATAACTGGAGGACCAGGAACGGGAAAAACAACAATTATAAAGAGCATAATTGAAATTTATGAAAATGAGGGAATGAAGGTTCTTTTAGCAGCCCCAACAGGAAGAGCAGCTAAGAGAATGACTGAATCAACTGGAAGAGAAGCAAAAACCATACATAGATTATTAGATATAGGGGCTGGGGATGATGATACTCCTTTAGATGATGAATCAGATGAACCATTAGATGGAGATGTAGTAATAATAGATGAAGCTTCTATGATAGATATATTCTTAATGCACAGCTTATTAAAATCCATAAGAGTTGGAACAAGGCTTATTATTGTAGGAGATGTGGATCAATTACCATCAGTAGGGCCTGGAAATGTATTAAAGGACTTAATAAATAGTGGATTAATCAAGGTAGTTAGATTAAAAGAAATATTTAGACAGGGAGCAGAGAGTTTAATTATCACTAATGCACATAGAATAAATAATGGAGAGATGCCATATTTGAATCAAAAGAATAAAGATTTTTATTTTTTAAAGGAAGAGAATATAGATAATATACTTTCTGTTACTTTAGATTTAGTTAATAGGAGATTGCCAAACTTCAATAAGTCATGGGATAGAAGAAGGGATATTCAAGTTTTAAGTCCTATGAAAAAAGGAGTTTTAGGAATAATAAATTTGAATGAAAAAATACAAGAAATATTAAATCCACCCTCAAAGGATAAAAAAGAGAAAAAGATGAAGAATCTTATTCTTAGAGAAGGGGATAAGGTTATGCAAACTAAAAATAATTACTCAATAAAATGGACTTCTATAAGTGGCAAGGGAGATCTTGACGGTGAAGGTGTATTTAATGGAGATATGGGATTCGTTCAAAGTATTGATAATGAAAGAGGAAGCATTACAGTAATATTTGATGATGAAAAAAAGGTGATATATGATTCTGAAAATATTGAAGAATTAGAATTGGCTTATGCAATTACAATACATAAAAGTCAAGGAAGTGAATTTAAGGTTGTAATTATTCCATCATTTATGGGATCACCTTTCTTGATGAATAGAAATTTAATATACACTGGAATAACGAGAGCAAAGGAGCTAGTAACAGTGGTTGGATATCCAAGGGCGCTTCAGTATATGGTTACAAACACTAATAGCACTGAGAGATATTCATCATTAGAGAATAGAATAAAAGATTTACTTAATAGTGATGTAATAGAATAAAAAAGAGAGGGTAATATGGTTATATTTAATAAAAATATATCAGAAGAGATAGTAGATATTTCTAGAAGAATATATAGTTGGTATAAAAGTGGTATAAAAACTTTATCTATAAGTACATGTCCTTTTAATACAAATACAATTTTTGTAGATATAGTAAGTTATTTTGTTTCCGAGAGAAAGAAAGTTTTATATATATCAGATGAAGGGTATCAAGAAAAGAAATTATTAGATGGATTAAGTAATAAGTATAAGCATATGACTTATTGTAAATTAGAAAGTGGTCTTGGAGAATGTGATATTAACTTTGTAAAGTATAAACATATAAATAATATAGAAGGAGATTACGATTTAGTTATTTTAGATGATATATCGAATTTTTCTACTATAGACAATAGAAAGTTAAGGGATATATATAACTTTATAATTAGTAAGTCAGAACGGATAATAGTATATTCTTTAGAAGAGGTAACTATGCTAGGAGATAAAATAGAGTGCACACCTATAGTTACTAAAAAGCCATTTATAGAACCTAGAGTTATAAATACAAGAATTGATTTAAATAAGGATATTCCATATATTTTATATGATTATATAAAGTGGTTTAAGGATAATAAAAGAAATTTAGTGATATATGTTCCTAATAGTGAAGCTTTAGAAAATGTATATGAATATTATTCAAATAAGCTTAAATTAAATAAGGTTCAAATAAAAAAAGTATACAAAGATAAAAATAATAAGATAAATGTTTTAAAAGTAAAAGATAAGGCAACATTTATAATAACAGATTTTAAGGAGATATCTTTAGAGGGGACTAACATTGGAGATGCTATAGTACTATTTGCAGACAGTGATGAGTACAGTTATAAACAGCTTATGTATATATGTGGTCAAATATCAAAAACATTAAGTAAAACTTCAGAAATATTATTTGTAGCAAATGAAGTAACTAATACTATAGATAAGGTTAGGGATGTGTCTAGAGATTTTAATAAAATGTTATGGGAAAAAGGATTATAAATGTTTTATCAATAATAAAAAGAAGTTTATTAGAAATAATTTATCCAAGGGATAGCAAGTGTATAGTATGTGGAGCAGAGGATACATATGGGTTATGTAATAAATGTAAAGCTTCAATTACATATTGTGATAATGGGGAGCTTTGTCTTGGATATTATAAAGGTGCATTAAAGGAATTAATATTAAAATTTAAATTTAAGGGAAGATTTGATGCAGGGGAAGAACTTGTTAGGCTAGTTGAGGAAAGACTAGTTGATTTTATAGAAAAAGATTATATAATAACATATATTCCTATAGGAAAAGAAAGTCTTAAGATGAGAGGTTTTAACCAATGTGAGTATTTGGCTAAAGAATTAGGCTTAAGAAATAATTTTACCATATTAAATACCTTAAAAAGAGTTAAAGGTAGCAAGATACAGAAGACTTTAAAAAGAGAAGAGCGATTAAAAAATATAAAAGGTGTATTTGAAGTTATTAATAAAGAAGAAGTAAAAGGAAAGAAATTTATAATACTAGATGATGTAATTACAACAGGTGCAACCCTTCATGAAGCAGAGCGAGTATTAAAAGAATCAGGGGTTGTTCAAATAAAATTGTTGACTATGGCAAAATCGTATGTATAATATTAGTGTAAGCTAGGTCTGTGGTTGAAAGTCGAGGCTAGTCGCAGGCAAAACGATCCACGTAACTCAAACAAAGTTTTGATGAGCATGGTGCGGTATAGAAGTAAGTCCTACCAATTTTAATTGAGAGGGTTAGTAGTGAGAGGGTAATTCTGGGTAGCGAAATCTCCAGTAGGCGAGTGTGGGGGCAAAGACCAGGTCAGCTAGCTTAACAAGAGTAGTGTAAACACTGCTCTTTTTTTGTGTTTAGAAAGGATAAAATTTTATATTTTCATTACCTTTAGTATAAGTGTGGTGGATATTGGTTTTGATGTAACTTGGAGCGTAGCGACGGAACAAGCAAAATAAATATCCATCACACCTTTTTTTGTCTGGAAAAGGAAGTAAGATACAAATTACTTAACGAGTAAAGTGTAGGATTAACAATTATGTCAAATGATAAGTTGTATACATATTTTGCAAAAAAAAGAGGAATATTAAGATAGTTGAAGTAGTATGAATAAAGTAAAAGAATATTCTGAAAATTCAAAGTTGTTAAGATTTCAGAAGTTATGTAAAATTAAAGTACAATAAAAAAACAACTTAATAAAGGTCTAAAGAATCACAATAATTATGAGAGGGGCTGGGCTTATGAAAGTGACAGTAATAGCAAAAAATATTGAGTTAACACCTTCATTAAAGGAAATGGTGGAAAGAAAGATCTCTAAACTGGAGAAGTACTTTGGACCGGATGTAGAAGCAAGAGCTACATTAAGTGTACAAAAAAATAGACAAAGAATAGAAGTGACAATTCCTTTTAATGGGGTTATTCTAAGAGGAGAAGAGGTCACAGATGACATGTATAAGTCAATTGACCTTGTAGAAGAAAAGCTTGTAAGACAAATAAGGAAACAAAGAACAAAGCTTTCTAGAAAGAATAATTCAGGGTCATTAAGGTATCCAGAGTTCAATTCATTAGAATTTAAGAACGAAGATGCTGATGAGGATACTTCAAGAATTGTAAAGACTAAGTCTTTTAATGTAAAACCAATGTCTGCAGATGAAGCTGTACTACAAATGGAATTACTAGGACATAGTTTCTTTGTATATCAAGATGCTGATACAAATAACGTAAGTGTTGTTTATAAAAGAAAAGATGGAAATTATGGTTTAATAGAACCAGAATATAAATAAAGAGTGTAGACTCCATAGGGTTAAGGAGAGATCCAAGGCTCTATGGAGTTTTTGCATTTATGTTAATAAATAGTTATAATTGTTGTATATATATAAGTTACAATGGTATAATTTATAAATATAGAAATTAGAATATGAAATTATAGCGTAATGTTATTAATAAATAGTTGAAAGGATGAAATTATGGGACTTTTTGGAGGATTATTTAAATCATACAGTGAAAGAGAAGTTAATAGAATAAAACCTATTGTTGATAAAATTGAAGCGTTAGATGGGTCAATGTCTAAGTTAACAGACGAAGAATTAAAGAATAAAACTGTTGAATTTAAACAGAGATTAGCAAATGGAGAAACTCTTGATGATATACTAGTAGAAGCTTTTGCAACTGTTAGAGAAGCATCTTGGAGAGTTCTTCAAATGAAACATTATAGAGAGCAACTTATTGGAGGAATTGTACTTCACCAAGGAAGAATTGCAGAAATGAAAACTGGTGAAGGTAAAACATTAGTTGCTACATTACCCGCATATTTAAATGCGTTATCTGGAAATGGGGTTCACATAATAACAGTTAATGATTATCTTGCAAAAAGAGATATGGAGTGGATGAGCCAAATTTACAATTTCTTAGGTTTAACTACAGGCGTTATTGTTCATGAACTGACAAATGACCAAAGAAGAGAAGCATATTGTTCTGATATTACTTATGGAACAAATAATGAATTTGGGTTTGACTACTTAAGAGATAATATGGTTATTTACAAAGAAGAAAGAGTACAAAGACAACTTAACTTCTGTATAGTGGACGAGGTTGACTCTATTCTTATCGATGAAGCTAGAACACCACTTATAATTTCAGGAGCAGGTGAAAAATCAACTGAATTCTATAAAGTAGCAGATTACTTTGTAAAGACTTTAAGAGAAGAGGAAGATTATACAATAGATGAAGAAGCTAATGCAGTTATGTTAACTGATTCAGGTGTAGAAAAAGCAGAAAGAGCTTTTAAGCTAGATAACTATGCAGATGCTGATAATATGGCCCTTCAACACTATGTAACTCAAGCCTTAAAAGCTAACTACTCTATGAGAAGAGATAAGGATTACATGGTTAAGGATGGAGAAGTTATAATAGTTGATGAATTTACAGGAAGACTTATGGAAGGTAGAAGATATTCAGATGGTCTTCATCAAGCTATTGAAGCTAAAGAAGGAGTTAAGATTGCAAGAGAATCTAAGACTTTAGCTACAATTACATTCCAAAATTACTTTAGAATGTATAATAAATTATCAGGTATGACAGGTACAGCGTTAACAGAAGAAAATGAATTTAGAGAAATTTATGGACTAGACGTTATAGTTGTTCCAACACATAGACCAGTACAAAGAGTAGATAATGCAGACCTTGTATTTAAAAATGAAAAAGGTAAGTTTAATGCAATAGTTGAGGATATAATAGAAACTCATAAGACAGGTCAACCAATTCTTGTTGGTACTGTAAGTATTGAAAAGTCAGAAGAATTATCAAAAATACTTAAAAAGAGAGGAATTCCTCACCAAGTATTAAATGCTAAGTATCATGAACAAGAAGCTGAAATCATATCTCATGCAGGTGAGTTAGGGATGGTAACTATAGCTACTAACATGGCTGGTAGAGGTACTGATATTAAGCTTGGAGAAGGTGTAGTTGAAGTTGGTGGTCTTAAGATCATTGGTACTGCAAGACATGAGTCTAGAAGAATTGATAACCAATTAAGAGGACGTTCAGGAAGACAAGGAGATCCAGGTTCTTCTACATTCTATATATCATTAGATGATGACTTAATGAGAATCTTTGGTTCTGATAAGATTCAAGCAGTTGTTGATAAGATAGGATTAGAAGATGATGATGCTATAGAAAATAAGATAATTACTAAACAAATAGAAAATGCTCAAAAGAAGGTTGAAGGTAATAACTTTAACATAAGAAAAACATTATTAGGATATGATGATGTTATGAATATGCAAAGAGAAGTTATCTACAAGCAAAGAGCACAAGTTCTAGAAGGCGAAGACTTAAAGGATCAAATTCTAAATATGACTTCAGATGTTATCTCAAATGCTGTATTAAGCCACTTAAATGGTGTTGAGGGTGACGATGTTGAAGTTGAAATGAAGAAGCTTATTGCATATTTAGATGACATATGCATTCCAGATAATAGAGTAACAGTTGAAGAATTAATGAAGATTACTAATGATGAAATCATTGAAAAGTATAAGAGTATAGCAACTGAAATTTACAATGGAAAAGAAGAAGAATTTGGTTCTGAAAAGATGAGAGAAATTGAAAGAGTAATTCTTCTTAGAACAGTTGATTCAAAGTGGATGAATCATATTGATAACATGGATCACTTAAAGCAAGGTATGGGATTAAGAGCATTTAAGCAACAAGACCCTGTTCAAGCTTACCAAATGGAGGGTAGTGAAATGTTTGATGAAATGATTCAAGGAATCAAAACTGATACAGTTAAATATATCTTCCATGTTCAAATGGAAAAAGCTCCAGAAAGAGAAAGAGTAGCTAAGGAAACTTCAGCTGTTCATGCAGGAGCTGATGGGGATTCAAAGTCAACAAAGAGAGAGCCTGTAAGAAAGAAAATAGAAATTGGCAGAAATGAATCATGTCCATGTGGTAGTGGTAAAAAGTATAAGAACTGCTGTGGAAGAGAAGCATAGAATATGTATAGGCTAACCATTTGATGGTTAGCCTTTTTAAGAGTGAAGGAGATGATTATATGATACTTGATCTAGAAAAGGAAATGAGCAAGGTTCCTAGCTTAAAAGAGACTATAGAGGAAATGGGGGCTTCACTTTGACAAGGAAGCTTTAGAAAAACAATTAAAAGAATTAGAACTTCAAATGCAGGAAAGTGGATTTTGGGATGATATAAAAAGGGCAGAAGAAGTTACAAAAGAAAGTAAAAGAATTAAAGATAAAGTTTCTAGACATGATGATTTTGTAAGAAGAGTTGAGGATATAGAGGTTCTTTATGAACTTATGGAAGAGGATGATGAAGAGTCAGCACAAGAAATAATCTCTGAAGTAAGGGAATTGGAAAAGGAACTTTATCAATATAAAATAGAGATATTATTATCAGGAGAGTATGATGGTAATGACGCTATCTTAACTTTACATGCAGGAGTAGGAGGTTCAGATGCTAATGATTGGACTGAAATGCTTCTTAGAATGTATACAAGATGGTGTGAAAAGAAAGGGTATAAGGTTGAAACTTTAGACTTATTAGAAGGCGATGAAGCTGGTATAAAGAGCGTTACTCTAAGAGTTAAAGGTGATAATGCTTATGGATATTTAAAAGCTGAAAAAGGTGTTCATAGACTTGTAAGAATATCTCCTTTTAATGCTAATGGTAAGAGACAAACATCCTTTGCTTCACTTGAAGTATTACCAGAGCTTACAAAAGAACAAGATATTGATATAAAGTCGGATGATTTAAAGGTAGATACCTATAGATCAGGTGGAGCTGGTGGTCAACATGTTAATAAAACAGAATCAGCGGTAAGAATAACTCACATTCCAACTGGAATAGTTGTACAATGTCAAAATGAAAGAAGCCAATTTGCTAATAGAGATACTGCTATGGCTATGCTAAAAGCAAAGTTAATAGAGTTAAAAGAAAGAGCACATAAAGAAAAAATAGAAGACTTAACTGGAGATTTAAAGGATATGGGATGGGGAAGTCAAATAAGATCTTATGTGTTCCATCCTTATAGTATGGTTAAAGATCATAGAACTAATGTGGAAACATCTAATGTTAATGGAGTAATGGATGGAGATATTGATTTATTTATAAATTCATATCTTTCAAGTAATAAATAAACTCAGATAAACTAAGGAGGCTATATATGAGAAGGGTAAATGGTGTAATATTTGATATGGATGGTCTTATTTTTGATACAGAAATACTATCATTTAATGCATGGAGAGATATTTGTGCAGAAATAGGATATGAGATGGATAGAACTTTCTACTGTACTTTAATTGGAAGAAATCTTAAGGGATTTGGAAAGCTTATGATAGAAAAATTCGGTGAAGATTTTCCGTTAGAAAGCTTATATGAGAAAAAGATAAAGCATCAAATGAATGCTATTGAAAAAGATGGTATACCACTAAAAAGAGGAATTCATGAGCTTTTAGATTATCTTAAGGAGAATAGGTATAAGGTTGCTGTTGCTACCTCTACTTCAAGAGATAGAGCAGAGTATTTACTTAAATTAGGTGGTGTGTTAGAAAAAGCAGATTATGTTATATGTGGTGATGAAGTTGTAAATTCTAAGCCAGACCCAGAGATATTCTTAAAAGCGGCAGAAAAACTAGGGGTAGAACCAAAAGAGTGTATGGTTTTAGAGGATTCAGGTGCTGGAATAGAAGCAGCTTATAGTGCAGGAATGTTAGGAGTAAATATTCCAGATATGAAAGAACCAGATGAAAATATGAAATCTAAATCATATAGGATATGCGAAAGTTTGTTAGATGTAATTGATATATTAGAAAATGTTTAGTATTGATAGTGTATTAGAGATTTTAGGACAATATAGAGAGTTTGCAATTGTTATATCAATAATAATTAGTATTATAATTGCTTTACTAGGAGTAGTTCCATCCATATTTGTAACTGGAGCTAATATTATATTTTTTGGACCAATTTGGGGATTTATAATATCCTTACTTGGTGAAAGTATAGGGGGATATATAAGTTTTAAAGTTTATAGGTTAGGTTTAAAAAAAAGTATTGCCTCTATATTAGGAAAGTATAGGTTAGTTGATAATTTAGTAAAGAGTAAAGGTTGGAAGGCCGGTGTTCTTATTTTTGAAGGAAGATTAATACCATTTATTCCTTCAGGATTTATAACTTTAGGTGCAGCATTAAGCAGTGTAAATTCATTTATATTTGTTGTAACAACTTTTTTAGGAAAGATCCCTTCAATAGCCTTAGAGGCTTTAGTAAGTTATGAATTTATAAATGCAAATGAAGGTAGCATTAAACTTATAATTACTATAATTGCTTTAATTCTATTATGGTTAACTATTAAAAAAGGAAATAACAGTTAAAGGGAAGTTATCAAGAGATGACTTCTTTTTAACTGTCAAGGAAAGTATAAAATTTCAATTAGCTATAAATCAAAGGAATTATTACATTTTCATATTAAAAAATATAAAATAAAATATATACCCCTGCAAGATTTTCCTCAGGCAAGCTTCGGAAGCTCTAATGAGTAAGTTCTATTTACCAAATTTAAATTTGGAATATCACTTATTCAGATGGGCGAAAAAAATAGACGGCTCCACAGTCGCCTTGGCGATTTTTTTATATTCCAAAGGAATATTGATATATGAGAAGATATTTAAAGCTTATATGATGTACGCATTAGATGAAAGGTCAACTAAAAATATAGTTAATATGATTCCTAAAGATGCAGAGTTGATAGTTGGACATAAAGAGTTAGATTTTATATTATTATAAGATAGAATAAGAAATGATGCAGTATATGGAGCTTTTATTGATGGAGATTTATGGGATTTATTGGTTATCATAAAGAAGGTTCAATAGGTATGCTTGAGGTATTACCTGAATATAGAGGAAGGGGTATAGCATTAAGACTTCAGGCTGTAGCTACAAACGAAAGAATAAAATCTGGGGCTTATATTTATGGACAAGTTATAGAAGATAACATTAAGTCTTTAAATTTACAGAAGAAATTAGGTTACGAAATATCAGAAGATAAGGTATATTGATTAATTAAATAGTTATAGGAGGCATATAAATGTTTGAAGATATTAATAGAGAACTGAGAGAATGTAAGGATAATATTTTATTAAAGGAAACCTTAGAAGAAAAATTAGTTACTTTAGAAGATACCTACTATAGAAAGAATAAGGTATTAGAAGGGTTAGAAGAAAAGCTGAATAAAGAATTTAAGGATGTAGAGAAATTTAATAAAATATCAGTGGTAAATATAATAAGTACTATATTTAATTTTAGGGAAGAAAAGTTATACAAAGAAGAACAAGAATATTTAGAGGCAAAGTTAAGATACGAAGAATACAGAGTTACTGTTGAAGCGTTAAAGAATGATTTAGAAACTACAAAAATTAGAATTGAGTCTATTAGTAATTATGAAGAAAGATATGAAGAGCTTATTCAGGAAAAGTCAGAGTTATTAAAGGGGATAGACTTAAATAAGAGGTTAGAACTTGAAGAAATAGAAGCCTCAATAAACAGATATGTAAAAGAAGGTATAGAGATAAAAGAAGCAATAGATGAAGCTATTAATTGTGATTTCACAATTAATTCTGCATTAAAATATCTTAATGATGCATCAGGGTTGGCAACTTGGGACATATTAGGTGGAGGAACTATTACATCCATTATGAAACATGATGCTGTTAAGTCTGCCCAAAAAGAAATAGAGAGAGTAGGTTATGCTATAACAAAGCTAGAAAAAGAGTTAAGTGATATTAATATGATGAACATATCAGGAGATTTTAATAATATAGAGTCAAGTTATTTAGTAGATGTATTCTTTGATAATATATTTACAGATATAAGTGTAAGTAACAAGATAGATTCATCTTTAGGTAACGTTAGAAATGTAAAAAATAAATTAGATAGATGTAAAGAAGAATTATATGGAAAAGAGAAAAGTAATAATGAAGAAGTTATTAAGCTTAGAGAAAAGTATAAAGAATTAGTAGAAAGTTATATATAAGTTTCAATATCAGAAAGAGAGAAGTTTTTAAATTTCTCTTTTTTTTGCTGTATAAGGAAAATATAAAATAAATATGTACTAGCTATTCATCATTAAAAATTATCATCACTTACGGCTATTGTATTGGGAACTACTATGATTCTTGGTAATGGTGTTAATTAGTTTATGATTAGTATGTGGAGATAAAAAAGCTATAAATAGAATTTTTATTAATATTATTTGAAATGCTTTAAGGCATGCAGAAGGAAATTTATCAATTGAGCTAAAAAAAGAAAACGATGGAGTGTTAATAAGTTTTAGTAGAGAAGCAAGGTCAAAAGATCTGGGCAGAAAAAGTTGATAATAGGTTATATATAAAAATAAGATGGATTATTGTTTAGAAAAGAAGTTACCGATTGTAGCTTCTTTTTTTGTGGGTTTAATTAAGAAATCCTTAAAATACATAGGATTTACAACTTTATATTAACTTTTGGTTAATTTATCTTTAACATTGGAATTTTAAAATGAAGATGTAGTCGGAGGTTAATCATATGGGATTATATATGGATCAAAAAAAGAGTAAAATTCTTAAAATTATAGCTTTGGAAACAAGAATTTCAACAAAAGAGTTAAGTAAAAGATTGAACTTATCTATGGAAACTGTAAGAAGATATTTAGATGCATTAGAAAAAGAATCAAAAATAAAAAGGGTTCATGGAGGGGCAGAAAGATTAGATTCATATACAAGTGAAGAAAATATTTCAGTTAGAATTACGCAAAGAGAAAGAGAAAAAAGAAAAATAGCAAAATTAGCAGCAGATTTAATTGAAGATGGCGACAAGATAATAATCGATGAAGGAAGTACTACATTACAATTAGTTAATTTTCTAGAAGGGAAAAAGGATTTATTAATTATTACATCATCTTTTCCTGTAGCAACAGCCATAATGAATTTATTAAACAGTAATAAGATAACTGGAGAATTAATTTTTCTTGGTGGAATTGTTCAAAGTGATAACAAAAGAATAGTAGGACCTAGTTGCATAGAAATGCTTGATAGATATTTTGTAGATAAAGCTTTTATATCCTGTGAAGGTGTAAGTTTAGAGGCAGGGATAACTGCATTTAATGAACTAAAGGCAAATGTTACTAGAAAGTATATTGACCAATCAAAAGAAACCATTGTTCTAGCAGATTATTCTAAGGTGGGAATAAGAAATTATTACAAGATTGATGAACTTATAAATGCAAATAGAATTATTACTAATAAAGATGTACCTATTGAATGGAAGGAAAGGCTAGAGTTTTGGAACATTAAGTGGGATAAAGCAGAGTAAGGAGAGTAAGTAAATGAAAAGGTTAATAGCAAGTTTTTTGGGGATTATATTAATCTTATCTTTGAGTGGGTGTATATCAACAACACCTCAATATGTAGAAAAAGATAGTAAGGAATTAACTATATACACAGCATATGAAGAGGAACAAGTAGCAGAGTATATAGAAGCTTTTAAGGAAGAGTATCCAGATATAGAAGTAAATCTTATTGTGGATTCCCATGGGGTAATAAGTGCAAAGGTAATTTCTGAAAGAGAAAATCCAAAAGCAGATATAGTTTGGGGGCTATCAGCTATAAATATGATTGATTTAGAGAGAAAAGGGCTTTTAGCACCGTATAAATCTATAAATTCAGAGGACGTAGAAAAAAGATTTAAAGATCACAATGAAGTACCTTATTGGGTAGGCTTAGATGCAACTGAAACAGCTTTTGTAGTTAACTATAAAGAACTTGAAGATAGGGGGATGGCTATACCAGAAAGCTTTGAAGATCTAATTAAGCCAGAATATAAGGGGCTTATTTCAATGCCTAACCCAGCTTCATCAGGAACAGGATATTTTACAGTATCAGCATTACTTCAGATGTATGGAGAAGAAAATGGATGGGAGTATATGAGTAAACTTCATGAGAATATAGGAGTTTATACTCATTCAGGATCAAAGCCATCAAAGCTTGCAGGAACAGGAGAATATCCAATAGGAATTTCTTTTGGGTATAGGGGAGTAGTTCAGATGCAAAGTGGGGAACCAGTAACAGTTGTGTTCCCTAAAGAGGGATCAGGATGGGATTTAGAAAGTATAGCTCTAACTTATAAAACTAGAGTTAAAGATGAAGCAAAGTTGTTTGTAGATTGGGCGTTAAGCAAAGATGCAATGAAGCTGTATGCAAAGAATACTCCAATTACTACAATTGAGACTGATACACCAATTCCAGATGGATATAGTGATGACCCAGTAGGGCAATTAATATCAAATGATTTAGCTTGGGCTTCATTAAATAGAGATAGTATTTTAAAGCAGTGGGAAAAGAATTATGGTTCAAAGAGTGAAAGTAAGTAGGAGGGGACTATGAGTTATTTAGAGTTAAAAAATATAGGTAAAAAGTACGGTGAAAAGCAAGTTCTTAAGGATATAAATATTGATATAGAAAAGGGCGAATTTATTTGCTTACTTGGACCTAGTGGATGCGGTAAAACTACACTTTTAAGAATTATTGCAGGTCTTGAGGATAGAAATGAAGGGCAAGTATTTCTAGATGGTAAGGATATAACAAAGCTTCCGCCTGATAAGAGAGGTTTTGGAATAGTGTTTCAATCTTATGCACTATTCCCTAATATGACAGCAGCTAAAAATATAGCTTTTGCCTTAAAACAAAAAAAGCTAAGTAATAGTGAAATAGAAAAGAAGGTGGAGGAGGTACTTAGCATTGTTGGGTTAAAGGAAGAAGGAAATAAGTATCCAAGAGAAATGTCAGGAGGTCAACAACAAAGAATTGCAATAGCAAGGGCAATAGCTTTAGAACCAAAGTTCTTATTATTAGATGAACCAATGTCAGCTTTAGATGCAAAGGTAAGAACAAAGCTTAGAACTGATATAAGAAGATTACAAAAAGAATTTAAGATAACTACAATAATGGTTACTCATGATCAAGAAGAAGCTATGACAATGGCAGATAGAATTGCTGTTTTAAATGGTGGAGACATTATGCAAATTGGTACTCCACAAGAGGTTTATGAGACTCCAAAGAATCTATTTACAGCAAAATTTATTGGTGAAACTAATTGTATAGAAAAGGATAAGGAAGTATATACAGTGAGGCCTGAATTTGTTCAAGTATCAAAGGATAGTAGCAAAGAGTTAAATGGAGAAATTTTAAATGTAGAGTTTAGAGGAAGCTTTGTAAGAGTTGAGATAGCTCCTATTAAAGACAGTAAAAATAGCTTGATTTTAAGCGATATTCCTATAAAGGAATGGATAAATCTTAATATTAAAGAGCAGGATAAAGTACATTTTAGTTTTAATGACAATCATTATTTAAAGTATGAAATTTCTAAAGGAGCTTAGGATAAATGGAGTTTTATAAAAAGATAGATTTAAAAAAAGTAATATTTGTAGCATTAGTTTTTATACTTTCTATGTTTCTTATAGTGCCTTTAGGTTATCTGTTTGTACAAGCTTTTATGAATATGGATGGAGAGTTTGTAGGATTAACTAACTTTTATGAATACTTAAAGTCACCAGCTTTAGTTCAATCTTTTAAAAATACAATGTTTGTATCATTTACATCAACTCTTATAGCAACAGTTTTGGCTTTAGTATATGCATATGGATTAAGAAGATCAAATATAAGGTTTAAGGGATTTTTTAAAAATATAGCTATGCTTCCTCTATTTGCACCAACTATGATGCATGGGATAGGCCTTGTATACCTGTTTGGGAATAAGGGGCTTATAACTCAAGGATTAGGAATAGAGATACCTTTATATGGATCTTTAGGCATAGTGATAGCACAAGTTATATATGTATTCCCACAGATATTTATGATTTTAGATGTGGCACTAAGCTCTACGGATTATAGGCTATATGAAGCAAGTAGGAGTATGGGAGTAAGCAAGGTAAGAGAGTTTTTCTATATAACAATACCAAGTATAAAATATTCTCTTATAAGTTCATCCTTTGTAGCATTTACCCTAGCCTTTACGGACTTTGGAGCACCTAAGGTTGTTGGAGGAAACTACAATGTTTTATCAATAGATGTTTATAAACAAATAATAGGACAACAGAATATGCCCATGGGAGCAACTGTTGGAATAATGCTACTTATACCAGCAATTATATCCTTCCTTGTCACTCAAAAGGTTCAAAAGAAGCAAAGTTCTTCTATAAATGCAAAATCAATACCTTATGAGATAAAAGAAAATAAGAAGAGGGATAGAATTTTTGAAACATTTATTTTAATAGTAGCTCTTGGAATTATAGGAATAATGGGAACAGTTTTAGTAGCATCGTTAGTTAAGATATGGCCTTATGATTTATCTCTTACTTTAGATCATTACTCAATGAAAAATAGTTTAGATGGATTAAAGCCGTTTATGAATTCAATAGTAATGTCATTGTTAACAGCTTTAATAGGAACAGTTTTCGTGTTTGGATTTGCATATCTTACAGAAAAGGTAAAGGGAATGGATAAAATAAAGAGCTTTGCCCATTTCTTAAGTACTCTTCCAATGGCATTACCAGGACTAGTTTTGGGTATTTCATATGTATTATTCTTTAATACACCAGAGTTTAATATAGACAATAAATTATATATATTGAATTACTTTAATCCATTGTATGGAACAATATTCTTAATGGTGTTCTGTAATATAGTTCACTTCTTATCAGTTACATTTATTACAGCAACAACAGCAATAAAAAAGGTGGATAGTGAATTAGATATGGTAGCTCAATCCCTTGGAATTAAGGGAGCTTCACTACTTAAAAATATAACACTTCCGTTATGTTTACCATCAGTTTTAGAAAACTTTATGTATCTTTTTTTAAACTCAATGGTAACTGTATCAGCATTAATATTTTTGTATACTGCAAAGTTAAAGGTTGCAGGAATATCAATAGTTCAGCTTGATGATAAGGGAAGCACAGCAGAGGCAGCAGCATTAGCTGTATTGATAGTAATTACAAATATAATTGCTAAGTTAATGTTTGAAATAATAAAAAACAAATTAAGCAGAAAATATAAAGGATTTGAATAGGGAGGATTAATTATGAAAATACAAGGAGTAATTTTTGATTGGGCAGGTACAACAATAGACTATGGTTGTTTTTCACCAGTAGAAGCTTTTATAAGCACATTTAAATCAATTGGAATAGATTTAACCTTTGAAGAAGCTAGAGAGCCAATGGGGATGTTAAAGATTGATCATACAAGAGCTTTATTAGAAATGTCATCAGTAAGAGAAAGATTTTATGAATTATTTGATAGATACCCAAATGAAGAGGATGTAAAAGAATTATATGCTAAGTTTGAGCCAACTTTATTTAAGACGTTAAAGGATTATGTAGTATTAAATCCATATGTGAAAGAAACTATGGATAAGCTTAAAGAAATGGGGATAAAAATAGGAAGCACTACTGGATATACCAAAGAAATGATGGATATGATATTACCTGTTGCTAAAGAAAAAGGATATAATCCATCATGTTGTATAGCTGCTGATGAGCTTGGATATGGTAGACCTTATCCTTATATGATGTATGAAAATGCAAGAAGACTGAATATTTACCCTAATAAGACAATTGTAAAGGTTGGAGATACAGTAGTTGATATGAAAGAAGGAATAAATTCAGGGGCTTGGGCTGTAGGTGTTATTCTTGGAAGTTCAGAACTTGGCCTTACATATGAAGAAGTTCAAAGAATGAGTAGATCTGAATTAGAATTAAGAATGGAAGAAGTAAGAAAGAAGCTTTATGCTGCAGGAGCAGATTATGTTATTGATGACATGAGAGGGTTAATACCTGTAATAGAAGATATTAATAAAAAATTAGCGTAATTAGAAGGAGAGAGATTTATGTTGAATTTAGTACCAGATAATGATTATATTTTACTTACACCAGGGCCACTATCAACAAGTAAGAGGGTAAGAGCAGCCCTTCTTAAGGATTGGTGTACATGGGATAGTGAATACAATAATATGATTCAAGAAATGAGAAGTATGTTATTAAAGGTTGCAAACTGTTCAGAAGATATTTATACATCTGTTTTAATGCAAGGAAGTGGAAGCTTTTCTGTAGAGTCTGTAATAGGAACAGCTGTTGGAAAAAATGATAAGCTATTAATTCTTGCTAATGGTGCATACGGAAAGAGGATGAAGGATATAGCTGATGTTTTAAAAATAAATTATAAGTTTATAGCAACTCCAGAAAGAGAGCAATACAGTGTTGTAGCATTAGAAGAAATTTTAAAGGAAGATAAGGAAATAACTCATGTATCTTTTGTACATTGTGAAACTACAACAGGAATTTTAAATCCACTAGAAGATTTAGCTAATGTTGTTAAGAGTTATAACAAGACTTTAATTGTTGATGCTATGAGTTCCTTTGGGGGAGTTAAAATAGATGTTGAAGATTTAGGAATAGATTTTCTAATTTCATCGGCTAACAAGTGTATTCAAGGAGTTCCAGGTTTTGGTTTTGTAATAGCCAAGAAGGAATCATTAATGAAGACTAAAGGACAAGCTAAATCTCTTTCATTAGATTTATATAATCAGTGGAATACTATGGAGAAGGATAATGGAAAATGGAGATTTACTTCACCAACTCACGTGACTCATGCTTTTTATGAGGCACTTAAGGAGCTAGAAGATGAGGGTGGAGTAGATAAGAGATACGAAAGATATAATTCTATGCAGAAGGTTTTAGTTAAAGGCATGAAGGAGATGGGATTTAAAACCTATGTTAAGGAAGAGTATCATTCACCAATAATTACAACTTTCTTATACCCTGAAAAGAGAACTTTTGAATTTAAGAGCTTCTATAATTTCCTAAAAACTAAGGGATTTGTAATCTATCCAGGGAAGCTATCTGATGAGGATACATTTAGAATTGGAAATATTGGAGATATTACTTTAAAGGATATTGAGAGATTGCTTGAAGCTATTAAAGAATATAATTAGGATAAAACAGATAATGAAAAGTAATAGAGATAACATGGCGAGAAGGAGAAGTTGCTTTGCAATTTCTCTTTTTATTTAAGAAAACTTTGTAAGGCCAACGTTTTTGTCTAAGATATTTGTTAACTAATTGAGAAACTATGAATCCTAGTGGATAAAATTAGAAACAGGTCGTTTGATTTTAAGAAAGTTTAATATAAATGATGTGGAATGTATGTTTAATAGATAATTATGATGATCATAGAACTTATGATTGGTGAATAGAGCCAAAGGAATTAACTCAGAGGCTTTTTCAGCTTTATTGAAAGAAGATTATAAAATGATATAGGAAAAAATAATTTTATACTTTCCTTACATTTAGTAGAAAGGGAATAGATATTTATTTTTCTGTTACTTGGAGCTTGAGACGGAACAAGCAAAATAAATATCCATTCCAATTTTTTAAATACTTAAATTTTCATCTTTCATTACTATATGTTTTAATTTAACTAATCCAACAAGTAATAAGGCAATAGAAGTTAAGGCAAAAAGGATTAGTGTTTTTGAGCTATATAAAATTAATATTATATTATTGTAAGCATAATCTATTGTCTTGCACTCTACAACTTCATAGACTTGAGATATTCCTCTAGTTGATATTTTGTCTACAGTATCATTTGGAGTATGAATATTGGTGGTATTAGAATGAGATAAGGTTAATGAGTCAAAGCCATAATTACAGAAGCTAGCATGATCACTTGAATCTTGATAAGTAACCTTATTTTCAATATCAAAGTTATAACATATCTCAGTTAAGCTATCTATTAAAGGAGTAGTTTTATCAAGGTTAGATACACTACTCATCATAGTTATTGGATAATCTTCACATCCTATCATATCAAAATTGATTACTTCTGCACCATTTAATTCATCCTTATATTTATCTGCAAAGGCCTTAGAACCCAGTAGACCAAATTCTTCTGCATTTAAAGCAACGAATATAATATCACGTTCTGGAAGCCTTAAAGTAGAAAAGGTTTTTGCTAGTTCAAGCAAGAAGGCTGTGCCGGATGCATTATCTAAAGCTCCAGAATAAACTGTTCCTAAGCTATCAGCACCTAAATGGTCAAAGTGTGCAGTAAATACTAAAGGAGGCAAGTCTTTTGATGTACCTTCAATCATACCGAAGACATTGTATATATTTTTTTCTTCAACTTTATATGGCAAACTTACATCTAAGGTATATCCCATTCTTATACCATCTAGTATTGCGTTAAAAGTATCAATATTTATCTCTATAACAAAAGAATAGGGAGCCTCATTCCAAAAAGAACTTCTAAAGGAGGATTCTTTATTTAGGTTAGAGGTGAAAAAGTATGTTTCATTATTTTTATGAAATGCAAATCCACTTTTATAGATGTCATACTTATCATTCTTTGTAAATTGAATAGAGGTTGTTTTGAAATTAAGCATATCCTCTTTGAATTCATCACCTAATTTAAACTCTTGCACAACAGATTCGCCTGCCAGCAATTTAAGAGTAGGGGTACCTCCTGTGAAAATAGGAGCATTTACATTAAAGCTTTGTTTATACTCATTATTTAAAGGTTTAAGATTAAGTTCTTTAAATAGTTCTTCTATTTCATTTGCAACTCTTTCATTTTCAGAACTTCCAGAAAGTCTTCCTTTAAGTTCTTCTGAAGAAAGATATTCTATATTTTTTTTTACATTTGAAGGATTGAAGTTGTAGTAACTACTTTTAAAAAATATACAAACGATGAGTCCAGTTAAGGAAAGTAAGGTGGCAATGCTGTAAATAATTTTTTTCATAATAAAACCCCGAATTAATAGTTATTCATTTAATACTATTAATTCGGGGGCAATATTATGATTATGTTAGTCTGGTCTTTTATAGAGCATATCCATTAATGCATAAACAACTGTAAGTAGTAGTGCGACATATATAACCATATTTAATTTTCCGTAAATAATTCTAAAGACTATTCCTACAGTGATTGAAGTTAAAATTAAATAGTTTATAAATTTATTTAATCCAGATTTGCTTGTACATATTACAGATGTGGAAGAAAAAACTATTAAAACAATTGTTATAAAAGATAGGGAACTTCCTAAAACATTATTGAATTCTATTATTTTAAAATAATCTAATACTAAGAGACTTATTAAAAAAAGTAATGCTAGAGAGACTATTTTTTGTATCAATTTATTCATAAAATCACCTGCTGTAAAATATTTACAAATTATATTATATCAGAAGGTTACATAATATGAAAGGATAAGTTCTACTTTATTTTTCTGTAAATTTTATAGTTTAATAATATCTAAATCATCTGGTACATAGATAGTTCCATTAAAAACTTCTTTACCTTCCCTAATATAGCGTTCTTTTCTTGTAGCTAAGTTTTTATCTTCAGCATGATATAGAATTACAGTTCCTACATTAAGTTTTGCTGCATTTTCACAAGCATCCTTTGATGTAGCATGATGCTTTTCATAAGGTTTAAAAATTCCTCTATCTTCATAAGAGCAAAAGGCTTCATGCATAAGATAATCTGTATTTATACAGTAATCTTTAATATACTCTCTATAGGGCTCGTCACCAAGGAAAGTAAGAGATTTACCATTTAGAAGATAAGTTTTAAATCCATGTTGAAGTTGTTTAGTACTCTTTATATCAAAAAATATAGTTTTTCTTCCAAGTATTTTAGCTTCGTCACCATTATTTATTGGGATGAATAGTATTCTGTTATCAAATAATTTTGTGAATTTATTTTGTAGTACATAAAAGCTTATTCCCTTGATAGCATCTATTGAAGATTGGTGACAGTATATATTTAATTTTCCTTCATATTTTCCATTGAGGATATTATTACATATAGCCCTTATAATCCATATAGAACCTAATACATGGTCGTTATGGTTATGTGAAATAAACATATTATGAATTTTATTAATAGTGATTCCTGATTTCTCTAAGTTAGTAAGAATAGTATTCCCCCCACCACAATCAACTAAAAAGTACTCATCATTGTTAGAAATAGTAAAGCAAGTATTATAGCATTTAGTAACCATAGCAGAGCCTGTACCAAGCATGTTTATCTTTTCCATTAACAATTTCTCCTTTGTAGTATAAATAATAATTATTATAAAGAGAGGAAGAAAAAATAACAAGAAAGAAAAAAGTAATTTCAATAATATTGAAAAAAATGATATTATAGGATAGTAAAAGGGTTTAGAGGGGGAGGAATATATGGATTATCCAAAGATGATACTTTTTGACTATGGACAGACTCTTATTGAAGAACAAAAATTTAATAGGTTAGAAGGATTAAATGTTCTTTTAGGTAAAGCAACTAAGAATCCTAATAATATTAGTGCAGAAGAAATATTTGATTTTTATACTGAACTAAATATTGAAATTGGAAGAGAAGGTGATGGTAAAAAGTTTTTTAATAGTATAGAGATCCATAATTATTGTTTTCAAAATTATTTATATGAGTATTTTGGAATTGAGTTTGATCTTACTCAAAATGAGATTGATAGAATACTCTGGGATGCTTCAGCACAAGGAAAACCAGTAGAAAATATTGAACTTTTATTAAACTTTTTACATGAAAAAGGAATAAGAACTGGTGTTATTAGTAATTTAAGCTACAGTGGAGAAACCTTAAAAAATAGGATAAATGCCCTTCTTCCTAATAATAACTTTGAGTTTATTATTGCATCAAGTGAATATATGTTTAAGAAACCTCATAAAAAAATTTTTGAATTAGCACTTAGAAAAGCTAATTTAGAGAGTAAGGATGTATGGTTTTGTGGAGATAATGTAATTGCTGATGTTGAGGGAGCTAGTTTAAGTGGCATAAAACCTATATGGTTTAAAGGAGCACTTAGGGAAGAAAAATATGCACCAATGGTTGATTATATAGAAATTAATAATTGGATAGAGCTTAAGAAGTTATTAGAAGAGTAACTATTATTTTCAAAAGGAATAAAAAAGCTTATAATAGAAAAATACTATTAATATAGAGGTAAATCTTAGGAGGAAAAAATGGTAAGTATTGAAGAAAGATTAGCCAAGGAATTAGAACTAAAGCTTGGAGTAGTAAATAATGTAGTTGAGATGCTAGATGAAGGTAACACAGTTCCTTTCATAGCTCGTTACAGAAAGGAAAAAACAGGTGGACTTTCAGATGAAGTATTAAGAAAGTTTTCTGAAAGATTAACTTATTTAAGAAACTTAGATGATAGAAAAGCTGATGTTTCTAGACTTATAGAGGAACAAGGAAAGTTAACCCAAGAAATAACAGAAGCTTTAGGAAAGGCTGAAACTTTAACTGAAGTGGAAGATATATATAGACCATATAAGCCAAAGAAGAGAACAAGAGCAACTATAGCAAAAGAGAAGGGATTAGAACCATTAGCTAATCTTATATTAGAAGGTACATTCAAAGGAGATTTACTTCAGGAAGCTTCTAAGTATATAGATGAAGAAAAGGGAGTTGAAAAAGCAGAAGATGCAGTATTAGGTGCCTTAGATATAATTGCAGAAGGAATTTCAGAAGAAGCTAAATATAGAAAATTCATAAGAGAATTAGTAATGAGAGAAGGATTTATAGAGTCTAAGGGGTCTTCAGAAGAAACTACTCCTTATGAAATGTACTATGACTATAGTGAAGAGGTTAGAAAAATTCCTCCACATAGAATATTAGCTATTAATAGAGGGGAAAAGGAAAAGATTCTTTCTGTTAAAATAACAATTGGAGAAGATAAGATTATATCTTACTTAGAGAGAGAAATCCTTAAGGGAAATGAGACTACAGATGAGCAGTTAAAGTTAGCAATTAGGGATGCTTACAAGAGATTAATATTCCCTTCAATAGAAAGAGAAATAAGAAGTGAATTAACTGATAAGGGGGAAGAAGGAGCAATCCTTATATTTAAGGAAAACCTTAAGGCTTTACTTATGCAAGCACCTATTAAAGGGAAGACTGTTATTGGATATGACCCTGGATTTAGAACAGGATGTAAGATTGCAGTATTAGATAGTACAGGTAAATTTCTTGAAAATGTAGCTGTATATCCAACAGTTCCAAGGAGAGATATTGAAGGAACTAAGAAGACATTAAAGGAATTAATATATAAATATGATGTAGATGTTATTTCTTTAGGAAATGGTACAGCATCAAGAGAATCTGAAGAAGTTATTGCAGAAATGATTTCTGAAATTAAGAAAGAAAGTGGAAAAGAAGTAGCTTATGTTATAGTTTCAGAAGCAGGGGCTTCAGTTTATTCAGCATCAGAACTTGCAACTAAGGAATATCCTGATTTAGATGTTACTGTAAGAGGAGCAATATCCATAGGTAGAAGGTTACAAGATCCTATGGCAGAGCTTGTTAAAATTGATCCTAAAGCAATAGGAGTTGGTCAATATCAACATGATGTCACTCAAAAAAGGTTAGAGGAATCTTTAAAGGGAGTTGTTGAAGATTCAGTAAATAAGGTTGGTGTAGATTTAAATACAGCAACTCCAAGTCTTTTAACATATGTTTCAGGTATAAATGCAGCTATAGCTAAGAATATAGTTGATTATAGAGATGAGCAAGGTGGATTTAAAGCAAGAAAAGAACTTTTAAAAGTTAAGAGATTAGGTCAAAAGGCATATGAACAATGTGCTGGTTTCTTAAGAGTTCAAGAAAGTAAAGAGCCTTTAGATAATACTGCTGTTCACCCAGAATCATATAAGGAAGCTAAGGAACTTATAAAGTTATTAGGATATACTAGTGAAGATTTAAAGAACAATAAGCTTTCTGATATTGAGGATAGAGTTGCAGAAAAGGGCTTAAATAACATAGAAAAAGAATTAGAAATTGGTGAAATGACATTAAAGGATATAATTAAAGAGCTTCAAAAGCCAGGTAGAGACCCAAGAGATGAAATGCCAAAACCTATTTTAAAGACTGGTGTAATTAATCTTGAGGACTTACAACCAGGTATGGTTCTTATGGGAACTGTAAGAAATGTTTCTGATTTTGGTGCCTTTGTTGATATTGGAGTTCACCAAGATGGATTAGTTCATAAGAGCCAAATGGCTAATAGGTTTGTAAAGCATCCACTTGATATTGTTAAGGTTGGAGATGTAATAAAGGTTAGAGTAATGGAAGTAGACACAAAGAGACATAGAATTGCTTTAACTATGAAAGATATTAAGGAAGATGAGTAAAATATAATATTTAAAGAGAAGTCTAGGATGGCTTCTCTTTTTAATGTCTAGGAAAATATAAAATCAAGGATAATAATTTTATAATTTCCTTACTTTTAGTAGCATAGGGGGATATTTATTTAGATTTGACTTGGAACGTAGCGAATGAACAAGCAAAATAAATATCCACCACACCTTCTTTCTTTTACAAAAAAATTATAGTAAAAACTTGAATATGCTTGTATATATATGTATAATGTATTTGTAAATTAAATAAATCTTCAGGGCGGGGTGTAATTCCCCACCGGCGGTAAAGCCCGCGAGCTATTTTTAGCAGATTCGGTGAAACTCCGAGGCCGACAGTATAGTCTGGATGAAAGAAGGTAACGTATTAGGATTTAGTAGAGCTAGCTCTATAATAAGTGTGTTTTTTGTGGCCCTGATAATTATTATCAGGGCTTTTTTGTTTTTAAAATAATATTTTAATACACTTATATGTATAAATAGTTTTCCGGAGGCTATATCAAATATGATTAAAAAGCTAAATTCTAATAAGCTACCCCAGAAGATTAACTTTTGGGAGGAGAAGGGAAAATGAATACTTCAAAAAATCTTAGTAAATTTGTTAAAATTGCATTACTTAGTGCAATTGCAGTGGTAATTATGCTTTTTGAAATACCACTAATACCATTATTTCCATGGTTAAAGATGGATTTAAGTGAGTTACCAGTTCTTATAGGAGCTTTTGCTTTTGGACCAATGACAGGTGTTATTATAGAAGGTTTAAAAATTCTTTTAAATCTATTAATGACAGGAAGTGCAACAGGTTTTGTAGGGGAACTTGCAAACTTTATAATAGGTGTATCTTTTGTAGTACCATCAGCAATGATTTATCATAGAAATAAAAGTAAGAAGAGTGCTATTATTGGCATGATAGTTGGTGGACTATTTATGGAGGTAGCAGGAATTTTAGCAAATATATATTTGTTACTACCTGCCTTTGGTATGTCTGGAAAGATTGATATAGCTCAATATATAATGGTAGGTTTAATACCATTTAACGGACTAAAAGCTATTTTGGTATCGGCAATAACTATGTTAGTATATAAGAAGTTATCTGTAAGTATATTTAAAGTTGATCCTGGTTTTGATAAATCCAAAGAATTAAGAAAAGAAAATTAGGGGAAATGCAAAGGGGCTGTCGCACTAAATAATTAGTGCATAGCTCTTTTTTTGTAAAAAAAATAAATCCCAAACTCTACGAGTTTAGGATTTATGATAAAATATTCTTATGCAAAAAAGAAACATTTTACAAAAGAAT
>NZ_JAHAIF010000104.1 GCF_018372875.1 Clostridium sp. | reverse complement strand
TAGGTTGAAAGGTGGCATAGGTGGTAAAGATTTTAGAAAGTATTTTTAGTTTCATCAACTAGAAATTACTTTTCAATTTTTTCTTCCCCTCTGCCCCCTTTGCCCCATATTCACTTCATTATTTAACTTATGCAGTATCATATTTTTATAGGAATATACCTTTTACTATATCTAATAACTTCTCACTATTATGCAGTTAAATTGTTTCTTATTTTGCAGTATTTTTATATTATTCCTACGCTTTTTAATGATTCAATAAGCCACTTATAAAAATAGTTACATGCATCGTCTTCTGTAGTAAATTCTTCTTTCTCTGACTTTATTCCTCTTTCGCTATAATAGGTTTCCCATTTACCATTTATATAGTTTAAACAATATGCTTCATTTGGTCTTCCACCGTCTAATGAATATACTTCTTCTGGTACTTGGTCGTTAATTAACTTCATTTTCAATTCATTTTTTGTCATTTTATTTCCACCCTTCTTATAAATCCATCTTCTATTAGCTTTTTAACTGATAGGCTTAACTCATACTGTATTCCACCACCAGGTTCACCGAACCATGGTGCTATTTTCCCTGCCTGTACTTCTATTGGTTTAATTACTTCATATACATTATACGATTTATTTTCTGTACCTGGTGCAAGTGCTCTACTTGGATATGGAATTCCCTCTGGAGATACGAAAGTACCTCCCTCAAATCCATATCTGTCAATCCTAGTTCCTGGCTTTAAAGTTTCAATTACTGCTTCCCCATCAAATCCTCTATTTGGTGGCCATATAATATTTCCTGCTTTATCCACCCAATTATTATTTTCTGCATATATTTTTGTATCTATTTTTGCAAATTCTTGATAATTTGAAGCTTCTCTAGCAATTTTACTTTCTTCAATATTCTTTAATACTCTCTCTCTTATATCAGCTTGTGTAACCCCCTCAGTACCTTTAAACAAACTACTAGAATGGTTATCTATATCTTTACTCGTATCACTTATTATCTTTTTTATTTCATCTAAATTGTTTGGATCTAATCCTCTAAACCTTGAATCAAAATTCTTTATATATTCTTCAATGTTATTTCTTTCTGCTATATCATCTAACTTCTTTATAACATCTTCAAAATCACCTTTTATTTTAGTATCACTTATATTATCTCCAACTTGTTTGAATATCTGTCCTAAGGTTGCATTCTTACAGTCTATATTGTGAACCTTAAGACCTAATTCTGTTATAAAGAATGTGTGGTAGTTTTCCACTATTAGGTTATATACTTCAATTTCATTATAACCCTTATATTCTATACTTTCTACTACCTCATACTCTTTTCTACTATTT
>NZ_JAHAIF010000032.1 GCF_018372875.1 Clostridium sp. | reverse complement strand
TTAAAAGTAGGTTTGGGTAGTGAAATTATAAAAGTCAACTGTAGAATAATGGATATAAAAATAAGTGAAATTATTGCCAACTTTTACTTGACTCAAACAAAAATCATAAGGGTATTGAAATCATGTAAGCGTTATGATAAAATATAAGTGTAAAAAGTTAGAAATTAAGGACTTGTTACTGACGAAAATGATCGATCAGGCAAAATCCAGACTTTGTTGAGATACAAAGGATGGGTTTTGCTTTTTTTTCGTTATCAAAGAAAAAAAGGAGGAAAAACAATGGACAAATTTCCAAAAGGTTTTTTATGGGGAGGCGCAACAGCGGATTTCCAATATGAAGGTGGCTACAATGAAGGTGGTAGAGGTATTTTATCTCAGGATTTCGTAACAACAGGTGATATGTATCATAAACGACAGATCACTTATACATTAGAAGATGGTACACGAGGCAGTGTCGATTATCGTTCTTCTTTACCAGATGGCGCAGAAGCCTGTTTATTTGATGATGTATATTATCCAAGTTTTCAAGCAACTGATTTTTATCACCATTATAAAGAAGATATTGCTTTGATGGGGGAAATGGGATTTACAACATATAGGTTTTCAGTATGTTGGTCAAGAATATATCCTACTGGTGAAGAAACTTCTCCAAATGAAGAAGGTCTTAAATTTTATGAAGATGTTATTGATGAACTTTTGAAATATAACATTCAACCGCTAATTACGATTGCACATGATGAACTTCCTAATCATCTTTGCAAAGAATATGATGGATGGAGTAGTCGCTATATTATTGATTGTTACGTTAAATTTGCAACAACGTTATTTGAACGATTTAAAGGAAAGGTAAAGTACTGGTTAACGTTTAATGAAATTAATGCATTAGAAGGTTATGCACAAATGGGAATCCATAAAGTAGATTCACAAACTCATTATCAAGCAATTCATCATATGTTTGTGGCAAGTGCAAAGGTTATTGCAATCGGACATGCTATGATGCCAGATGCGCAATTTGGAACTATGTTTGCTATGAGCGAATTATATCCAGCTACTTGTAAACCTGAAGATGTATTTTATACATTTCAACGAAGAAGAGAAACATTTTTCTTTATGGATGTAATGGCAAGAGGTGAATATCCTTCTTATTCTGCTGAAATATTTGACAGAAAACATATTCATATTAAAATGGAAGACGGAGATGAAGTATTGATTAAAAATAACACATTAGACTTTATATCGTTTAGTTATTATCGTTCTTCAACCATTACTTCAGGAGAGGAATATGAAGAAATGAGATTTGGGGGTAATAATCCTTATTGTGAAACAACTCCATGGGGATGGTCAATTGATGCTTTAGGATTAAGATATTGCTTAAACGATTTATACGATCGATATCAATTACCACTATTTGTGATTGAGAATGGTATTGGTTACCATGAAGAAGTAGGAAAAGATGGATGTATTCATGACGATTATCGTATAGATTATCTTTCAAAACATATTAAGCAGATTCGTGATGCAATCAATATAGATAAAGTTGATTGTATTGGTTATACCATGTGGGGTTGTACAGACTTAATATCTCTTAGCACAGGAGAAATGAAAAAACGTTATGGTTTTATCTTTGTAGATATGGATGATCATGGAAATGGGACGTTAAAAAGAATAAAAAAGGATTCCTTTGAGTGGTATAAAAAAGTAATTGAAACAGATGGAGGTGACCTGAGCATTTAGGAAAAATTATTGAATGCTCGCTGGAATATGATGTTTGGATATAAGATGAGAATCTATAAAATATTAAATAATAATGCAGTCGTTTCAAAAGATAAAAACGGCAAAGAAATCATTGTTGTAGGTAATGGTATTGGCTTCAGGCATCATGTGAAGGATGAGATTGATACTAGCAAAATATTAAAAACCTATGTGCTTTCAGGTAATTCACAAAAAAATAAACTCATAACTTTATTAGAAGAAATTCCATTTGACTGTATAGAGTTAACTGAGCATATAATTACTTATGCAGAAGAAGTTTTACAAACAACATTAAATACGAATCTTGTAATTGTTTTGGCTGATCATATACATTGTGCTGTAGAACGCTTCAATCAAGGACTATTCATTCCTAATATGTTAAATGAAGAAATAAAACGTTATTATAAAAAAGAATGGAATATTGGTTTAGATGCAGTAAAAATGATTAATAAACATTTTAGTGTTCAAGTCGAAATGACAGAGGCTGCATCTATTGCATTTCATATTATTAATGCACAATGGACAGAAATGTTTGACAGCACAATTCGTGTCGTAGAAGGATTAGATGATATATTAAAGATTATTGAAGATTATTTTAATGTAACATTTGAAGAAGATACAATCGATTATTCAAGATTAATTATTCACTTAAAGTTCTTTATGAAAAAAGTGTATGCAATTCATAATGATCATAATGATGATGAATTAATGAATGATGATAAAGTATTTAAAGTATTAAAACAAGGATATCCGGAAGTAAATCCATGTTTAGATAAAATAGCTGAATACTTAAAAGAAAAACATCATTATGAGATGCAGGATAATGATCGTATGTATTTAATGATTCATATAATTCGTATTACCAATAAATAGGAGGTTATTATGGCAATTAATTATGAAGAATTAGCCAATATTATTATTGAAAAAGTTGGCGGAAAAGAAAATATAAAATATGTTACACACTGTACTACTCGACTTCGTTTCAGTCTACTTGATAAAGATAAGGCGGATACAGAGGGATTAAAAGCTACAAAAAATATCTTAGGGGTTACATATGGAATGAATCAATATCAGATTATTATGGGAAAAAATCTGATGCCTGTTTTTGATAAAATTATTGAACAAAATGATATTAATATTGGTGATTTAATTCAGGAAGATACAGAAGAAAATCAAACTGAAAACAAGCATTTTACAATGAAAAAACTTGTTAATAATGTATTAGACTATGTGGCAGGTTCTGTAACACCATTTATCCCAGCTTTAGTCGGCGCAGGTATGATTCGTGTTGTCCTAGCTTTATTAAGCATGATGAACGCTGATATAACAGCAAATCAAACATATATGATGTTTGACTTCTTAGCATCTGCACCATTCTATTTTATGCCGATTTTTGTAGCTTATGGAGCTTCTCGTAAAGTTAATTGCTCGCCTGCTCTTGCAATGAGTGTGGTAGCAATGTTGATTTATCCTAATTTCGTAGCATTATTAGATGAAGGAACTACAGTAACAATGATGGGATTACCAGTACTAATGGTAAAATACTCTAATTCGTTATTACCAGCATTGTTATCTACTTATCTTGTTGCAAAATTGGAACATTTCTTTACTAAAGTGATTCCAGGAGCATTAAAATCAGCATTTGTCGGGATGTTTACTCTAGCAATCGCTCTTCCGTTCACTTTGATTATTCTTGGTCCATTAGGTACATATATTGGAGAATATGTAGTAAACGGTTTAGTATGGATACAAGAAACAATCGGATTTGTTGCTGTAGGAGTACTCACAGGAGCAATGCCTGCATTGATAATGACTGGTATGCATACACTATTTGGACCATTTATGGTACAAAGTATTTCCTCAGTAGGATTTGATGGCTTTTTCAGACCATCATTATTGTTACATAATATGGCAGAAGGCGGAGCTTGTATTGGAGTAGCATTAAAATCTAAAAATGCACATTTTCGTTCAGAGGCGATTAGTTGTGCAGTTGGATGTACAATTGCTGGTGTTACAGAACCGGCTATATATGGCATTACATTACGTTTGAAAAAACCTTTATATGCAGTTATTGCAGGAGGCTTTGCTGGTGGTTGTGTAGCTGGTATTCTTGGTGCTAAGGTTTTTGAAATGGGAGCATCTAGTATTTTAGCATTGCCTATATTTAAGGAAACCATTCTTGCGATAATAGCTGGTTGCATTGTTGCTATTGTGGTTAGTGCACTTATTACTTATATTTTAGGCTTTGAAGAAATTACAGAATAGGAGAATTGATTATGTTTAAATTTGTAAAGAAAAATAAAGATATACATGCGATAAAAGACAATCAAATCATGAGTGTCTCTGATGGTTTAGCTATGGACTTAAAGCAAGTTCCAGATGAAGTTTTTTCACAAAAGATGATGGGAGATGGTTTTGCAGTAAAACTATCTTCTCATATCATCTGTGCTCCAGTTAATGGAACAATAACCATGATTTTTCCAACAAAGCATGCGTTTGGTATAAGGACAAAACAGGGAGTTGAAATATTAGTTCATATAGGATTAGATACCGTAACATTAAATGGTAAAGGATTTCGTGCACTTGTGAAAGAGCAAAGTATTGTAAAAGCAGGTACACCAATTATTGAAATAGATAAACAACAAATAGAAGAGGCTGGTTTTAATACAATAACAATGGTTATTATAACAAATAGTGAAGAACATCCGATTCGCATTTTAAAAAACGGAAAAGTAACAATAGGGAAAGATATTATTGCTACATTAGAAAGTTAAATTTATATTGGATAACGAAAAATGTTAAATATTATTATAAATTTGTCAATATTTATCTTTGTTATTCTTATAGGATATCTATTAAAATACTTCGGACTATTCAAAAAACAAGATGCAGATATGATTAGTAAATTAATTTTATATCTTACATTACCTTGTGCATTATTAAGTAATGCCAATAATATGGTCATAACAGTAGATACATTTAAAATGGTTTTAATTGCTATTAGTGCTAATCTAATATTAGTTTTAATAGGATACTTTTATGCAAAAGGTGATGATACTAAACGTCAAGCAGCTTTTATGATTAATAGTTCTGGATATAATATTGGTAATTTTGCTTTACCTTTTGTAGAAATTTTTTTCCCTGGATTGGGAGTTGCTTATCTTTGTATGTTCGATATTGGTAACGCTATAATGGGATTGGGAATCACTTATGTTATGGCACATTGTGTTGCATATGCAAAAACTAATATCAATTGTAAAGAAATATTAAAAAAGATAGGATCATCTATACCTTTTGATACATATATGCTAATGTTAGTTCTTGCCTTATTACACATTCGACTTCCGAATTTCATTATTAATACAGCAAAAATGATTGGAAGTGGTAATGGATTTTTAGCAATGTTTATGATTGGTTTGTTAATTGAATTTCATATACCCAAAAGTGAAGTAAAAGATGTTATCAATATTATGATGATTAGGATGATAGGAAATGTTGTAATATCACTAATAATTTATTTCTTAATACCTTTACCGGAACTTGCAAAAAAAATATTGATTCTTGCATTATTCACGCCAATTGCCTCAGTAGCTCCAGTATTTTCAAGAAAGTGTGGATATGTGAAAGAAATGCCAGCAATATCTAATTCTGTTAGTATTTTTGTTTCAATTATAGCAATCATAGTAGTTTTACTAATTTTAAATTAAAAATATGCTGAATAGAACATTTTTTCTGTTCAGCTTTTTATTATTTCAAAAAGATTATAACTGTTAATTTGCAACAATCATGTTGCAAAAAAATGAAATTTTCTTATTAAAATGGTGATGAGAGAATGTGTTTGTAAGGAGAAATAAAGACATGAATTTATCTAAAGTAACAATGATTTTAAGAGGGGATTCATATGAACAAGTACGTTGTGTAGCCCAAGTATTAGAACAAGCAAATTATGTGAAAATATGGAGATAACACTAAATACAGAAAATGCATATGATATTATTAAAAAAATCTCAAAAGAATTTAATGAGAGTTTAAATATTGGTGCAGGAACTGTACAAACCTATGAGGAATTGTTGAAAGCTGTAAATACCGGAGCAACGTTTGTTTTATCTCCTAGAATGATGTCAAAACAAATGTTAGATTATTGTAAAGAACATAGTATTATTTCTGTTCATGGCGCATTCACGTTCCTGGCGTATTCACACCTTCTGAGATTGCAGAGCAATTAAATTTAGGGGCTGACGTAGTGAAAATATTTCCAGATAATGAAGTTAGTATGGACTATTCAAGAAAAGTTTGTGAACTAATGGGTGATCTTCCGTTAATGGCTGTAGGTGGAATTAGTGCTAAAAATGTAAAAGAAGCGTTTTTATCTGGATATCGTTATGTAGGAACAGCAGGAGGATTATTTAAGAAAAATGACATTATTCACATGAATAAAGAAAATCTTATAAAATCACTTAAGAATTTTGAACAAGAATTAAATTAAAGAAAAGGAGGAGTAAAATTGAAGGCTACACAAAGGCAAAAAAAGTTAATAGAATTTTTAACTTATCATGTTGATTATGTAACAGTGAAAAATTTATCAGATGAACTTTCAGTATCAAAAAGAAAGATACATAATGATTTGTTGCAGATTGAAGAAGAAGGCTCCTCTTTTGAAAAAACCAAGTTTGGGATTAAAATTATAAAATATTAACGATTTTTCACATAAAGATGATATTGATGTTTTTGATCCAGAATACAGACATTTAGATATTTTAAAAGAATTACTGTTTTATGAAAAGAAAATCATCTATTTATCAGCTTCAGAAAATTATTTGGTTGGTGTAAGTTCTATTATTTCAGATATAAACTTTATTAAGGATAAAATATTAAATGATACAACTACAAAATTAATTGGTGATGAAAATGGAACAAGATTAACAGGTAATGAAGAACAATGGCAAAAAACATTGATGGCTCTTAATGAATATTTGATTTCTTCTCAAGCAATACAATTTGATGATGTACAAATGAGAAATGTTTTAAAGCAATATTATGATGAAGATATTATTGAGCGCTGTTATGAAACAATATATTCTTTAAAAGAATATAAATTTGTATTATGTTGCACAACATTATTTGTTGAATTTATATAATGTAATGATTGTTGTGCGTTATCGTTTATGCAAAGGATATTATCATAAAATCTATCGTGATATATTTTATAGTAATCAAATTATGTCATAAATGAATTATTTAGTAGGAAATGTATTGTTGCACATATCAAATTGTTAGAAAATAGATTTACAAATTGAAATTTAAAAAGGTGAGTGCGTGTGAAAAAATGGATGAAATATGTGTTGGGGGAAATTACTTTCTTTGCTATATTAAGTGCTGCAACTTTGTATTTGAGATAATTTGACATTAAGATTATCTCGGTTAGCACAATAATCTACTTGGTCATAAGTATGCTATTTGATTTTATTATGGATAAAAATCACAAAAATTAACTTCTATGTTTAGTTGAGTAAATCCCAGTTTATCTATATTGATAATTCATGATATTTTTAATATGTAGAAAGTACGAACTAAGAGATCTTTGAAAATTGAATAATACGGTATTGGAAGTATATGTTATAATTGATTCGTTATAAGATATATTACAGCGTAAAATGAGAGGTAAGAAAATGAAAGATAGATATAAATTAATAATAATCCACCTAATATTGTTTATTTCTGCATTGGGTATAGGTGTAATAACTGAAAAACCATATAGATATGTTAATGAATTTTCATGGGTAATATTATTAGTTAATACAATGCTGTTTTTAATTTTAATTAAGAAATTTAAAGTTAAAAAAAATAGTATTATCAAGTATTTATTAATTATTTTAGGAATATTTATAATACTTATTATTGATAAGGATTATTTTTATTCATCATATGTTCAAAGTACACCAGATATAATGTTTCCATATAGTATTTTGATATTAAGCAATGTTTTAATACTACCTTTTGTTTCTATTTTTGATTATATATACACATTAAATTTATTTAATATATCATTTATAATTATACCTTTATATATAATAATACTTATGATTGCTAGTAAAAAAGTGTTGAAGTTAAATGAAAAAAGATAATAACTTTTAAATATATTATAGGAATACCGTATTATTCAAAAAAGAATATGCGGTATTTTTTATGTCGCAATACTAAGAAATTGTACAATGAAAAGTTGAGAAAGGTTGACCTCAGCTTTTTTTATTACATGTTTACAGTAAAAGCAGACAGCACTATCAACAATAGTATTCATATAAATCTTAAAGTCATGGCTTTCACCTTTAATCTGATTAAGCTTTATTAGAGTTGATTTTCTAAAAGAATAGAATCTACTGACTTCAAAAAATTCTCCATTTTAGATGGTGGCACTAGATCTGTAAAACAGATCTAGTTCATTGGTTCTTCGTAAAATAAATCATATTTAGACATTACAAAGTCCTCGTTCTTATTACTATCTCAAACTTCAAAATTGTTTTTCTATAAATTTTATATGCAAAAAGATAAGTTCTTAAGTTTTTAAGAACTTAAGAAGAAAAGAACTTAAGAAGTTATAGTAAAAATGCGGGTTTGAAGGGATTTCTATGAGATGAATTCTGAAGAAGAATATATTTTACTGTCTAGGAAAATATAAAATAAAGGATAGTAATTTTATAATTTCTTTACCTTAAGTAAGAAGGGAATAGATATTTATTTTTCTGTGACTTGGAGCTTGCGACGGAACACGAAAAATAAATATCCGCTACACTTTTTTTGAAAATAAATTTTAAGTGGTTCTTTCAATTAAGTATGCAAAACTAAGATTGAACAAAACTTAATTGAATAAATAAAAAAACTATCGTTAGAGTGGGTGGAACCACTAATACGATAGTTATATTTTTCTCTTATTGATTATACTTCCATTCATGTTCAATATGTGAGCAAAAGTCAAATAAGTTATATCTATTAGGAACATCTTCAATATTAATAATATCTTCAGGATATATTCCATCCCAAGGAGAAACGGTTACTATACTATTGCTATATATTTTTATTACATACTTTGAATCATCAAAGGTAATCTTTAATTGATATGGTTCTTTTTCTTCTGGAATAATTCCATCAGTTTTATAGTTATCTTTAGATAGGGAACGAATAAAATTTTCTATAATATCGTTATCCTCTTCCTTATTAATAGGAACATTTTTATAGAAGTTAGTGTTGAATAATTCTAAAGAATACTCTTCATCATTAAGAAGTTTTGAATATATTTCTTTAGTGTAAAAATCAGGAGAAGATTTTTCACTAAAGTTTATGTATTTAGGATCACTAAATGAACATCCTTGTAACAAAAGTGATAGCATGAGAAAAATGTATATTGTAAATTTCTTCATAAGAAAACCTCCATAACATAAGTAGTTACTATATAAACTTATTCAGAATAATAGTTATTTAGAACAATACATTCATAATGAATTAATATTAGAAGAAACCCAAGAAAATCCTTGGGTTTAGTTTTTTTAAGGCATAGGAAAGTATAAAATCAAGCAAAATAAGTATTTATTCTACTTTTTATAAGCAAGATTTTCCTTTATTCTTTGCCTTTGAAATTAAGAAGCCTACAGCAAGCAACAATAAGTCTCTTATTTCGCTTAGACCAGATAAAGATGGATCAAGATGTATCCAATTTGTTATAAATAATGCAGCTAGACAAATGATTGCAACTAGGCCGCCAGTGATGGTTTGAATTTCTTCATGACCAAATTTACTAGGTATACAATGTTTTCCAAACACATATCCAAATATTGATGAAAGAATAGATTTTATAGCCATATTATTTTCTGGAAAACTATTACTTCCCAAAAGAGTTGAAATAACCACATTCATAAGACATGCAAATCCAATAAATAATATTATTTTTGTTGAAGAGCATTGTTTCTTCCATAAGGCAATTAATTTTTTTATATCCTTCATATAAAATCACCTCTATAACATAGTATGTAGTTATGTAACATGTGCCACAAATTTATAGTATTTAGTGATATTTATTAATATTAGGGAGTAATATAAACTGAAGTCTTAGCTTCAGATAAAGTTTCTATCTGGTGGAAGTGCTGTAGTGGATAGCCATTAGATAAACTGGCATTAATATATAAGGAGGAGAAGATGTTAGTAATAGCTACAATAGGTCCTAGCACAAATGAAAAACTAATATTAAGAGATATTATTGATAGTGGAACTAACATGATAAGATTAAATTTTTCTCATGGTAGATTAGATGAGTTTGAGGAAAACATAAATATTGTAAAAAGCATAAAAAGTGATATCAAAATAATGCAAGATTTGTCGGGAAGTAAAATAAGAGTATCTGATAAGTTGCCTTATATAATTAAGCTATATCATGGAGAGGAAGTATTCTTTTGCGGAGAAGATTCTTATAAAAAAAGAGGATATAACTCTGCTTTTGGTAGCAAAAAAATAATACCGTTAAATATATCAAAGCATATTTTAAATTCTAATAAAGTTAGAAGCATTTCAATGAAAGATAATACTATGAATTTTGAGGTTTTAGATAAAACAGATGAATGGATAAAAACTAAAGTTATAAAAGGAGGAGTGGTTAGAGCAGGAAAAGGATGCAATATAAAGGAATTGGATAGAAGTGGAATACCTTTATCATTAAAGGAATTTGTCAGTCCTTTGTTGAAAGTTCAAGTGATGTTAAGAAGGTAAAGAATTATATTAAAGAAGTAAATAAAGATTTTAATGTTAAAATATGGGCCAAGGTTGAGACTCTTATGGGAATAAAAAATATTGATTATATACTTAATGAAGTAGATGGAGTTGTAATAGGTAGGGGAGATCTTATTCCAGAAGGAAGCATAGAAGATACACCAATATATGAAAATAAAGTAATTGAATCATGTGTGAAAAATAATAAAGAGGTTATAGTGGCCACTCATTTATTAAATAGTATGAAAAATGGTAGAAAACCAGAATTACCAGAGGTAGAAAGTATATATAATTTTGTTAATTGCGGGGTAAGTGGTTTTTTGTTAGCGGGGGAAACTTCAATTGGAAAAGTTCCTATAAAGACAGTGGATTTTTTGACTGAGATAATAAAAAAATATTCAAAGGAGTAAGTATGAGTAAGAAGAGTGATAAAGCATATTTGATACCAATATTATGGTTTTCTTTAGGGGTTATAATTTTTTATACTTTATATAGAGTTATAAAATTATTTATTTAGTTTAACATTATATTCAAAATTATATGTATTAAATAAAAGAAATAATATGCATAATGAGAAATTTAATACAATTTATATGTGGTATACAAAGGAAAGGGAGGACGATATTACTGAATATTGAGAATCTAAAAAAACAAAGTCATTAAAAGCTAAGTTACTAAAGAGAATATTACCATTCGTTATAATTGGCAGTATAGTTATTTTCTTGCAAGGATTACGTATATCTAAAGAAAGTACAATTAATACAAATACGAAATTAGTTACACAAATTTAAAAGCTTGCAGGAAGTCAGTGAAAAGTACCATAAAATCGAACCTAGAATCTCTTGAAAGTATGGCCAATAACTCAGTATTGGTAAATGAAGAAATATCTTTAATTGAAAAATCAAAGGTGTTAAAACTTGATTCTGAAACTAAAGGTGATATTGAAAGAGCATATACAGATTACAGTGGACAAGCAATTTTTTCTGATGGTACAAGAAGAGATATGAGAGATGAGTTTCATGAGATAACAAGAAGTAAAGAAGAGATAATAACAAGAGTAGAAAATATAGCTTACGTATTAGAAGAAATGTCAGCTACAGCTGAAGAAGTAGCTGCCTCTTCTGAAGAACTCAATTCAGCTAGTAATGAAGTATCAGGTGCAGCTCAAAATCTTACTGAACTTACTTCAACATTAAAGTTAGGAATATCAAAATATAAGTGTTAAAAACTGCCTTTTGGTAGTTTTTTTCATGTAAATGAATAAATTATATGTAGGTGGATAGACTTAAAAATAAAAACTTGGAGGGGTCATGAAAGATAATATTAAAAGGATTTATATATGTTTTTTTTCTTTTTTTCTAATATATTTAGTTTATAAGATGAGTACTTTATTATTAAAGCTTGGATTAGATAGTGCAGCTACTGAAATATTTTACATAATAGTTTCTCTATATTTAGGATATAGCTTAATACGCTATATGCAATATAGAAAATCATATTCCTTTGATGAACTAGAACTTTATAATAGAGTTAATAAAATATTTAGTAAAATAGAAGGTAAGATAACTCCACTTCAAGGTGTTACTTTAAAAAAGGATGAAGTAAAAGGGGAATTAGACAGCATAATTGTAACCTCAAAGGGAGTGTTTAATGTTGTATCTTGCAGTTATATAGGAGATATAAAAATTAAAGAAGATGGTAACTGGTATAAAAGAGATAGAAAAGGATATTATATGATCAGTTCTCCTATAAATAAGATAAAGAAGAATAGAGAAATCCTATCTAAAATATATGATGAAGAAGAAATAGTTGATGTAGTGTTACTTTTAAGTGATTATATTGAAATTGAGGGAGAAGAAAATTTCTCTGTACCAATAGTTAAAAATGATGAAATAAATGATTATATAGATGATTATGAGATAGAAGATGAATATGATGAAAGTGTACTATATGATAAGTTATATGTAACGATTGATAGTGAAAAAGATTTAGATGGAATAAAGGCTAGTTATAAAAAATATATAGATGCAAAACTGCAATTTAGAAGTAGATTAGCTGCTGTGTCTATATTTGCAATTTTATACATATTAAACATTATATATAAGTAGTTAAGTGGGGAAAATTTATACTTAAAAAACATAATTACTGAAATCAGTTACAAATTGTAGTAACATGTCACAAAACTATAAACCAATATATTATTTTTAGTTAAATGTGCTATCCTAAGTGTAGATAAAAAAATATGGTAGGAGGAACGGTTTTATGAAAAAAGATGGAATCAAAATTGTTACTATTGGTGGAGGATCAAGTTATACTCCAGAATTAGTTGAAGGGTTTATAAAGAGATATAATGAATTACCAGTAAGAGAATTATGGTTAGTAGATGTTGAAGAAGGAAAACATAAGTTAGAAATTGTTGGAGAGCTTGCTAAGAGAATGGTTGAAAAAGCAGGTGTTCCAATGGAAATTCACTTAACTTTAGATAGAAGAGAAGCTCTTAAGGATGCAGATTTTGTTACTACTCAATTAAGAGTTGGATTATTAGATGCAAGAATTAAGGATGAAAGAATTCCATTAAGTCATGGACTTATAGGTCAAGAAACAAATGGTGCTGGAGGAATGTTTAAAGCACTTAGAACAATTCCAGTAATATTAGACATAGATAAGGATATGGCTGAATTATGTCCAAACGCTTTCTTAATTAACTTTACAAATCCAGCTGGTATGGTTACAGAAGCTTTAATAAGATATGGTAAAAACAAAAAGGTTATAGGTCTTTGTAATGTACCAATAAATATGGAAAAAGCAGCAGCTAATATGTTAGGTGTTGACCATAGTAGAATAAGAATGGACTTCGTAGGATTAAACCATATGGTTTATGGTAAAAAGATATTCTTAGATGGTTCAGATGTTACAAATCAAGTAGTAGATGCCATTGCAGATGGTAAAATGGGAGCAATAGTTAAAAATATTAAAGACTTTGAATGGGATGCAGATTTCATAAAATCATTAGGAATGATGCCATGTCCATATCATAAATATTACTATGAAACTCAAGAAATGCTTGAAAGTGAATTAAAGGAATTTGCTAAGGGAGAAACAAGAGCAGAAGTAGTTAAGAGATTAGAAGATGATTTATTTAAATTATATGATGATCCAAATCTAGATATTAAACCACCACAATTAGAAAAGAGAGGTGGAGCATTATATTCAGATGCTGCATGTAGATTAATTAATTCTATCTACAACGATAAGGGAGATATACAACCTGTAGATTGCAGAAATAATGGTGCAATTGAAGGACTGGATGATGATTCGGCTGTAGAAGTTTCTTGTGTTATAACTAAAGAAGGACCAAGACCACTTGCAATGGGTAAATTACCTCTACAAATTACAGGTTTGGTTCAAGAAATAAAGACATTTGAAAAGTTAGTAATAGAAGCAGCTGTAACAGGAGATTATCACACTGCATTAATGGCAATGTCAATGAATCCATTAGTACCTTCAGATAAGATGGCTAAAATTTTATTAGATGAATTACTAGTGGCTCATAAAGATTATTTACCACAGTTTAAGGATGAAATAGCTAAGATTGAATCAGCAAAATAATAGATTTATAAAAGAAGACTTGAAATTCAAGTCTTCTTTTATAGTTTTCTTAATTTTGGTAATAAAGGGGTGAATATCTGCCCCATCTTTTTTAATTTACTAACCTACGTAATACTTGTTATAATAATAGATAAGTATTTGAATATGAGGTTTAGTATATATGTTTAATTATGAGAATATTGAGAGTTTAAATGATTTAGAGTTATCCTTGTATAATTACATAATTAAAATTAAAGAAAGAGTAGTGAAAATGACAATTAGAGAAGTGGCTAGTGAAGCTCATGTTTCAACTACAACTGTTTTAAGGTTATGTAAAAAGCTTGGATTTGATGGATTTTCAGAGTTTAAAATTAAATTAAAGCTTAATATTGAGGAAGAAAGATTAAGTAAAGTTAGTGATGAAACTAGTGAGTTAATTAATTTTCTTCAATGTGTTGAAAATAGTAAATTAGATAAAAAAGTAGAAGAACTAAGTGAAATGATGAAAAAGGCTGAGAATATTATTTTTATTGGAAATGGTACATCAGGAGTATTAAGTCAGTATGCAGCTAGGTTTCTATCTTCCCTTGGTAAGTTTGCAGTTTATATGGATGATCCATATTTTCCAATGAACTCAAAATATTATGAAAATAGTATGGTTATAGCCTTATCTGTATCAGGTGAAACTAGAATAATAATTGAGTTTATAAATAAACTTAAAAGTGAAGGATGTAAGATAGCTAGCATAACTAATACTGAGGATTGTACAATAGCTAAGATATCGGATATTAATTTAGCTTATTATATTAATGAGTCTAAAGTTGGCAATAATAATATAACTTCTCAATTACCCGTATTATATATAGTTGAAAGATTAGGAAAAAAAGTTATGAATAAAAAAATAATATTATGATTGCTTTTAATGAAGCAATATGATATAATAACTTATGTTGAAAGAACTTAATATAAAGAAATTCATTATGATAAGTACAATTTCTCCTTTAGAAATTATATGAGTCAATATTGGATCTTTAAAATTTTTAAAAGGAGGAATTTCAATATGCAAGATAAAGTAATCGTATGTAAAGATTGTGGTCAAGAATTCACTTTCACAGTAGGTGAACAAGAATTCTACAAAGAAAAGGGATTCGATAACGAACCAGTTAGATGCCCAGCTTGTAGAAGAGCTAGAAAGCAACAAAACAACAGAAGATAGTTTTGTTAAGTAAAGAGCTAATTTTATTAGCTCTTTTTTTGCTATCTAGGAAAATATAAAATTTTAATTAGATATAAATTAAAGTTATTATTATAATTTCATATTAAAAAATATAAAATCAATGATAATAATTTTATAATTTCCTTACCTCTAGTAGGAGTGGGGGGGGATTTGTTTTTATGTGACTTGGAGCTTGGGACTGAACGACAAAATAAATATCCTCCCCACCTTTTTGTTGTATAAAATTAGTTAATAATGAATATATTTTGATTGACAAACTGTTTTGGGAATGATAATCTAAAACAAATAGTATCTGAAACTACATGTTTTAGACTTGGAAAAATGGAGGGTATTATGATTAGAATAGTTGCAGATTCATCAACTTTATATTCAGTGTCAGATGGGAAAACAAAAGGTATTAATATAGCACCATTGTCGGTAACAATTGATAATAAGACATATAAAGAATTTGAAGAAATACAATCAAAGGAATTTGTTGAAATAATAAAAGAAGGACATTTACCAATGTCTTCACAACCATCTATAGGGGATGTATTAGAAATATACAACAATTATCCAGATGATGAAATTATAAATATAACTATGGCAGATGGATTATCTGGAACCTATAATTCAGCCTGTATGGCTGCACAAATGTTAGAGAACCCTGAAAGAGTTTCGGTAATAAACTCAAAGACTTTATGTGGTCCACATAGATACATTATAGATGTTGTGGTAAAATTAGTTGAGATGAATAAAACAAGAACAGAAATAGTAGACATAGTAAATGAGATGATAGAAAACTCAAAATCATTTTTAATGCCAAATGATTTTGATTACTTAGTAAGGGGAGGAAGGCTTTCTCCTTTAGTTGGTAAGGTAGGAAAGGTAATGAAGTTAGTACCGGTAATGACACTAACTGAAGACTGTAAAAAACTTACTAAGTTTGCTACTAAGAGAACTTTTTCAAAGGGAATAGAAGCAATATGTAACTCATTTATAGAATCAGGTGTAGATGAGGGATATAAGATTTATATAACACACGGATGTGCTGAAGAGTTAGCTAATAATGCAAAAAAGATAATATTAGATAATATTCCTAATTCAGATGTGGAATTGTTTGAATTATCTCCGGTGTTTATAACTCAAGGTGGGCCAGGATGTTTAGCAATTCAAATGATTAAAAAGTATTAAGCTTAAATAAAGAAAGGGTGGATTTATGAAAAGTGATAAGAAAAAAGAAATTGTGGAGGAACTTTTAGACTATCATTGTCCAAGATATTCTGAATTACCTAATATTCCTTTATATAAGGATCAAGTAATTGTATATATTGAGGATATATTATCCGCTTTAAATATTAATAAGGATGAAATGCTACTTACGCCCACTATGTTAAATAATTATGTTAAACATAAGGTGTTACCTCCTCCAATAAATAAAAAATATGATAGAGATCACTTAGCGTATTTAATTGTTTTATGTGTATTTAAACAGGTTTTTAGTATGTCTGAAATATCAGAACTAATAAAAATTCAAATAGGAACTTATGATGTTGAAGAAGCTTATAATTATTTTTGCATTGAGTTAGAGAAGACTGTTAAGTTTGTGTTTGCCTCAAATGGTGGTTCAGAGCAAAGTTCTGCTCAAAAGGTTACGAGAGAATCTGAACTTGTTAGATCTGCAGTGCTATCTGTTGTTAACAAAGTTTATATTCAATACTATTTAAAAGAAAGAACTCTTAAATAGGAATTCTATTAATGAAGAAAACAGTAGGTGAATAAATGGAGTATAGAGAACTTAATGAAACTCATTTGAAAGACATGGCTAATCTTTTTGTAAAAGCCTTTAATACTTATCCTTGGAATGAAGAGTGGACAGAAGAAATTGCTTATAAGAGATTAGCACAGATGATAAATTGTGATGGATTTTATGGAATGGTTGCAATAAAAGACTCACAAATAGTTGGAATGATTTTTGGACGACAAGAACAATATTATAATGGCATAATATTTGAAATAAAAGAATTTTGTGTTGATATAACCTTAGGAATTAAAGGGCTTGGAACACAAGTATATAATGTTTTCGAGAATAGATTGAAAGAGATGAGAATAAAAGAAATAGTCTTAAATACATGTAGAAGTGATAAGACTATAGGTTTTTATGAAAAGCAAGGATTTAAAGTCTCAGATAGTATAGTTGTTATGAATAAAAAAGTTTAAAAGAAAGAAACTCTGTAACATTTTCACAGAGTTTCTTTCTTTAGATATTAGTTGTTATCTTCAAAAAGTGGTTGGATATATTTCTTATTGCGTACTATTAATACATAAACACAAATCATTCCTATTGAAGAAAATATTACAGCAACTAATCTATAGGATAAAACTTCTCCTAGAGCTCCAGCTAATAGTTGAGTGATCATAACAACAAATTGTATAGAAACGGTTAGCAAGCTACTAATCCTAGCCCTCATATTTGGAGGGATATAGCTTTGTACTGCAACCTCTCTTAGGGTAGCACTATTAACTCCAAGAAAACCACAAATAAATCTAGATATTAACATTCCAAGGTAGGGGAGAAATAGAAGTGTAGCATCTAAAATGTTGTAAATTTTATAAACCAGTTCCGCTATTTTATATCTTTTGTTTGTAGGTATTTTTATAATATAGTGTATAACACCACCAAGCATACGACCTAATGTTTCAGAGCTTATTAACAAGGAGTACATTGAAGTGGTTAGAAAAGATGAACTTTGAAAATAAGCCATTATCATAAGATTTACCCCATTACCCATTCCATTTGTTATAGCCATATAACCATATAGACCTTGTACACCCTTTTCCTCCTTTAAATATTTCAAAGCCTCAGATATTTGATTAAAGTAAGATTTGAAGTTAAAGGAGTTATTTAATAATAAGCTGGTTTCATCAATGCTTATTAACATTTCAAATCCAGAAGTAATTAATAATAATATTCCCTCTGCAAATAAAAGAAGATGTATTCCATAATTTTGATATATTATTGCTGATATGGGAGATATGAATACAGTAACTGTTGGGTAAATAATTGAAGATATAGAGTAACCTTTTTGCATAAAACCCTTAGGTATAAGTTCTGGATATAATGCAGAATAAGCCGTAGAATATATAGAACCTATAGCGCCTGTAATTATTCCAAAAATCATGTAAGTTATATAATTAAAACCTTTAACTACTACATAAGAAGCAAAGAGAATATAAATTATTCCCATAATACCATCTAGTGAAAAAATTATAGTTTTTCTTTTATGGCTATCTATATATGGTGATAACAATATAGGTAATATTACTGTTGGTAACATGGAGGTTGCTGCAAACAAGCCAGTCATCCAAGGGGATGATGTATTATCAAAAACAACTAAACTTAATGCAACATTCATAGCTACTCCACCTATAGCACTAATTACAGTTCCTATTGTGATTATAGTAAAGTTTTTACTCCAAAGAGTTTCTTTATTTTTCATTGTGTTATTTCCTCCTATATTTTCTTGGTAACACAATTATATGATTAAGCTTAACGAGAAACAATTCAGTATATTTGGGAAAATCATACTCCATTATACATGCTTAGATTGATTAAAATGAATACCTTAGGAAAATAAATGATTCATATCTTTTAAAATAGTAAAAGCCTCTTTATATTTTCTTCTATGAATATATAATTCTATCATAAATATAGAATGGAATTGCTTAAATCCATAATGTATCTCATTTTTAATGGTGCTATATATTTCTTTTAATAAAGTAAAGTATTCTTCTGAGTCAAGGTAGTTATCTTTATATCTTAGTTCCACTAAATGTATCATCTTATAATATAATTTTGGCATATCTGTATTATATATTTTTTGGGCTTCTTCTAGATATTTATAACCCTCATCCTTTTTATTAAGCTCACAATAAGCTATAGCGAGTTTGTGGCAGACCAAAAAAATTTTAAAATCATCTTTATATATAGAATAAGCAGATAATAAGTGAGGAATAGCTTCAGTATATTTTTGCTTTTCTATGCAAGAAGCTCCGATGTTGTAATTTACATCTGCTTGAATGCTATAATCTTTACGACATAATTCAAGTAGCTTTTTGTATGACTTTAGCATAAGATCGTGATTAAATAAATTTGCATAGCTAGAGCCTTCAATAAAGGTAATTTTTTTCATTACCATGAAATTACCTTCGTCAGAAGCACGTGAATAGCCTATAGCACAATATGCTAAAGCTTCTTGGTATTTTCCTTCTGAAAACATTAATCCTGCCATTGATAAAGAAACAAAACTATTAGGTAATAAATTATCAGCTTTTTGTAAAGCATAGAATTTTTTATTGAAGTCTTCCTCTAGATAAGAATATATGTATTGGTAAAGAAATAGGGTGGATTCATTCATATAATCCTTAAATAGTGTTAAAGATTTAAGAAGAGATTTAGCTTTTATACTATCTTTTTTATTATATAATTGATATACACGAAATAATTGATATTCTAAGCCTAATTCGCTGTATAATAAATGTTCATCTGCTGTAGATAATTCTTTTTCTTCTTCAGTAGTAGGTTCATCATGAAATGTTTTATCAAAGAAGTTAAAAAGCAGAGATTTATATTTTGAGAGAAGTATCTCGTCTCTTAAATAATTTATATTTAATGCTTTAAATAGTTGATCTATTATTTCAGGGCTTGGCTCTGCAGATCCGTTTTCTATTTTGCTTAAATATGATACAGCGCAAATTCCTTTACATAATCCTTCTTGGGAATAATTCAGTTTTAATCTATTATATTTAATTAAATATCCAATATAATTTTTCATGGTATATTCTCCTTCTTGTATCATAAGTAAATTGTATCATAGATATGCTATAATAAGCATTTTATAAGTATATCCTAGTGTGTATATAATTTTTAGTCTTAATAATCATAAATTGAAATATAAAAAGAGAAACCAATAATTGATTTCTCTAAAAATAATAATCCTATTAAACTTAACTGTTTTATACGTATTGTATTATTAACAGCTTTTTTCAAGTGTTGTCTCCACTTCTGTTATTTCTTCATGAGGAAGCCAATTAGCCTTTTTATAATATATAAGCAAGATTACAGCACTTGCAAACCAAGTGATTGGATATCCAAAGAAAACAATTTTTATATCTTCAAAAATTGGTGTGAATGTTAGAACCCAAGCCATTCTTAAGAAGCACCAACAAAGTACCATTATTATCATAGGCACAGTAGTTTTACCTGCTCCTCTAAGTACACCTGAGAATAGATGAGAAAGTCCCAAGAATATATATCCAGGAGCTAAACATTTCATCATTAATGTACCATAATAAATAACATTACTATCATTTGTGAAGATCTTTAATATGTTTGGAGTAAATATCATTATAATAGTAGAAATAGCAATAACAGTAATTAAGCTAAAGATTGTCCCGATTTTAGTACCCTCTTTAACACGATCATATTTTTTTGCTCCTATATTTTGTCCGGTAAATGTTGTTATAGCCATAGCAATGCTCATAACAGGTAGAATTGCAAAACCATCTATTTTAGCATATGAACCACATCCAGCCATAGCTAATGTTCCAAAGCTATTGATATTTCCTTGTACAACAACATTTGAAAGAGAAACTATAGTGTTTTGTACACCTGTAGGTAGTCCGATTCTAACAATCTTAATAATTTGTAACTTATGAAATTTTATATCTCTAAGTATTAATTTAAAGCTATTAGAAGTTCTTACTAATACAAATACAGTTAAGCCAGCGCTAACAAATTGGGCTATTAGAGTAGCAAATGCAACTCCTGCAACACCCATATCAAATATAGCTACAAATAATAAATCTAGAATAATATTTATTACTGAAGACACCATTAAGAAATATAATGGTCTTTTTGAATCGCCGACAGCACGTAAAATACCACTACACATATTATAAACAACAATTCCAAGAATACCACCAAAATAAATTTGAAGATATATTGTGGATAATCCCATAACATCTTCTGGTGTTCCCATAAGTCTTAAAATAATAGGAGAGAGTACAATACCTACAAAAGTCATAAATATTCCAGAAGTAAGTGCAAGTGCTACTGTAGTGTGCACTGCATCATGTAATTTTTTATCATTTTTTGCACCATAGTATTGAGAAATAACAACTCCAGCACCTACTGAAATTCCCATGAAGAAGCTAACTAATAAATTAACAAGTGGTGTGGAAGAGTTTACTGCAGCTAGTGCCTCGCTCCCAACGAATTTACCTACAATAACTGCATCTACAGTATTATAAAGTTGTTGAAATAAGTTTCCTAAAAGTAATGGAAAGGCAAATCCTATAAGTTGTTTTCCAATTGAACCCTCAGTCATAAGACCATTATTTGATAATTTTTTTTCTCTCATAACATAACTCCTATTGTGTCAATATTTCTTTAGATTTTTTAAAAAATTCATAAAAATTCTAAAATCGTCCTTTAAATATATTAACACTAATGTAAAAATATTGCTATATAGATATTGCTATAAAATTGTTTTGTTGTTAATAATAAGTAAAAAAATAATAGTATACATAAAAATGATTTTAGATACAGTATATGATAATCTTTTTTCACTATATATAAATTTATATTATAAGCTCATCAGGCTGGTGAATTTATTTGGTTTATGGAACCAAGGCTTAGAGCAATAGGATTTTTTATATTTACCTTATTATAATGATTTTTTTTGGGTAACCTTATAGGAATAAGTGAAATATTAAAGGTATGTTGATTTTCTTTAGGTATAAGGATGTAAAAAAGTAATCAATCAAATATAATGTAATTAGAGAAATAGGTTTAGGGGGCTTGGTAGTGAGAGAAGAGCTTAATTGCTGAACTGAAATGCTTAAAAGCTCATATAAGGAGGAGTATTTAAATGGGCATAATTGAAGTTTCTAATATTACAAAGGATTATGGCAATAACAAAGGTGTATTTGATGTAACCTTCTCAGTAAACAAAGGTGAAATACTAGGATTTTTAGGACCTAATGGAGCAGGTAAAACAACAACAATTCGTCAGCTTATGGGGTTTATTAGGCCAGATAAAGGTAATGTAAAAATTAATGGTTTAGATTGCTTTGATAAAGCAGAGGAAGTACAAAAGGTTCTTGGATATTTACCAGGAGAAATAGCATTTATGGATGATATGACAGGTATGGAATTCATAAAATTTATAGGAAATATGAAAGGAATGAAAGATTTCTCTTCTGCAGAGGAATTAATGAAATTCTTTGAATTAGATCCAAGTGGAAAAATTAAAAAGATGTCTAAAGGTATGAAACAAAAGATAGGTATAGTATGTGCTTTTATGCAAGATCCAGATATATTGATATTGGACGAGCCTACTAGTGGGTTGGACCCTTTAATGCAAAACAAGTTTGTGGAACTTATTTTAAAAGAGAGAGCTAAAGGAAAAACAATACTTATGTCATCCCATATTTTTGAGGAGATAGAAAATACTTGTGATAGAGTTGCAATTATTAAGGAAGGTCATATTATTGCAATAGAGGATATGGAAAAGCTTAGAGAGAATAAGCATAAGATATTCCAAGTAACCTTCAATGATGAAAAAGAAGCAATTAAATTTGCTGAAGCTACAAAGAAAAGTTTAAGAGATGGAAATATTGTTGATATAAAGGTTTCTAAAAATATAGATGAATTTATTAAAACTTTAAGTAAATATGCAATAAAAGATATTAATATTAGGACTCAAACATTAGAAGAGTTATTCTTACACTATTATGGAGGTGAAAAGAATGATAAATAATACTTTATTTAAGAGAGAGGTTAAATCCAACTACAAAATAATGCTTATTTTTATGGCATTAATTTCCATGTATTCATCTGTTATTGTATTAATGTTTGATCCAAAGTTAGGTGAGAGTCTAAATGTTATGGCAGAAAGTATGCCAGAGGTATTTGCAGCCTTTGGTATGATGAATGCAGGAGCAACATTAATTGAGTTTATTGCAAACTATTTATATGGATTTATACTTATAGTAATACCTACAATATGTATTATTATCCTTGGCAATAAGCTAATTGTTAGATATGTTGATAAAGGTTCTATGGCATATCTTCTTGCAACTCCTAATAAACGTAAGAATATAGTTACTACACAAGCTGTATTTATGGCGTTTACTATTTTAGTTTTAGTTAGCATTGCTGTTTTGATTAGTGTAGGAGTTGCACAAATTGCATTTCCAGGAGATTTGGATATAAAGAAGTTCTTATTACTTAATGTTGGTTTATATGGATTATTATTTTTTATGGGAGGAATGTGTTTTCTATCCTCTTGTATATTTAATGACATCAAATACTCTTATGGGGTAGGTGGGGGGCTGGCAGTAGTTTTTATACTTATTCAAATGCTTTCACAAGTTGGAGATAAACTTGAAAAGTTAAAGTACTTCACTCCGTTAACCTTATTTCAACCAGATAATATTATTGTAGGGGATTCAAGTGCAATTGTATGTTTTGCAGTTTTATATATAATTGGACTAATAATGTATTTAGTTGGTATTAGAATATTTATAAAAAAGGATTTTCCAGTTTAATATAGGTTAACTTTTTGGTAATATAAGTTGATTTTTACTCCATTGCTTAAGTTGAAAGGCTTTAATATACTTATATTTAGAAAGTTTTCTAATGTAAAGTATTAGGAGTGATAGTTATGAATCTACGAATAGGTAGTGTTATACAGAAGTTGAGAAAATTAAAGGGGCTAACACAGGAACAATTAGCAGATAGTATTGGAGTTTCAAAGGCAGCTGTATCAAAGTGGGAAAGTGGGAGTACTTATCCTGATATTACTTTGTTGTCACCTATTGCAAGATTATTAGGTACTACAGTAGATGGATTATTAGAATTTGAAGAAAACCTAACTAAAAATGAAATAGATGAAATATTAATGAAATGTTCAAATAAGTTTACTACTTCAGATTATTTTCAGGCATATGAATATAGTGAAAAGTATTTAAAGAAATATCCTAATTGTTTGGAACTAAAATTACAGATGACAGGCTTGTATTTTATTTATATGTCATCCCTAACTTCAGAATGTGATATGAATAGGTTTATGGATAGAATTATAGAAATGCTAAAAGAAGTTTCCAAGAGTGAGGATAATGTACTAAAAAATAATGCATTATTATCTTTATCAAGTTATTATATTATGTTAGAGAAATATGATGAAGCTTTAGTTGTTGTAAATAAATTACCAGAATCATCAACATATAGAAAGGTAGTTACTGCTACTATACATTATCGAAAGGGAGATATATGTGAGGCTAAATGTATATATCAACAGCTTTTATTAGAAAGCATACAAAATTGTGGTATAAATTTAGTGTCTTTAGCGAGAATAGCAGAGAAGGAAGGAAATCTTGATAAGGGAATAAAGATATTAGAAACTAATATGAATATTTCAAAGCTTTTTAATGTTTCTAATAATGGTGCAGGAACTTATATGGAAATAGCTGAAATGTATGCTAGAAATGGAATGGAAGAAAAAGCTATTGATGCCTTAGAGAAATATGAGCTTTTTGTAATAAATAGTTTAGGTGAAAATAATGAAAATCTATCAGATACTATTTATTTTGATACAATTAAAGTAGAAAAGAAGCTAGTGACAAATGAGCAGCATATGAAGGATAGTATTAATCTTTTATTTGAGGGAAATGAATCATTTGATTCTATAAAAGATAATATAAGGTTTAAAGAACTTATAAAGAGAATAAAAAATTAAATTAATTTAGAGTAAATTAAAAAGTTGTCTATACAATTGATTTGTTGTGTTAAATAATTATTTATAATATAAATGAATAAGTAAATAAAATTTCCGAAAATTAAATTTACCCCATTTACGCCCCTAAGGTACTGTACTAGAACGTTGATAGTAGAGTACCTTTTTTATTAATAAAAAAACAGACAAGTTATTTAGGGGAACCTGTCTGTGATGGATCTTGTACTTTAGTAGTACATATATATTTAGTTTGGCACAGTATTATTATAAAATATATAAATTCAAAAGGATAGGATCTATATTAAATAAAAATGGTGTCGAAAATTAATATTATTATTTAATCAATTAATCTAATTAAATAATAATATTAAATGTGAACTATATGCACATTTATAAAGATAAAAAAGCAAAATCAAGAGATATTAAGAGATATGCTTAAAAAAAGCTATACAAATATCTTGTTCTGGGAAGATTAACATATTCTATGGATGGATATACTTTCAAGAATAGTGAGTAGAATGTAAAATTAAGAGGAATAGAGACGAATGTATGATTAGTATATTGTATGGAGGAGAGAAGGAATGTTAGAATACACATATTATGAAAATTTTATAAGTTATCTTAACGCTAATTCTGTTCTTAAGATATACAAAAACTCTATAATAGATATAGCTACTAATGATATTACTATAGATAGTGGATCTATATTAAGGATAAGTCTAAATAATAAATTGATAGAGATAACCCAAAAGGATACCTCAGCAATGGGAATAGAGAAATGGTTAATGGAACTTGGTTGTAAATATAATAATAAAAATAAAATAAGGAATAGATATATATCAGATTTTTCTCAGGATGAAATTATGTATGATGAAATGTATTATTATGTTTGTAAAAAGTTTAGATGTATATTGAAAGATTATGAAGGATTAAAAATAAAAGATTCTAAAGGGGAATATCAATGTTTTGAAGAGGCTGTAATTACTGGAAGTGGTGATTTGGAATATAAGTTAAATCGGTACCTTTCATGTACTTTCAATATAGTAAGTAAGATACATAACTATAAAAAAGTAATTAATATAAGTATTACAGATGATATGGAGGAAAAACAGTTAGAAGAAGAAATAGGAATAGCGTTAAGTGAGTTTGTATACAAGATGAAGTTGCCAAGGTTAAACCTTAATAAAATATATGGAAGTTTTGGAAGTGAAGTTGAATGTCTTTTATCTCCTTTCTTTGCGGGAAAATTAATTCATGAATCTACTGACTATTGTTCTAAAAATAGTTTTTTAGAGAGTAGCAATTATATAAAGGATATATTAAATGAAAAAGAGAGAAATAAAGATATTAATGAGTCTATAATAGATGGATTGTACATAGATGATTGGGAGTTTACCAATATAGATAAGGATGGTGTTTTTTACATAAAAGCAAAAGATGTATTAGTAATAAAGAATAAGGAAGTTATAGGTATAATTGAGAACGTAGAGTTTTTAGGGGATAAATATAAATTTTTATCATCAATATCTCAGGTTGGAACAGAGTTTAAGTCATATAAAGATGTGTGTAAAATAGAGAATAAAAAAATAGTTAAAGTTAATTATGAATCACCATCAGTATTATGTAAATTAGATATTCTTATATAAAGGGCTATACATATTGGTAATAGCCCTTATTTTTATGGAATGACTATATTTTTTCTGGGATTGTCACAGCTATCTATTAACTTGTGTTGTAAATTACTATATTTTGAGTCAGAGGTTATTGCGTATAAATCATTATATAATAGACCTAAATCATATACATAATTAGAATTTATAAAAAACTTTTCACAATTTTTAAAGTAGGTTTTTGATAATTCTAATTCATTATTAATAAAAGCAATATGACCTTTCATAAAATAATAGCAGTTTCTATTATAGGAATCTAAGTCTTTTATATTTAACTTAGTAAGTTCTTCAAGTGAGGCATCAAAATTTCTTATATTAAATTCTAATATAGCTTTTTGCATAATAAAAGAAATTCTTAAGCTGGAATCAAAGTTATCCTCATATTTAAGAACAATTTTATCTAAGAGTTTTATAGCTTCATCATATTTTTTTGAATACCTTAAAGCATTAATATAATTTAAGTAACATTCAATCGCTTTTTGTTCATCCTTAATATAGATAAAAAAGAAGATTGCTTTTTGAATATGTTCTATCGAATGTTCATAATCTCCAATATTATAATAGGCAGAACTCAATGAAATATGTATTGATGCGAAAATTTGTAAGTATATTAATTCTTTATTATAGGATAGGAACTCTTCTAATAGATTAATACATTGTTTATAATTACTTATAGTGTTATACAGATATCCTAAATTATTTATAATCATAAAGTATTGACGTGTTTTAAGTATATTATTTTTTTGAAGAATATCCTTAGCTTTTAAAGAGTATTGTATAGCTTTTGAATAATCTTCTAATTCAAAATATATAACAGAGATAACATTAAATGCGTTTGATACATTTTCAATATATTGATTAGTATCATCCTCTTTAAGGGAAAAAACAGTTTTAATATAACTATTTAATAACTTAATACTATGGTTATAAAAGTGCATTTTATAATATGAATATCCTACATAATATGAATAATTAATATTTGTATTTATATCTATAATATTCTTTTCGTATTTTGAAATTATAGCTAAGTAATTTTCGTTTTCAAATAATTTATATAAGGAATCTTTAAATTTCTCGTTATTATCATAAGGTAAGGAATAGGTTTGAAGAAAAAATTCAATAGAAACTCCTAAGTTTTTAGCAATATGATCTAGTTGATATATAGAAGGAGTAACCTTATCATTTTCAATTTTACTCAACATAGTTCTACTCAAAATATTACAGGTAAGCTCTTCTTGTTTTAAACCTACTTCTTTTCTTAGCAATTTTACCTTTTTTCCTAATGAATACACAAAAAAACCTCCTTTTTGTGAAAGATGTTCACAATATATAAAAATAAAATAGAAATATGAGAAATTTTAAGATATACATAATAAAAGCCTAATAATATAAAATGGTCTATAATATATTTATTATACACTATGTAGCAATATTTTACATAATTGGGCTATTAAAGTAATATTTAGATATAAATTGGTTTGGAGGTGTATTAATATGAGAAAAATAAAAAATTTAACTGCTGTTGCTTTAACAGTTCTTTGCTTAGGTGGAGTGCTAGGATTCAATGCAGGTATAGCACCATGTAACGAAACAAAGCCTATTATGTTTACGTAAGTATAATATAAGCTATATTAAATATTATTAGAAGTAAAAATAGAAGATTCCTAGATAAAAAGAGCTACTAATAAAAGTAGCTCTTTTTATCTGGGGATTTGTTTCAGTTTTGGTGGTTTTATAGTTTTATTTATTATTAAACTGATTATTATTCCGCATAATGTTTCAAAAACTCTATTAAAAGCGTAATAATAAGGGTCTCCAAATGCATGAGTTGTAGTTATTGCTAAAAAGGCAATACAGGATACATTAATAGCTCCAGGCATTTTTAAAAAAGTAATATTTGAATGAATTACAATTATTATACCTATTGCAATAGAGATATAAATAATTAATTTTCTTAATAATACACTGTCTATATTTATTGTCATCCATTTGAATATAGTCATTATAATAAGTCCAATTATTGCACCATAGATAGTACCTATACATCTGTTTTTTGCCATGTTATAAGAATTTTCTAAAGTATCTTGAATACAGAAAAGACAAGTTAAACATGCAAAGAAAGGCTCGTTAGGTAATAAAACTAAACATAAAAATACTGATAAAGATGTTTTTATGGTTCTTAAACCTATCTTTGGTACTTCTAAATTCTTCATTTGTTAATCACCTTTATATTATAAAATTTTTATTATTTAACTAAGTAAACTATATCAAGAAAATTTGATATAGCTTGCTTAGTTTATCTATGTAATCCAAGTGCTAATATTGATAAAGTAGACCAGTCTGTTTGGGGATTTTCTATCCATTCACATTCTATATCTAACTCTTTAAGCCATGCATTAAGGCCACTACTTTCCTTAGAAACATTGGGAAGGTTTCTTCCATAAATACTTTTAATTTCAGCAAGTAGATTCTTTTGATCATTTTTATCTAATTTTGTTCCAATTAAATTTGAAATATATTCACGACATTCATCGTAATATACTGCATCTTGAGCATATAATTCATTTGCTAAGACTTGTCTTTCACTATTTAAGTATTCCCTAATTTCTGCTATTTCATTTTTATTAGATAAATATTTTGCAGAGATTCTAAGAGCCTCTATTTCTTTATCTAATTTTTTAATTGATTTTTCAAGTTTTAAATTTTTCATGTTTTATCTCGCTTTACTAACTTAGTTTATTTATCATAAAGATAACTAGAATATTATATCATTAATTATCAATGAATAAAGAGAAATTATAGATGGTAAAATATAATTTCTCTTTATTTATAAGGTGGATGAATAATAAGAGTTTATATTTTGAAGAAATGTTTATTATCTTATAGCTGTTTTATGGAGGACTTATTTTAATATATAAAAAAAGACCTTATCCCTTTGGATGAGGTCTTTTTTGGTGCCGCCAGTGGGAATCGAACCCACATGGTTTCCCGCACGATTTTGAGTCGTGTGCGTCTGCCAGTTCCGCCATGGCGGCATGTTTTTGAGAACACAATTATATTACCATAAGTAGAAGAATAATTCAATAGATAAAAAATTCAACCTTTATAGGCAAAATTTTTATATTTTTCTGTTGTGGTAATGGTGGACATTTGCTAGAATATAACTAGGATAAAATTAACCCTAGCGGGACAATTTTTGACCTAGTATATAATATAACTTTATTTTATAGTTATAATAATTAGGGAGGAGAAAACAATATGATGTATTCAAGAGAAGTTGAAGAAATGTGTGTAATTGCTAAAGGCCCAAATCATGGAGCAGCTCCAATACCTGAAGAAGGTAAATGGGTACAAGCTAAAGAAGTAAAGGATATTTCAGGTTTAACTCACGGAATTGGTTGGTGTGCACCTCAACAAGGAGCATGTAAATTAACTCTTAATGTTAAAGATGGAATTATTGAAGAAGCATTAGTTGAAACAATAGGATGTTCAGGAATGACTCACTCAGCTGCAATGGCTTCAGAAATCTTACCAGGTAAGACTATATTAGAAGCTTTAAACACAGACTTAGTTTGTGATGCTATTAACACAGCTATGAGAGAATTATTCTTACAAATAGTTTATGGAAGAACTCAAACTGCTTTCTCAGAAGGTGGACTACCTATCGGAGCAGGTCTTGAAGATTTAGGAAAGGGTCTAAGATCTCAAGTTGGTACTATGTACGGAACTTTAGCTAAGGGACCTAGATACCTAGAAATGGCTGAAGGATATGTAACTAAGGTTGCTGTTGATGAAGACAACGAAATTACTGGATACAAGTTTGTTCACCTTGGAAAGATGATGGAAATGATCGGAAAAGGTATGGATGCAAACGAAGCTTTAGTTAAAGCATCTGGTCAATACGGAAGAGTAGACGACGCTGCTAAATTAATAGATCCAAGACACGAATAATTAATTGATAGGGAGGAATAATCATGCCATTATTTGAAAGTTATGAAAGAAGAATAGGACAAATAACACCTGTACTAGAAAAGTACGGTATGAAAACATTAGAAGATGCTAAAGCAGTATGTGAATCAATCGGTGTTGATCCATATGCAATAGTAAAAGAAACTCAACCAATCGCATTCGAAAATGCTGGATGGGCTTACGTTTTAGGTGCTGCTATAGCTATAAAGAAAGGTTGCAAGAAGGCTGCTGATGCTGCTGAAGCAATCGGAGAAGGATTACAAGCTTTCTGTATACCAGGATCTGTTGCAGATGACAGAAAGGTTGGATTAGGACACGGTAACTTAGGAGCTATGCTTTTAAGAGATGAAACTGAATGTTTCGCATTCTTAGCTGGTCACGAATCATTCGCTGCAGCTGAAGGTGCTATAAAGATAGCTGAAAAAGCTAACAAAGTAAGAAAGCAACCATTAAGAGTTATCTTAAACGGTCTTGGAAAAGATGCTGCTATGATAATCTCAAGAATTAATGGTTTCACATATGTTGAAACTTCATTTGACTTCTACACTGGAGAAGTTAAGGTAGTAAGAGAAAAAGCATACTCTAACGGGCCAAGAGCTAAGGTTAGATGCTACGGTGCTAACGATGTTAGAGAAGGTGTTGCTATAATGCACATGGAAGGTGTTGACGTATCAATCACTGGTAACTCAACTAACCCAACAAGATTCCAACACCCAGTTGCTGGAACATACAAGAAAGAATGTATTGCACAAGGTAAGAAATACTTCTCAGTTGCATCAGGTGGTGGTACTGGAAGAACTCTTCACCCAGATAACATGGCAGCAGGTCCAGCTTCTTATGGTATGACTGATACTATGGGAAGAATGCACTCAGATGCACAATTCGCTGGATCATCATCAGTTCCTGCTCACGTTGAAATGATGGGTCTTATCGGTGCTGGTAACAACCCAATGGTTGGTATGACTGTTGCAGTTGCAGTTGCTGTAGAAGAAGGAATGAACAAGTAGTTTTTACTTGAATATAAGAAAAGTACACTATTAGCTTATTTTAATAGTGTGCTTTTTGCTTTTTAAGTGTCTTGGAAAGTATAAAATTTTAATGTGACTTAGAGCTTGCTACTGAACGAGCAAAACAAATATCCACTCCACCTTTTTAATAAGTATTTTTAGAAATGTAATTATATAAGTCTTCCATTATTAAATCTCCACCAAGCTTGTAGTTATAATCAGAATTTGAAACTAGGGATTTATTATAGCTCCAGGTAGCATTCCATAACTTAGCTATAAAAATATATTTATTTAATTTATATATATGGTAAGAAGTACAATTTCCAAAGTAAAAGAATAACAGTTTTTTTCTCGTGTCTTTAGATAAAAACCATGATAAGGTAGCTAGGTCATAGTAAATATCATTCATTCCTATAAAATCAAAATCAACTAAGTAGACTTTATTATTTTTATATAAGATGTTAGAAGGATTTAAGTCGTTATGGCATAATCCTAAGTCTAGATCTTTAGAAAGTTCTTCCTCTAAGAGTTTAAATTTATGAATTATAGCCTTTGTGTAAGGGGGAAGGGGGAAATCTATTTCTTCTAAACTAGAGAGATTATCTTTAATTTTATCAAAAGGATTATTATAGTTATTGTTAGAAAGAGAGTGTAATTTTTTTAATTCTGATGATATAGCCTTTAAAAAAACTTCTGTATTTTGTAGTTGTTCATCTAAATTTGCATTGGATATATATTTGCTAAATAAGATTCTATTTGAAGTGAAAATCCCTTTAGGTGTAATGTCTTTATGTTCTAATAGTTTTATAAGTTTTTTATTGTTCCCTTTTGTAATTTTTAAAAAGTATTTTTTATGGAAAATGGTTATATTATATGTAGAGTTATTTAGACTCTTTATTGGAGTTATTTTTAATATATTTTTCATTTTAATCTTCCTTTCAACATTAATTTATTATATCAAAAAGATTAAAATAGGAAAGTTGTACATATTATAAATTAAATTATAATGAAATAAGAAGGAGGTGTTATTTTTTGGAGATTATAAAAAAAGATGGTAGATTGCAAGAGTTTGATAAGAAAAAGATTTTTACTAGTTTAGATAATGCATCTAAAGATGTAGATGGGATTGCATTAAATGAGTCAGATATTAAAATATTAGTTGAAGATATCTGCAAGAAGTTAGAAATGATTAGAGGAAATGATAATCCAAGCTCTAGCTATGAAATTATAGGTGTGATTATTGATGTATTAAAAAAAGATGGTTTTGCACCAATTGCTAAATCCTTTGTTGAATATTAATATTTTTCAAATTGTGTTGACAAATTATTGAATACATCATAGTATGATAGTATAAAAGTTAATAGGCCTCGGTAGGTGAGGTTACTACAAGGATACGGGTCGCTGCCGTAAAAGAATGGAAACATTTTTAACTGGTTAGCAGGTTTTGCCGAACAAAGAAGGTTTAACTTAATGCGATTTCATTGCCTTGCAGAGCCAAAACTCAAACGAGAAAGTGTTGTTATAGTTAATTATGCCTTCGTCAGTTTGAGTTGACGGAGGCTTTTATTATTTTTTGAAAAATCAGGAGGTGAAAAAGAATGGAATCTGGAAATGGCAGTACGGAAAATGGAAGTATTAAAATTGAAGATAGTGATGTGTATCTGGATGAAGATCCTTTCTTTTTTACCCTTTTAACACCTTTCTATTTTCAATTCTGAAACTAACATTATCCAAGTTACTAAATTTTCAAATTCAAAAAACAAAGTCTGTGGTTAAAAAATAGAATTTTTGACCCTTAGTTTCTTATTGCCTTTTTTAGGTGATAAGTAGATTGATTTAGTAAGGAGGAAGGAAAATGTTAAAGGAAAGAATATTAACAGATAGACTAATTACATTAGGCAGAATGTCTAAGGCAGAATTATTTAATGAATTAAATACCAATATAAATGGGTTATCAAATAAGATGATAGAAGCAAGGAGAGATAAGTTTGGTAAGAATGAAGTGATACATGAAAATGAAGAACCATGGATTATAGAGTTACTAAAATCATTTATAAATCCTTTTAATATAGTTTTAGTTATATTAGCAATTGTATCAACTTTTACAGATGTAATTATTCCAAAGGCTGAGGATAGGAGTTTTACTGCAATAATAGTTATTTTAACAATGGTAACAGTAAGTACTTTGTTGCAGTTTTTTCAAGAGAGAAAGTCAAAGGATGCTACAAATAAGCTTAAAGCTATGGTTAAGACAACTACTTTAGTAAAAAGAGATGGTGAAGAAGCAAAAGAGATTGATATGGCTGAAGTAGTTCCTGGAGATATCATATATTTATCTGCAGGTGATATGATACCGGCGGATATTAGAGTTATCTCATGTAAAGACTTATTTGTTGGCCAATCTTCATTAACTGGTGAGTCTGAACCTGTAGAAAAATTGGATTATTTAAAAGAAAGAGATAGGGGGATAGCAATATGTGATTTAGATAATATACTTCTACTTGGAACTAGTATAATAAGTGGAAGTGCTGTTGGTGTTGTAGTATCAACTGGAAATGATACCTATCTTGGTAGTATAGCAGTTGAAATTTCTAATAAGGAAGAAGAAACAAGTTTCCAAAAAGGTGTTTCGAAAGTAAGTTTATTATTAATTAAATTTATGATGATTATGGTTCCTATAGTGTTTGTGATTAATGGAATTACTAAGGGGGATTGGCTACAAGCGTTTTTATTTGCAATATCAATTGCTGTAGGACTAACTCCAGAAATGCTTCCTATGATTGTGACTACAAATCTAGCTAAGGGTGCTATATCTATGGCAAAAAAGAAGACTGTAGTTAAAAAGATAGATGCAATTCAAAATTTTGGCGCTATGGATATTTTGTGTACAGATAAAACTGGAACACTAACATTAGATAAAATAGTTGTGGAAAAGCACTTAAATATAAATGGAGAAGAAGATTTAAGAGTGTTAAGACATGCCTATTTAAATAGTTATTTCCAAACAGGTTTAAAGAACTTAATGGATGTTGCGATATTAGAACATGGAAGAGAAGCAGGATGTGACAAAGAAGAAGAAAGATTTATAAAAGTAGATGAGATACCATTTGATTTTACTAGAAGAAGAATGTCTGTTGTTTTAGAAAATAAGGTTGGAAAGAAACAGCTTGTAACTAAAGGTGCAATTGAAGAAATGTTAAGTATATCCTCATATGTAGAAATGAATAATAAGGTTGTAAAGTTAACTGATGAATTAAAAGAAAAAGTGTTAAATACAGTTAATGATTTAAATGGGGAAGGTATGAGAGTAATTGGAGTAGCTCAAAAAAATAATATTGAGGATATGGTAGAATTTGGTGTTAAAGATGAGAAAGATATGGTTTTAATTGGATATATAGCTTTCTTGGATCCACCAAAGGAATCTGCGGCTGAAGCTATTAGAGAATTAATTAAATACGGCGTAGATGTAAAAATATTAACTGGAGATAATGATTCGGTAACAAAGAAGGTTTGTGAAGAAGTTGGGTTATATGTTAATTATATACTTCTTGGAAATAATGTGGATATTATGAGTGACGAAGAACTGTCAATAGCAGTTGATGAAACTAATGTGTTTGCAAAATTATCACCATTACAAAAGTCAAGAATTATAAAGGTATTAAAAGAAAAAGGTCATGTTGTAGGGTTTATGGGGGATGGAATAAATGATGCAGCTGCCCTTAAAGAAGCTGACGTAGGTATTTCTGTAGACACTGGTGTAGATATAGCTAAAGAATATGCGGATATAATACTACTTGAAAAGAGTTTAATGGTTTTGGTTGATGGAGTTAAAGAAGGTAGAAGAGTCTTTGGAAATATAATTAAATATATTAAGATGACAGCAAGCTCAAATTTTGGAAATGTTTTTTCTGTACTTGTAGCTAGTGCGTTTTTACCTTTCATGCCAATGCTATCTATTCAATTATTAGTACAAAACTTATTATATGATTTCTCACAACTATCAATTCCATGGGATAGAATGGATAAAGAGTATATAGAAAGACCAAAGAAGTGGGATGCAAAGGATATAGGAAGATTCATGATGTTTATAGGACCTTTAAGCTCGGTGTTTGATATTATAACTTTTTTAGTAATGTGGTTTGTGTTAGAAGCTAATACAATTGAGAGTCAAGGGTTATTTCAAACAGGTTGGTTTGTAGTGGGGTTATTATCTCAAATACTAATTGTATATATGATTAGGACAGAAAAGGTTCCATTTATTCAAAGTAGACCAACTATTCAGGTTATATTATTAACATCAGCAATAATGTTATTGGGGATCATAATACCTTTTACAACTATTGGAAAAGGTCTAGGTTTTGTTGCGTTACCAAAAGTGTATTTCTTAATGGTTGTTTTAATATTAGTTGGATATTGTGGTTTGGTAGAAAGTGTTAAAAGGATTTATATAAAGAAGTTTAATAACTGGTTATAAAACAAAAATCCGAATTTTGTTTCTTTTGTAACAGGAACATAATTCGGATTTTTATTCACAAAATTAATATAAAACTTAAAATTGATAAAAAATATTCGTAAACACTATTGAAAATTGTCGAAAGTTATCTTATTATAAATCGGGGGCAAATTTCAGAAGTATGAAAGAGTGGTAAAATGAAAAACTTATTAAAAAAGGATGGTCTTTTAGACAATTTCTTTGAAATATCAAAGAATAATACAAATGTTAAAACTGAAGTGGTTGCAGGTATTACTACGTTTATGACGATGGCTTATATATTAATAGTTAACCCTTTAATACTTTCAGAAGCGGGAATGGATCAAGGAGCAGTATTTACAGCAACAGCTTTATCAGCCTTAGTTGCTACATTAATTATGGGATTATATGCAAAATTGCCATTTGCTCAAGCACCAGGAATGGGACTTAATGCTTTTTTTGCTTTTACAGTAGTTTTAGGAATGGGATATTCATATCAATTTGCATTAACAGCAGTTTTCTTAGAAGGTATTATATTTATTCTTTTAACTTTATTTAATGTACGTGAAGCAATTGTTGATTCTATCCCAGCTAATATTAAGAAGGCAATATCAGTTGGGATTGGTTTGTTTATTGCTTTAATTGGACTTGAAGGAGCTGGAATTATAGTTCATCCACAAGATGGTGGGACAATAGTTGCTCTTGGAGATATAACTAGTGGAACAGCTTTACTTGCAATAATAGGGATTCTTATTACTGGAATATTATTAGTAAGAAAAGTTAAAGGAGCTTTATTTATGGGAATGTTAATTACTGCTGTAGTTGGAATTCCAATGGGTGTTACACCAGTACCAACAAGTATAGTTAGTGTACCACCATCAATAAGCTCAGTGTTCTTACAATTTGAATGGTCAAATATTTTTTCAATAGATATGTTAATAGTATTATTTACATTATTATTTATGGATATGTTTGATACTATAGGAACTTTAGTTGGAGTTGCTACTAAGGCTAAGATGTTAGATGAAAACGGAAAGGTTCCTAATATTAAAAAGGCTTTATTTGCAGATGCGGTAGGTACAACTTTTGGAGCTTGCGTAGGAACTAGTACAGTAAGTACATTTGTTGAAAGTGCATCAGGAGTTGCAGAAGGTGGTAGAACAGGACTTACAGCAGTTACTACAGGTATAATGTTTGCTTTAGCATTATTTTTCTCACCAGTATTTGCATCAATAACTTCAGCTGTAACATGTTCAGCTTTAGTATTAGTAGGGTTATTTATGATAGAACCGATTAAAGAGATAGAATTAAATGAGTATACAGAAGCTATACCAGCATTCTTAACAATAATAATGATGCCATTATCATATAGTATTTCAGATGGTATAGTATTTGGAGTTATCTCTTACATAGTATTAAAATTATTTGCTGGCAAGTCGAAAGACATTAGCTTTACAACTATAATAGTTGGTGTAATATTTTTACTTAAGTTCTTAATTTAAATATAAGTAAGTTAACAGAGGTTTTGTGTTTCAAAACCTCTTTTTATATATAGATAATTAAGAAATAATTTCTAGTTTAAAAGATAATATCCTAGTTTGAAAATGTTACTCTTACATACACTATGTTAGAATAGCTTTTTACAATTTATTTACTTTGAAAAATAGATTTAAGATGGTAAACTAATGAAGGATTTAAATTAATTAGTATAAAATACAAAAGATAATAAGGAGAGTAGAAACATGTTAGAAGATGAAAAAAAATTAAGGTGGTATAACCTTGCACTTATGGCCTTTGTATCTGTATGGGGGTTTGGTAATGTTGTTAATAACTTTGCAAACCAAGGGCTAAAAGTTATAGTTTCATGGGTGTTGATTATAGGATTATATTTTGTACCTTATGCATTAATGGTAGGGGAATTAGGATCTGTTTTTAAAGATGGTAAAGCAGGAGTTAGTACTTGGATAGGAAATACAATGGGAAGAAAGCTTGCTTATTTTGCAGGTTGGACTTATTGGGTTGTACATATTCCATACTTGGCTCAAAAACCTCAAGCAGTACTTATAGCTTTAGGATGGGCAGTTAAAGGAGATGGAACTCTTGTAAGTGATATGTCTACATTAACAGCTCAATTAATTACGTTAGTAATATTTTTGTTATTTTTATGGGTAGCTTCTAGAGGAATAACTTCTCTTAAAACTATAGGAAATATAGCAGGAACTTCAATATTTATAATGTCAATGCTTTATATACTATTAGTTATTGCAGCGCCTTTTATAAGAGGGACTGACATTGCAACTGCTAATATTACAGTTGACACTATAATACCTAGGTTTGACTTTACTTATTTTACAACATTATCAATGTTAGTATTTGCAGTTGGAGGAGCAGAAAAAATATCTCCATATGTAAATAATACAAAGAATCCATCAAAGGAATTTCCTAAGGGAATGTTAAGTCTGGCTATAATGGTAGCAATATCAGCTATTTTAGGATCAGTAGCTATGGGAATTATGTTTGATGCAAATAATATTCCTAAGGATTTAATGATGAATGGTCAATATTACGCATTTAAGATGTTAGGTGAGTATTATGGAGTGGGAAATATATTATTAATTATATATGCTCTTGCTAATATGACAGCGCAAATATCTGCTTTAGTATTCTCTATAGATGCACCATTAAAAGTACTTTTAGCAGATACTGATGATAATTTTGTACCAAGAACTTTAACTAAGACAAATAAGCATGGAGCGCCTATTAATGGATATTTAATGACTGCTATATTAGTTGGAATACTTATAGTTGTACCGGCATTAGGAATTGGTGATATGAGTGAACTATATAACTGGTTACTAAAGTTAAATTCTGTAGTTATGCCAATGAGATATCTATGGGTATTCTTAGCATTTATAGCACTTAAGAAGGCTTCAGATAGATATAATTCTGAATATAAGTTTGTTAATAATGATAAGGTAGCCCTAGGATTTGGGGTGTGGTGCTTTGCCTTTACAGCTTTTGCTTGTATAATGGGAATGTTCCCTTCAGGAGTTCAAGCTTACTCAGGTGAATGGTGGTTCCAGGTTACATTAAATATAGTGACACCATTTATATTAATAGGATTAGGATTAATACTACCTTTAATAGCTAAAAGGAAAAAGAATACATAATTTTTAATAAAATCTTAAAATAGGGATTTGAGTCTTTATTCATCTAAGAGTTAATTGTATAATAGGATTAGCAAAAGAAAATAATAATTATTATGAGGTAAAATTATGAACAAAGGTACATTGAGAACAATAATGTATATAGCATTGGGCGTTTTAATATTTTCAGTTGTTATTAATTTATTCTTTTCAATCCTTCCATATCTTTTAATAGGTGGAGCTGTAATTTATGTAGTTACTAAGGTTGTAGGATATTTTAATTCTAAAAAGAGTGAGATAAGTAGCAATGAATCAACAAATAATAATTATGAAGTATATGTTGATGATTCTGTAGATACAAGTAATGCTATAGATGTAGATTTTGAAGATGTAGATAAATAAAGAGATGAACATAGGGATGGTTTAAATAGCCATCCTTTTTTGAATTTAATTAGTATTAAAAGGGGAAAAATATATGAATATAAGAAAATTAAAAATTTTTTATGCAACAGCAACTAGTTTAAATATGACAAAGGTAGCAAAAGAATTATACATAAGTCAACCATCTGTAAGTCAAGCTATTCATGAGTTTGAGGAGGAGATAGGTGCAAGATTATTTGATAGAATAGGTAAAAGAATTTACTTAACAAATGAAGGAGAAGTTTGTCTTAATTATGTTCGAAGAATTCTCAACTTATATGAGGAAGCAACTGAAAAAGTTAATGAAATAACTAATCAAGAAAAGGGAAAAATAAAAATAGGAGCTAGTACAACAATAGGTACATATATTCTTCCTGATATATTAAAGGAGTTTGTTGAGGAACATAAAGGAATTGAAATTTCTTTAATAATAGAAAATACTACAAATATAGAAAAGCTAATTTTAGAGAATAAGGTGGATTTTGCTTTTATAGAAGGTAGGATAATATCTGAAGAAATAAATAAGGTTCCAGTATGGAAGGATGAAATTGTATTTATAACTAGTGCTAAACATCCTTTAGGAGATAAAGGCGTTATAACTCCTAAAGAACTTAAAAAGGAAAAGTTGATAATGAGAGAATTTGGTAGCGGTACTAGAGAAATTGTTGAGAGTTTCTTTTTAGAAAAAAATATAGATTATAGAATCTTTATGGAACTTGGAAATACAGAAGCTATAAAGAAAAGCGTAGAAGCTAATTTAGGAGTAGGTTGTATCTCTAAAAGATGTTTAGAAGATAAAGTTGAAAAAGGTGAACTAAAGACTTTAAGAATGGATTGTGGAAATATAAACAGAGAACTTATGCTTATAATACATAAGGATAAGTTTATGAATAACAATATGAAAGAATTTATAAAGTTTATTAATAAGTAAAAACCTATGAAATATATCAAAATTAAGTATTTTACCTTTTAAACATTCTGGCAGTATACTAAAAGTAACGAATGACAATACAGAAAGCTATTAATCATCAGGAGGAATGCTATGATAGATAAAAATACATTTATTAAGAATTTTAGAAGTGTTCATGATAATTTGCCAATAGGAGCAGTTGCAACATCAGTTGGAGCAACAACATTATCTAATATATTTGCTTTAAGAGAGTTAACTTTCTTAAAGGATATATTTATGAACATGGCAGCAATAGTGGCTTTGTTTGCATTACTTAAATTGTTTTTTTACCCTAAAACAGTGAAGAAAGAATTAGATTTGCCAGTGCTGGCAAGTGTCTTTCCTACATTTGGTATGTTAATTATGATTTTAGGTAACTACTATTTAAAGTTTAGTTATATATTAGGTAAGACAATGTGGCTTTTGGGAATTGTAATTTATAGTGTGATCTCAATGATAGCTATTTATAAACATTTAATAAAGAATTTTAATTTTAATACCTTTGTGCCTAGTTTTTTTATTCCCTTTGTAGGAAGTCTTGTAGCTTGTGTAAGTAGTACAGGAATGAATGAACCTATATTAACTAAAGTTATCTTCTATTGGGGTACAACAACATATTTTTTAATATTACCTTTTATGATATATAGGTTGTATAAGGGAGATATAGAAAAACAAATATATCCAACAGTAGTTATTATGGCAGCGCCACCTAGCTTGGTAATAATAAGTTACTTAACAGTGTTTACAACTTATAATAGAAATTTTGTAGGATTAATGGCAGTGATAGTGTTTTCTATAACTTTATACTCCTATATACAAATTCCTAAATGCTTAAAAGAAAAGTTTAATGCAGGTTTTGCGAGTTTAACCTTTCCATTAGCAGCAACAACACTTGCAACTTTTAAAATTAGTATGTATTTCTTAACTGTAAATGTAACTTTAGCACATTTATTTGAAGGAATTGGAGTTGTAGAATTATTTATTGCTACATCAGTAATTGGGTTTGTTCTTTATAATTTATTTTATTTATTGTTTCAGAAATTAACAATGCAAGATGCTATAGAATAGTTAAAGGTAAGAAGAGAAATTACTATGTGATTTCTCTTTTTCAATGCATAGAAAAGTATAAAATTTCAATTAGCGATAGTAATTTTATAATTTCCTTACCTTAAGTAAGAAGGGAATAGATATTTATTTTTCTGTGACTTGGAGCTTGCGACGGAACAAGCAAAATAAATATCTGCTACAACTTTTTGATTATTCTAAATAAATTTCTATATTTGATAAAATGAAGTTTTGGAAAATCATAATTTCATTTTAATTGCTATTAAAGCGGATGTAATGTATAATACTGGTATAAAATGAAAGTTTTTATTTAAAAGGGGGCAAAATGATGACAAAAGTAAAAATGACAACTCCATTGGTTGAAATGGATGGAGATGAGATGACAAGAATCCTTTGGGGCATGATAAAGGATGAATTAATTATTCCTTTTGTTGATTTAAAGACGGAGTATTATGATTTAGGGCTTGAGTATAGAAATGCCACTAATGATCAAGTTACAATTGATGCAGCTAATGCTATTAAAAAATATGGGGTTGGTGTTAAGTGTGCAACAATAACACCTAATGCTGCAAGAATGAAGGAATATGAGTTAAAAGAAATGTGGAAGAGCCCAAATGGTACAATTAGAGCAATATTGGACGGTACGGTATTTAGGGCTCCAATAATAGTAGATCCTATTAAGCCATACGTTAGAAATTGGAAGAAGCCAATTACAATTGCAAGACATGCTTATGGTGATATATATAGGGATGTTGAAATGAAGATAGAAGGAAAAGGAAAGTGTGAACTTGTTTTCACTTCTGAAGATGGGAAAGAAAAAAGAGAATTAATTCATAACTTTGATGGATCTGGTGTGGTTTTAGGAATGCACAACTTAGATAAATCTATTGAAAGTTTTGCAAGAAGCTGTTTTAATTTTGCTTTAGATACAAAGCAAGATTTATGGTTTGCCACTAAAGATACTATTTCAAAAAAATACGATCACACATTTAAGGATATATTTCAAGAAATATTTGATGAGGAATATAAGAGTAAGTTTGATGAAATTGGTATACAATACTTCTATACATTAATAGATGATGCTATTGCAAGAGTGGTTAAATCAGAAGGCGGAATGATATGGGCTTGTAAGAACTATGATGGGGATGTAATGAGTGATATGGTTGCTACTGCTTTTGGCTCATTAGCTATGATGACTTCAGTATTAGTTTCTCCAGAAGGAAATTATGAGTATGAAGCAGCTCATGGAACTGTTCAAAGGCATTATTATAAACATTTAAAAGGTGAAGAAACTTCAACCAATTCAATGGCAACTATATTTGCCTGGTCTGGTGCTTTAAGAAAGCGTGGAGAACTTGATGGAAATAAAGAGCTTATGGATTTTGCTAATAAGTTAGAAAAAGCATCTATACAAACAATAGAAGAAGGTATAATGACAAAAGATTTAGCTTCACTAGCTTCAATGGAAAATGTTAAGACTGTTAATACTGAAGAATTTATTAAAGCTATAAGAGAAAGATTATAATATAAAAACGAAACTACCGATGTGGTTTCGTTTTTTGTTTTAATAGATGCAAATAAGATTATTAGCAAACTAATATTTAAATATAAGAGCTTAACAATATATAAATATAACAATATATAAATATACCTTTAGTAGGAGTGGGGGGGATATTTGTTTTGATGTGACTTGGAGCTTTGTGACTGAACAAGTAAAATAAATATCTACTCCCCTATGTGTAAATGGAATTCTAATAAGATTCTTTATTTTTTCAGCATAGTTAGAATAATATTCAGGGTTTCAAGTTACTTAATAGGTTGTATATTTATCAACTAATTCATTTACTAGTATGAATTAGTTATTATAGTTTTTGGGATTAGTTCGTCCGTCTATTAAGTCTCCTGTAATTACTATAATATCAGGAGATATATTTTCTATTTGTGATAGTATAGCGTGCTGATCTTTTCCAAAAGACTTACAATGTAGATCAGATATCTGAAGTATTTTGACATTATCCTTTGTTATTTTCTTTGAAGTTAGGGTGTGTTTCGAAATATCAATTGTATTATTTTTGTAATATATGGCAATAGAAATTATAGCTAAAAGCAAAAAAACATAAGTTAAGTATCTTTTTCTAAAGTTAGGCAAACTTAGAAAACACCTCTCTTTTGTAAATAATAAAGTGTTTTCATTTCTAAATAATAGAATAAATGAATTTAAATAGAAGAAATATATAAAAAAATATTATATACAAAAAAATTACAAATTATATAATAAAAATGTTTACATTCAGAGAAAAATCGTATAAAATATAACTGTATCATTCATTTGGTAATATACATTTTGAATAAATGTACATGTATAGAAGTATATTACAAATAAAAAAATAAATATATATACAAATAAGTAAAATTATGCTATTATGTAAATGATAACAAAACTTAATATTTATTTTGTATATGATAAATTACATAAAAGGTTTGAATATTTTATTATTTGATTCAATAAAATATAGTATTAAGAGATTTAGTTTAAAGGTAATAGGAGGAACTGAAGGGAATGAATAAGGTTTTAGTAATTTGTAAGGGAACAGGGCAATCAAAATCATTTGAAAGGTTTATGGATGATTATACAAAGAAAAATAATCTTCCTATCGAATGGATTTATGCAAACGATAAAGAGTATTTAGAGGTTATAGAAGGTGGAGATGTTAAAATAGCAATTATTTCTCCAGAAGTAGTTTTGGTAGAAGCTCAAATAAAATCAACTTTAGAATCTAAGAATACTCCATACATAGTTATTAAACCTGCAGATTTTGGTTTGAAGAGAGTAGAAAAGTTTATGCCTGATGTTGAAAAATATATAGTTTAATATATTTGGGAAAAAAGGTGAGGAAATGGGAGAAATCTTGTTAACTAGGGATTACCATGAGTTATACAGCTCTCAAGAGTTCAAGGTTATTATAGATGGTAAAGAGGTAAACAACATAAAAAATAATAAAAGAAAAGTTATTACCTTGCCAGTTGGACAACATGAAATGTATATTCAAGTAATGGGGACAAAGAGCTCAACTAAAATAGTTAATATAGAGCCTAAGAAAACATTAAGATTAAGTTGCGGAAGTAACTTGAAGGGACTTAAATATATATTTCATTGGTTATTTGCTTTTAGTAAAAATAGTATATATTTAGAAGAAACAGTTTAGAGTTCTATTTTAGCTATAAAGATAATAAATATATTATAAAAATATGATGTCTTTTGAGATAAGGTTTACAATGGACAAGCATAATTTAGCTTTGTATGTTTGTATATATTAAAAGATCTAAGGCACAAGGTTTTTTAAAATATAGAAACATTCATATAAATTTATTAAAACTAAATTATTATTAGGGGGGAACAAAAAAATGATGGACAAAATTTCAGCAGCATTAGAAAAATATCTAATGCCAGTAGCGTCATTCATCGGTGGACAAAAACACTTGATAGCTATTAGGGATGGTTTTATTACTTCTCTTACAGTATCAATGACAGGTGCTTTAGCATCAATGATGAACGCAGTTTTCTTTAAAGTAGATTCATTTATAGGTCAATACTTAAATAAGATTGACGCTTACAAAAGTTCAGTACAACCAATATTAGATAAATATGCTATCCCAGTAATGGGCGATATTTGGTTCGGTACTTCAGCAATTTTATCAATATTTATATTATTAGGTGTAGCTTATTCATTAGCTAAGTCAAATGAAATGGACGGAATAGGTGCAGCTTTAGTAGCTTTAGCATCTTGGTTTACAATATTCCCACAAACAGCTATGGGTGTATTCTCAAAAGCAGAAGATGGTACTTTTGCTGAAGGCGCATGGGGATTAATGTCAGTTAATCAATTAGGATCAAACGCTATGTTCTCAGCAATGTTAGTTGGGTTAGTAGCAGCTCAATTATTCGTTACTTTTGCTAAAAAGGGATGGATTATTAAGATGCCTGAACAAGTGCCACCAGCAGTATCTAAAGCATTCGCTGCTTTAATCCCTGGAGGATTAACATTAGTTATTTTCGGTATTATCGCTGAAATATTTGCACAAGCTTTTAAGACACCATTTGTTGATTGGATGTTAAAGGTAGTTCAAGAGCCAATGATGGCACTTGGTCAATCTCCATTAACTTATATCTTCTTAATATTTATTGCACAATTACTATGGTTCTGTGGTTTACACGGTTCAAACATGGTAGACCCTGCATTAAATACTATGTATAAGACAGCTTTACTTGACAACGTAAATGCAGTTGCTCAAGGTAAAGAACCTATATATGCATTAACTAGAAACTTCGTTGACGTTTACGCTCAACCAGGTGGATCAGGTGGTACATTAGCTTTAATAATTGCTATATTCATATTCTCTAAGAGACAAGAAGCTAAGGAATTAGCTAAGATAGCAGTTGCTCCTGGTATATTCCAAATTAACGAACCAGTTATCTTTGGTTTACCAATCGTATTAAATGCTACTTACTTTGTTCCATTTATCATAGCTCCACCAATATGCTTAGCAATAGCTTGGTTCTTCACAGAACAAATCAAGTTTGCTGACTACTTATGTGTTGAGTTACCATGGACAACTCCACCAATAATCTCTGCATTCTTTGGAACTGCTGGTGACTTTAAGGCAGCAATACTTGCAGCAGCATTATTAGTACTTTCAGTTGTAATTTGGACACCATTCGTTATAGCTGCAAACAGAATGGGAGATTCTGAGCAAGCTTAAGAATGATTTTTAAGTAAATATTTAAATTTGAATGCATAAGCCCTTGGCTTATGCATTCTTTATAAGTTATAATAAATACAATATGTATTTATGGAAGGATGGGAATTATATGGCCTTTTCAAATTCAGTGGAATTAAGTTATCCAGTAGAAGAAGTATTTAAGTTATTTATAAGAACAGCAAAAAGAGACTTCCCAAGATTTAATGAAGAGAACCCAGTTGGATGTAAGGTAAATAAAAAAGTAGGGGCGTACTCAGCAGGGGCTACAACTATGGAAGTAGAGATAACTGGATTTGTAAAAAATGAGTTATATCAAATTGTAAGCACTAATGGAAGTGTTAAATATACATCTACATATGAGTTTGAAGTGATAGATGAAAATACTACACGACTTACGTTAGTAGAAGAAGATGAGAAACCAGGTATTTTCCCTTGGTTTAATACATTAGTTCAATCAGTTTTATTTAAAGGAAGAGTAAGAAAAAGATTTATATATTTTGTAGAAAGACTAGAAGAAGAGTTAGAAAGATATAGAAAGAATATTGCTAAGAACTCTAAGTCTAGAGCAGATGAAGAAGCAAAAATAAAGGCAAAAGCTGAAGCTAAGAAAGCTAAAGAAGCAGCTAAAAAAGCTAAAGAAGAAGCACAAGCAGCTAAGATGGCAGCTGCAAAGGCAATTGCTGAAGCTAAAGCAGCAGCAGAACAAGCTGAAAAAGCTGCTAAGGAAGCAGAAGCAAAATCTCAAAATATAGAGTATGTAAGTGAAGACGTTGTAGTTGATGAAACAGTTACAAATGAAGGTGAAAATAATTAAATTCAAATATAATGATGCTTTGTAAAGAAACTCGCTTTTGCGAGTTTTTTCTTGTATGCAGAAAAGTAAAGTAATATAATTAAAAATCATAGAGCAAAAGAAAAAGAGGTGTTTGTGTGTTTAAATTACTTGAAACACTAGTAGAAAAAAACAAAGAGTATGGAAAAGATGGAAAGTTAGCATCTTATATACCAGCATTACTTGAAGCTAATCCTAATGATTTAGGAGTTGCTATAGTAGATATAGAAGGAAGAAAGTATTATGCAGGGCAGTGTGAAAAGAACTTTACAATACAAAGTATTTCTAAAGTGGTAAGTTTGATTCTAGCACTTGGAGATAATGGAAGAACAAATGTATTTAAGAGAGTAGATGTGGAGCCTACTGGTGATGGTTTTAATAGTATAGTAAATTTAGAAACAAAGGATAAAAAAAGACCATATAATCCTATGATTAATGCAGGTGCTATAGCTACAACCTCATTAATATATGGAGAAGATGCGGAGGATAAGCTTGAAAGAATAATTAAGTTTATGAGAAAAGCAACAAATAATCCTAAAATTTCAATTAATGAAGAAGTTTATATTTCTGAAAGAAAAACTGGTGATAGAAATAGGGCTTTAGCATATTTTATGAAAAGTAATGGAATGCTTCAAGGGGATGTAGAAGAAATTTTAGAATTATATTTTAGACAATGTTCAATAGAAGCAAATGCAATTGATTTAGCTATGTTTGGATCAGTCTTGGCAAATGATGGTGTAACACCATGGAATGGTGAAAGATTGATGTCTAGAGAAACTTGTAGAATAGTTAAGACTATAATGGTTACTTGTGGAATGTATGATGCATCAGGAGAATTTGCAGTTCATATTGGTATACCTGCCAAAAGCGGAGTAGGGGGAGGAATATTAGCCACTGTTCCTAGAAGAATGGGGATTGGCGTGTATGGTCCTGCTTTAGATAAGAAAGGTAATAGTTTAGCTGGTATACATGTATTAAAAGATTTGTCGGAAGAACTAGATTTAAGTATCTTTTAGGTACATTGAATTAATCTAGAGTTTTTTGGGGAGTTTTATAAATGTATAATGATTTTAAATTAGAATAATAGTATAATTATTTTATGTATAAATATAGTAGCCTGCTATAGATAGCAGGCTATTATTGAATTGGAGGAAAATATGGAAAAGATATTGATTTTAGATTCTAACTCCCTTATGAATAGGGCCTTTTATGCACTACCTCCTTTAACGAATAGTGAGGGTGTTCATACAAATGCAATATATGGGTTTACAAATATGTTATTTAAGATGCAAGAGGAGATTAAACCAGACTATATAGTTGCTGCTTTTGATAAGAAAGCACCTACATTTAGACATAAAGAGTATGAAGATTATAAAGCTGGTAGAAAAAAAATGCCTCCTGAACTTGCAGAACAGTTCCCTATAATAAAAGAGTTATTAACTCTTATGGGAATTAATATATATGAGATTGATGGGTTTGAAGCGGATGATATTATAGGTACGGTTTCAAGAATATCAGAGAAAAATAATATTGAAAGCTTTATAGTTACTGGAGATAAGGATGCCCTTCAATTAGCAACGGAATATACCAATGTGGTAATAACTAAAAAGGGTGTTAGTGAAACTGCTGTATATAATGAAAAAGCATTTATAGATGAATTTGGAGTGACCCCAACTCAATTTATAGATGTAAAAGGGCTTATGGGAGATAAGTCTGATAACATACCAGGAGTTCCAGGTGTTGGAGAGAAAACAGCATTTAAACTTATTCAGACATATGGATCAGTTGAAGGTGTATTAAGTAATATTGATGAGATTAGTGGTAAAAAGTTAAAGGAAAACTTAACTACATATAGCGAACAAGCAATATTTTCAAAAAAGCTAGCTACCATAATGACAGAGGTTCCTATAGATATAAGTCTTGAAGATATAAAAAACAAAGATAGTTATGATAGGGAGAAGCTTAAGAAGTATCTATTTAAGTTACAGATGAAATCATTGGTTTCAAAACTTGGAATAGATTTTGATGAAGAAAAGGAAGATAGTACAGTAATAAACAAAGTAGATACTATAGAGGAATTAAAGAAATTATTAGCTTCATGCAATGAAAAGGTATATATATCTTATAATACATTTGATTCATCTTTATACTCAAAGATAGAGGTAAATAGGATGTTTATTGGTATTAAAGGTAGTGTAAGTGAAATTTTACTTAATGATATTTATTTAGAAAATAAAGAAGAAGCATTAAACATAATTAAGGATTTTATGGAAAATGATAAAGTAAAGAAGGTTATTCATAACTGTAAGAACTTAATTACGATTTTAAGCAAGCATAATATAGAGCTTAAGGGATTAGAGTTTGACACTGCTATAGCTGCTTATATAATAGATTCATCTAAAGGTGAATATAATTTAAATACATTAATTAATGAATATTTAGGAGAAGATCCAAAGGGAACAGCCGAAGAGGTTGAAGCAAAATTATCTTCATATCTAGATGAGTTATATACTGAACTTAAGGGTAGGATAGAAGATGATAAAATGGAAGAGCTTTATTATAAAGTAGAACTTCCACTTGTATATGTTTTGTCATCTATGGAAAAGGAAGGCTTTAATATAGATCATAATATGCTTAAGGATCTTCAAATAAAGTTTAGAGAAGAAATAGATAGAACTCAAAAAGAGATTTATAAACTTGCAGAAGAGGAGTTTAATATAAATTCTCCTAAGCAGTTAGGAAAAATATTATTTGAAAAGATGGATTTACCTGTTATTAAGAAAACCAAGACAGGATATTCAACTAATGCAGAGGTATTAGAAAAATTATCAGATAAACATGAAATAATACCAAAAATTATTTATTACAGACAAATAACAAAGTTGAATTCTACCTATGTAGAAGGACTTCAAAATGTAATAGATGAAGATGGTAAAATACATTCAAGTTTTAATCAATTAGTAACAACAACAGGAAGATTATCAAGTACAGAGCCTAATCTTCAAAATATTCCTATTAAATATGAAATGGGAAGAGAAATAAGAAAAGTTTTTATTCCAGAAGAAAACAATGATACTTTACTTTCATGCGACTATTCTCAAATTGAATTAAGAGTTTTGGCTCATATGTCTAATGATGAGAATATGATTGATGCATTTAAACACCATAGTGATATTCATAGAAAGACTGCTTCTGAGGTATTTAATGTACCAGTTGAAGAAGTTACATCACTTATGAGAAGTAGAGCAAAAGCAGTTAACTTTGGTATTGTTTATGGAATTAGTGATTTTTCTCTTGCACAAGATTTAAAGATAACTAAGAAAGAGGCAGGAGAGTATATGGATATTTATTTTGAAAGATATCCTAAGATTAAGTCATATTTAGAAGCGGTTGTTAGTAAAGCTAAAGAAGAGGGATTTGTTTTAACAATATTAAATAGAAGAAGATTCATACCAGAAATAAAGTCTTCTAATAAGATTGTAAAAGCTCTTGGGGAAAGATTGGCTATGAATGCTCCAATTCAAGGAAGTGCAGCAGATATTATAAAGATAGCTATGGTTAACGTATATAATAGGCTAAGAGAAGAAGGGCTAAAGAGTAAACTAATTTTGCAGGTTCACGATGAACTTATTCTTAATGTAAAGTCAGAAGAAGAAGAAATAGTAAGAAAACTAGTTAAAGATGAAATGGAGAACGCAGTTAAGTTACATGTATCTATGGAGGTAGATGTAAATGAAGGTCATACTTGGTATGAAGCTAAGTAAGGAGGCGTAGAAAATGTTGAAAATAGGGCTTACTGGTGGGATAGGTACAGGAAAAAGTACTGTGTCTAGAATGCTTATAGCATCAGGCTTTAAAGTGCTAGATGCAGATTTAGTAGCAAGGCAAGTACTAATGCAATATCCCGAAATATTAGATAAAGTAAGAATAGAATTTGGTGAAGGTTTTTTCGATTGGAGAGGGGAATTTAGAAGAAAAGAGTTTGGAAACCATATTTTTAGATTTCCTAAATTAAGAGTTAAATATGAGAATATCATAATTCCATATATAAAGAAAGAAATTAACTTGGCCTTTGAAAGGTATGAGCAAAATGGTGTTAGCCTAGTAATATTGGATGCACCAACTTTAATTGAAAATAATCTTCATGAAGATATGGATTATGTAATTTTAGTTTGGGCAGATAATACAACTCAAGTTCAAAGGGTAAAAACAAGAGATAAGCTTTCAAATAATGATGCTGTAAGTAGAATTAATGCACAAATGCCAATTGAAGAAAAGAAAAAGTATGCAAATATACTTATTGATAATAATGGAGAGCTAGTTAAAACTAAGAATCAGGTAGATGCCTTAGTTAAATTCCTAAAAATAATATAGTATAGAGGGGAGTAAGAATGAAGCTTAAAAGATTGATTATAGTATTAGCGGTAATAGTAGCAGTTTATTTTAGTGGAGAATTCGTATTGAAAACATATTTATTTCCTTTTAAGCATAAAGAAGCAATTGTTAAGTACTCAGAAGAATATAATTTAGATCCATATCTAGTATTAGCAGTAATTAAAGCAGAGAGTAAATTTAAAGCTGATGCTGAATCACATAAAGGTGCTATTGGGTTAATGCAGATTACAGGCGATACAGCAGATTGGATAGCAATACAAATGGGACTTGAGGATTATGATAGAAGTAAATTATATAACGAAGATTATAGTATAATGATGGGATGTTGGTACTTAGATAACTTAAGAACTGAGTTTGGAGTACTAAATAATTATATTGCAGCTTATAATGCAGGGAGAGGAAATGTAAACAAGTGGTTAAATAACGAGGAATATTCTAAAGATGGTAAGACCTTAGATTATATACCATTTAAAGAAACAAAAAAGTATGTGGATAGGGTAAATTCATATTACAAAATATATAAGGCAATATACGAATAGGTTGTATAGGGGGCAATATGAGAAAAAAGAATATAATAGTAGTTTTAATAGCGTTAGTTGTTCTAGTTGGATTTGGAATGTATTACTTTAAGCCATATTTATTGCCAATAAATAGTGGAGTTGTATGGTCAGAAAATGTAGTATCTGAGCGGGAGCAAATCTTATTAGATTTCGTTAATAATAAATTAACTGATGAAAAAGGTGGAATAAAAACAAACTATACAGAAGAGGATTCAGATGGAGATATTACAAAGGGAAGTTCTGTATTATCAGAATCAGAGGGGCTCATGCTTATATACTATCTACATAGAGGAAGTAAAGAGGATTTTAATAGAACTCTTCAATATATAAAAGAAAACATGATTCTAGAAAGTGGAGTTATAAGTTGGAGAGTTGAAGGAGATGAGCCTTCATTAACATCAGCTACTATTGATGATCTAAGAATAATTAAAGCTTTATTATTAGCTACAGAAAAGTGGAAGGATCAGAGTTATAGAAGAATGGCATTAAATATTTCCCAGGGAATAAAAAAGGATCTCTTAGAAGATGGCCTGCTATCGGACTTTAATGATGGATATAACAAAAGTAAAAAAACAACTTTGTGTTATTTAGATCTTCAGACTATAAAGCTTTTATCTAACCTAGACAATGATTATAAAGATGTATATAAAAAGTCATTAGATATACTTGAGGGTGGATATGTTAGTGATAGTATACCCTTATATAAAAAAGAGTACAATTGGGAAGATGGTAGTTATGATGAAGGAGATATAGATATGCTTTTATCTACAATAGTAATATTGAATAAACTTGATGCTGGTGAAGATGTATCTAAGAGCGTATCTTGGATAAAAGAGAGAATGCTTAATGATAAAAAGCTATATTCCACCTATAGTGTAAGTAGTGGAAAAGCGTTAAGTAATGTAGAATCTACATCTATATACTCTAATGTAATTCAAATAGCAGCTGAAGTTGGAGATAAAGAACTTTATAATAGTTGCTTATCAAGACTTCAAGAATTTCAAGTAATAAATCCTAGAAGTGATATTTATGGGGCTTTTGGGGATGAGAATACTTTACAGGTATATTCATTTGATAATTTGAATGCATTAATAGCTATGAGAAGAACTATTAATTAAATATTATATTAAGAGGAATTGCAAAGCAATTTCTCTTTTTTGTTGTATAGGAAAATATATGCGCTTAGTCTTTTGCTCACATGCATTTCCAAAAGCCAGAGTGAGTTGAAAAAATAAGTGTATTATATTTATAAAATGTGAATCTAGAGTAATAAATTTATGTATATCTATGAATTTTTGTTATGGATTTGAGAAGAATAAAATTGTTAGGAAATTGTAACATTTTAAAATTAATGACCAATAGTCATAAAAGTGTGTTATAATAATTTCATCAATTTAACTAAAGGATGAGGTAATAGTATGAAAAATGCATTAAGGATTTTTAAACGTGATCTAAAGAAGATAGTAACAAATTGGGTTGCACTTGTAGTAGTTATAGCACTAATAATATTACCAGCGCTATATGCCTGGTTTAATGTAAAGGCCATGTGGGATCCCTATGGAAACACAAGAGGGATAAAAATTGCTGTAGTTAATGAGGATATAGGTGCATCATTAGAGGGGAAAGAAATTAATGTAGGAGAAGAGATTATTAAGAAACTCGAAGAAAATGAAAATATAGGTTGGCAGTTCGTAGATAGAGAAGATGCACAAGAAGGTGTTAGAACTGGAAAATATTATGCTAGTATGATAGTGCCAGAGGATTTTTCAAAAAAACTTTTATCTATAACAGAGAATACAATAATAGAACCAACATTAGAATATACAGTTAATGAAAAGAGTAATTCTGTAGCACCTAAGATAACAGATAAAGGTGTAGGTACTGTTAAAGATCAAGTAAGTGAGCAGGTTATACAAACAGTCGATGGGATAATTTTTAGTGTATTAAACAAAATTGGTGTTGAAGTAACAAACTCAAAACCAGAAATAAGAAAATTAATTGATGTAATTTATAAATTAGATGAAGAAATGCCACAAATTGAAGAATTAGTTAATAAGGCATATGATGGAACTATAACAATAGATGAAATGGTAAATAATATAAATCAATTAATGCCAACAATTGAAGATACCATAAATACAAGTCAAGATGTACTAGGAACAAGCAAAGATTATTTAGATAAGGCAAAAACCTCACTAACACAGTTATCACCAGTTATTAAGCAAGACTTAGTAGTTGCTGAAAATGTAGTAGGAGGAATAAATAGCTTATTACAATCTATTGATGAAAACACATCACCTGAAAAAGTAAAGGAAATTCTTACAGTAGTAAAAGGTAAGATAGAAGGGGTAGGCAATTCTGTAGAGTCATTAATTAAGCTATTAAAGTCTATAAATAATTTAATTCATAATAAAGACTTAGAGAATGCTATAGGCAATTTAACTAAAATAAAGGATGAATTAGATAAGGTATTAGGTTTAATAAATGAAGGAATTGAGGGAGGTAATAATGAAGCCTTTAAAGATAAATTAAAAGACCTTCAAGAAAGAGTAGCAAGAATAAATTCAGTATTAACAAGCGTATTGGATAATTATGATAGTAAAATAGTGCCAGCATTAAATACTGGTATAGCTCAATTAACTAAAATAGCAGATAATACTTCAATGCTAATGAATGAAGCAGAAAAAAGTATACCTGATTTAAAAAATATATTAGGATTAATAGGTGAAGGCTCTAAACTTGGTAATGAGAATCTAGGAGTTTTAAAAGAAAAGATGCCTACCTATAAAGAAAAGCTTCATGGTTATGTAGAAAAGATAAAAGGTCTTGATGATGAAGAGAAAATAGATAACATATTAGACTTAATTACAGGAGATGCACATGCTCAAAGTAAGTTCTTATCAAGCCCTATACAAATAAATGAAACTAAGGTTTTCCCAATTCCAAACTATGGATCAGGAATGTCACCATTTTTCTCAGCTCTTTCTATGTGGATAGGAGCAGTGCTATTATTGTCATTGTTTACTACACATGCTAAAGATTTTGAGGATGGAACACAATTAAAACCTTATGAAGAATACTTAGGGAAATATTTATTCTTCTTAACTATGGGGATACTTCAATCTGTGGTTATAACTTTAGGAGATATCTTTATATTAAAAGCATATGTTGTACATCCAATTCTATTTGTTGCATATGGAGCTTTTATAAGTGTTGTATTTGTTACCATAGTATATACTTTAGTTTCTCTATTTAGAAATGTAGGTAAAGCTTTAGCTGTAATTTTACTTGTATTACAGATAGCTGCTTCTGGTGGAACATATCCAATAGAAGTTATGCCGGAATTTTTCCAAAGCATACATCCATTGCTTCCATTTAAGTATGCTATTGGTGGTTTAAGAGAAGCTGTAGGAGGAATTGTACCAGAATTATTATCTAGAGATACAATAGTTTTAGCTGGATTTTTCTTGGTATTTATAATAATTGGAGTATTAGGAAAGAAATATTTGAATAAAGCTTTAGATAAATTTTCACGAAAATTAGAAGAAAGTGAAATTGTAGGTCACTAAGGGATTAAGATGAAGAGCTTCTTCATCTTAATTTTTATAAATTAATTTAGGAGAGATAGTTATGGAAAAGTTTAGATTTATGGATTCAGAGGGTAAAAATATTTATGTTTATAAATGGGAGCCTAAAGAGAAAGATATAAAAGGAATTATTCAGATAGCTCATGGTATGACAGAAACAGCTTTAAGATATAGCTATTTTGCAGAAAAGTTAAATGATGCAGGCTTTGTAGTATATGCTAATGATCATAGAGGGCATGGAAATACTGCATGCACAAAAGAAGAATTAGGATATATTGCAGATGAAGATGGATTTCATTGGATGGTAGAAGATTTGAATGAACTTACAGATATAATAAAAATGCAATATCCTAATGTACCAGTAATATTATTTGGACATAGTATGGGATCCTTCTTAAGTCAAAGATATATACAACTTTATGGGGATAAAATTGATGGATTAATACTTTCTGGAACAAATGGAAGACCTAAAAAGATAACTAAAATAGGGAAGTTTATTGCTGGTTGTGAGATAAAACTATATGGAAGAAGGCATATAAGTAAAGTAATGGATAAGCTTTCTTTTGGTGATTTTAATAGCAATTTTAAACCTAATAGGACACAATATGATTGGTTATGTTCAGTTGATGAAGAAGTTGATAAATATATTGCAGATGAAAAGTGTGGCTTTATTTGTTCTTCATCATTCTATTATGATTTAATTAATGGATTGTGGAAGATACATGAAAAAGAATCATTAAATAATATACCAAGAGATTTACCAGTATATATATTTGCAGGGGATAAAGATCCGGTGGGATATGCAGGGAAAGGAATAGAAAGTTTATTTAACTTATATAAGGATATTAAATTAAAGGACGTTTCTTATAAACTATATGAAAATGGAAGACATGAAATGCTAAATGAATGGAATAAAGATGATGTAATAAATGATATTTTAAAGTGGACAAGTAAGGTTGTTTAGATAAGTAAAAACTTTTAAAGAAGAGATTCTGAGTTCAAGAATCTCTTTTTCTGTGTCAAAAAATATACGTCACTAGTATTTTGATAGCATCCCTTTATAAAAGCACAAAATTTCTTTTTTAGACATTTAGAGAAGTTATATACAATAAAATATATTCAAATCTTCACATATTTTAGAAAATAATGTAAAATATAAGTGTGAGGGGATGATGATTTGTTAGAGAGGGAAAATTGGAAAGACATTATTTATTGGCCAATAAAAAAGGTTGTATTTTATTTGGTAATAATGATTTTTATAGATAGTTTTATTTATATTGTATTTATGGATTATAAGGATATATTGGATATGATTAATAATATACTTCTAATAATTACTGGAGTTTCTGCAGTTATAATTATAAATACAACAATGTTATTGTCTGAGAGAATTGTTAAATTAACTAGTTTGTTATATATAGTAATAGTTGTTTTTGCTTTGCTAGAATTATTACCTGAACATAAAGTATACCTTAAGGAAGCTCATTTTGCACAAGTAGGCTTTGAGAGATTTGTGTATATGTGGTTTTTCTTTGCATTGATACTTGTTTATACAAGCATGGGAAAAAGAGAAAATCAAAAAATAAAAATAATATCCTATTTCATAATATCTTTATTTATATGTAACCAATTTACTGCAAGAAGTTTTGTAATCATAAAACTTCTTACAATAATACTTTTCATAATATCCTGTTTTATCTTAGCTGACTTTAAGTTCATTGAAAATAGTAAATTAAATATTGCAAAGTCAGGAAATATATGTTTCATTTTAATAACTGTAAGTAGTTTTAAATCTACATATATATATGTCTATGAGGCTTTTTTTATTACTATGATTCTGTGTACGGTAGTTCTTATGAATAATATAGTTAATAACCCTTATAAGATATTATTTAAAGATCTCTTTGAAAAAGGAATAGAGATGGGGAATTTAAATACAAAAATAATTGAAAAGAATAAGGAATTAGAGTTTTCTCAAAATATTGTTATGAAAAAGGAGAAGGTTTTTAAGAGCTTTTTTCGGAATGTTCCTATACCATTAGTAATTTTGAATAAAGAAACCCGAAGGATTTCTTTTGCAAATTCTAGTTTTGTTAATATTGTAGAAAATAAGTCTTTAAAGAGTATTATAAATAAGAAATTTACATCTGTAATAAATATAGATGAAGGTAAATTCAATAATTTAAATTATAGCGAAGGAAAGATAATACTTAGGGGGTCTATATCTAATGAGGAAGATTTAAAATATTTTGATATAGAATTAATTGACAGTAGTACAAGTAGTGATGAAATAATAGTAATATTAAATGATGTTACATCAAAAGTTAAAGTGGATTCAATGAAAGAAGCTATTCAAAATAAAATGTTAGAAGAAAACTTGAAAAGAGACTTTCTATCTAATATATCCCATGACCTAAAAACGCCTATTAACGTAATATACTCAGCAATTCAGTTAGAAGAATGTTTAATAAAAAATAATAATATTGATGGATTGAAAAAATATAATACTATTTCTAAACAAAACTGTATTTCATTAATAAGATTAGCTAATAACCTTATAGATACTAGTAGGATAGAATCTGACTATATTTCTGCTGACTTAAAAGTAAAAAATATAGTAGATATAATAGAGAATATAATAGCAACATTAGTAGATTATGCTCACAATAATAATGTAGATTTGATTTTTGATACTAATGAAGAAGAAGTATATGTAGAGTTAGATGAAGACTTTATGCAGAGAATAATTGTGAATTTAATTTCAAATTCTATAAAGTTTTGTAATTATAATGGAATGATAAAAATAAATGTCCAGGCTTCTTATAAAAAGGTAGTAGTTTCTGTACAAGATAATGGAATAGGAATGGAAGAAGAGTTTATAAAAGATATATTCAACAGATATTCTATGGGGAAAAATAATGAAGCAAAATCCAATAAAGGAACAGGTATTGGTATGTTTGTTGTAAAAAGATTGATGGAAATACAAAATGGTGATGTATTTGTAAGTAGTAAAATAGGAGAAGGAACAAGATTTGACTTAGTCTTTAATAGAGTTTTAGAAAGGCGTTATAAGTATGTTGCACAGAATTAAATCTATAGAGTACCAAGAGAATAATAATAACAAATACAAAGAATCTTTATTTGTTACTATTCCAATATTAATTTCAATACTGTTAAATTGCTTTGTTAAGTGTGATTATAACCTATATCTTGTACTTATAGAAACATTTTGCGCGTCTATGGGGGCTGCCTTATTTCTAGTATGCATTATAAGAAAGGATAAAAAAGTTAATTACTATTTTTATATTGGAGTAGGATTCTTCTTTTTAAGTATATTCTCATTTATACATGCAGTGCTATTAAATTCATCTGTAATCAATGTAAGTGAAAGTATAAATAATATTTTTGTATTTTCATCATATTGTTTATCTTACATTTTAATTATATTATCATTTGGGTTGGATAAAAAGAAAAGTAAGCTAATAGATTCTATAAGGAAATATATATTAGTAAGTATATCAATACTATTAGTAAATATGTATTGCACTACAAAAAAATCCTATTTAGGAAGTAGTATAGAGTTTGAAAGGATAATAATTTTAATAATATTAGTACTTATAACCTTTAGTTCTATTAATAAAAATAAAGATAGATTGAATGTTAATGAAAAGAATTACCTTTATGCTTATTTAATATTATTAATATTTAGCCAAGTAATTGATTTCTTTAATGAGTTTTATGAGTTTACTTTAGGATTTGAGGTTGGAATATTTAAGTATTCATCTTATTGTATAATGTTTGCGGCTATAAGTAGATTTGTATTGTATAAATCTTATCATGATATAGAGATGGACTTAGAAAAAGCACAAAAAAGACAAGTAGATTTAAATAGAAGATTGAGTGAAAGAAATAAACTACTTATTGAGTGTAAATCACAAATAGAAAAGAGTGAAAAGAAATATGGTAAACTAATTAATACTATAAAAGATGGAATAATAATTTTTTATTTTGATAGGCTTTCTTATATAAATAAAGGAGCTTTACAAATATTAGATTATAATGAAGATGCATATGTAACTGGAAGAAGGCTAGAGTATGTACTTAAAGATTTAATGCCACTAACTAGCTTCCGTTTTGATAATAATGGGAATGTGATTTTAGATGAGTATATTAAAATAGAAAATATAATAAAAAAGGATAAAGAGTATGAAATCTATTTATTAAAAATGGACAAGTATAATAGATTACTATATGTAAAAGATAATACTGAAATAAATAGGAATAGAAAAATTAGAAAAGAATATGAAGAGTATTTAAAGGAAGAGTCACTAAAAAATGAATTTTACTCCAATATATCTCACGAGTTAAGAACTCCCATAAATCTTATTTATTCAGCACTTCAATTAAATGAAATTAATTTAGAGGAAGAATCTATAGAACCACTAATGGCAAGAAATAAGATAATTAGGCAAAATTGTTTAAGACTTATAAGAACAATAAACAATTTTATTGATACTAATAGGATATCTGAAGGTTTTTTAAAGCCTAATATGAAGGTTTGTAATATAGTGTCTGTTATAGAAAATATTTCTATGGAGTGCACAAGCTATTTTGAAAAAATAGATGGAACTATTACTTTTGATTCAGTTGAAGAAGAGATATATGTTGAATGTGATAAGGATATGATGGAAAGGATAATGTTAAATCTATTATCAAATAGTGTGAAGCATGGGAAAAGAAGGGGAAAAGTATATATATATATTGAAGAAGATGAAGATATAGTATTAATTCATGTTAGTAATAATGGATATGTTATAGATAAGAGCATACAACCTTATATATATGATAAATTTACTAAAATTAACAAATCATTAAATAGAGAGAGAGAAGGAAGTGGATTAGGTTTATTCTTAGTAAAAGCCCTTTTAGAATTGCAAGGTGGAGTGATTGAACTTAAATCTAACAGTAAGGTAGGTAGTGAGTTTATAATTAAGTTACCTAAATCCTATGAAGAAGAAAATGTAGAATATAAGCATGAGATGGTTGCAATAAAAGAAAAAGTAGATATGGAATTTTCGGATATATACCTTTAAGCATATTTCTTCTATATAAACATAATAATATATAGAATATAGGAGTTTTGGGGTGTTTTAGATGGGAAAAATATTTAAGGTAAATGGTAAGTTTAAGATATTACCTTTTGTTGGACTAACAATATTACCACTAATAGGTGGAGGGGGGATAGGATATCTTATTAGAAATTCTATAAATATATATGGAAAATTAGATAAACCTATATTTTCACCACCTAGTTTTGTTTTTATAATTGTGTGGACTATATTGTATTTACTTATGGGTTTTGCATCATATAGGATATATATGATTAGAGATAGTGGTAAAGATATTGGAACATCTTTGTTCTTTTATATCATACAACTGTTGCTAAATTATTTGTGGCCAGTTACATTTTTTTTATTTAGATTATATGGAATGGCTTTTATAGAGCTAATAGTACTGTTCATATTTGTTGGGATTACATTTTTTAAATTTATTAAGCTAGATAAGATAGCAGGAATTTTATTTATACCTTATATGGCTTGGTTAATATTTGCAGGTGTATTGAATTATTTTGTTTGGTGGAAAAATGAAATGTATATATAGGTGATTATTGATTTACGTATATGAATGTGATAGTATTAAATATAGTTTAATATGGTTAGTTTATAATGGCGTGTTACAAAAAGGCATCAGCTATCAATTAGGGGTAGTTGACGCTTTTTTATTTTCATAAAATTTTAGTGTAATAATATATAAGTATCAAATGTTTACATGATAATGTAAAAATGATATTATATAGGATGATATAAAGTCTAAAAATGTATTTTCATTAAAGTTATTTTTAGAAAGAGAGGATAATATGAGTAGGGTATTAGCTAAAGATGCGGTCATAACTAGAGCTTTTAATAATAACCTTGCCTTGGTAAAAGTAGATGGCAAAGAGAAAATAATCTTTGCTAAGGGAATAGGTTTTGGTAAAAAGTTTGGAGAAATTATAAGTAAGGATACATCTGTAGAAAAGATATTCTCTATTGAAGATGAAGGCAATGCAAAGAATTTAAAAAGGATAGTAGAGAAGGTTGATAATGAGTTTTTTGCAGTTTGTGAAGAAGCTATTGTAGAGATTTCAAAAAAGGTGGAAGGTGAATTAAATGAAAAGATTCACGTAAGTCTAATAGATCACCTTCATTTTGCAGTGAAAAGGCTTAAAAATAAAGAAGAGATAGTAAATCCATTCTTAGCAGAGATAGAAAGTTTTTATCCAAAGGAGTATGAATTAGCTAAAATAGTAGCTAATAGAGTTGGGAAGGCAATGAATATAGTAATTCCAGAAGGAGAGGTTGGATTTATTGCACTACATATACACTCAGCATTAAACAATGGAAAATTATCAAATACTGTAAAGTATAGTTATTTAAGTGGAAATATTATAAAGCATATAGAAGAAAGGTTAAATTTAACTATAGATAGAAAATCTCTTGATTATACAAGGTTTATTACTCATATTAGATTTGCAATAGAAAGAATTATGAATAAAGCAAAGATTTATAATGATTTATCAGAAGTTATAAAAATTAGATATAAGGAATCATATAAGGTAGCAAAAGAAGTTGCACTTATAATTCAAGACTATCTAGCTGTAAAGGTAAGTGAAGAGGAAATAGCATATTTAGCTCTTCACATTGAAAGATTTAGAGTGAGTTTGTCAGATTAAGATAAATTATAGTATAATAATAATAGGCATATTAACTTGCATAAGTTAAGTTGCCTATTTTTTTGATTTAGAAAGGATTGTTATATGAGTAAGGTAATTATTGCAGAAAAACCATCTGTAGCTAAAAATATAGCAGATGCCCTTAATATAAAAAAGAGAAAAGATGGATATTTCGAAGGTGAAGGATTTTATATAACATGGGCTTTTGGTCATTTGCTTCAACTTTATGATGCTAAAGATTATGATGAGAATATGAAGGGATGGCGAATGGAGAAATTCCCTTTTATTCCTAAAGAGTTTAAGTATAAGGTAAAGTGTGACAATGTAAATAGAAGTGCTGAAGATAAAGGGGCTGCAAAACAAATTAATATAATAAGCTCCCTTATTAATAGAAGTGATGTTGACGGTGTGGTTTCTGCAACAGACTTTGATAGAGAAGGTCAAGTTATAGCAGATGAACTCTTTGGATATTTAAATGTTCAAAAACCAATTTATAGATTATTACTTAATGAATGGACTCCAGATGAGGTTAAGAAGGGAATGGCTGCACTTAAGGATAATATTGAAATGAAGTCACTTCAAGATGCAGGGATAGGTAGGCAATGGACAGATTGGATTATAGGGATAAATCTTACTTCAGTAACTACTTTGAAATACAATTTTGAGAAAAATAAAACTTTAAATATAGGAAGAGTGTTACTTCCAACATTAAAAATAATTTATGATAGAGACATTGAGATAGAAAATTTTAAGGCAACAAGCTATTATAAATTAACTTCAACATTTAAAACTTCAAGAAATGAAGAATTTGATGCTTTATATTATGAAAAGGAATCTGAAAAGTTTGAGGATAAGAAGGTACTAGATAATATTGTATCATTATTAGATGGAGAAGATGCTAAGGTAATTGATAAACAAACAGAGAAGAAGAGAGAATATCCTCCATACTTATTTAATCTTTCAAATCTTCAAGGTTATATAACAAGTAAATATAAGGGATGGACATCAGATAAGGTTTTAAAAGTAGCTCAAAGCCTTTATGAAAAGAAGTTTACAACTTATCCAAGAACGGCCTCAGTTGTTCTTGAAGAAAGTTTAGAGGATAGAGCGAGAAAGGTATTAAATACATTAAAGGTTGGTTTGCCTTATGAAAATGAAATTAAGTTTGTAAAATCAAAAAGAGTGTTTGATAATTCTAAGGTAGAAAGTCATAGTGCTATAACTCCAACTTATATAAAACCTACTGGACTTAGTAAGGATGAAGAAATTGTATATAATGCAATTAAAAATAGATTTATAATGCAATTTATGCCAATAGCAGAATTTGAAGAAACTAAGATTACATTAAAGGCTGAAAACCGAGAGGTAAAGGGCCAATTTATAGCTAAGGGTAAGGTACAATTAGTAGAAGGGTGGAGAAAGGTAGAGAAGATAGATACAAAGGATACAATACTTCCAATGGTAAATAAGGATGAAAATGTACAGTTTGTAGCTAACAAAATAGGGAAAGTTACTAAAAAGCCACCTAAACATCATACAGAAAAAACTCTGTTAAGAGTCATGGAGACCTGTGGTAAAGGCGTAGAGGACAAAGAGGATTCAGAGGAAATGATGGCTTCTATCTTAAGTGGTTTTAGTATAGGGACTCCAGCTACTAGAGCAGAAACTATAAAAAAGCTTAAGGATATAGGATATATAAAAACTAAAGGAAAAAGTCTTACTTGCACTGAACTTGGAAGGACAATGGTTGAAATATTTCCTGTTAAGGAGCTTCTTGACCTTGAGTATACAGGAAGACTTGAAAAGACATTATCAGATATAGAAAAAGGAAGATTTGAAAAATCTGATTTTATGAATTTAATTTGTAATTTCACTGAAACTGCTGTTGATAAGATAAAGAATGATACTGGAGCATTATCAAAGTTTAAGGTTGAAGCTCCAGAAGGAAAAGAAGTTATAGGAAGATGTCCTACTTGTGGAAATCCAGTTATCGAAGGAGAAAAGGGATTTGGATGTACTAATTGGAAAAATGGATGTAAGTTTACTATCTGGAAAGATGATAAGTATATTGCTTCATTTGGAAAACAAGTTACTAAGGAAATGGTAAAGCTTCTTCTTCAAAATGGTAAGGTAGGATTTAGAAATTTAAAAAGTAAAAAGGGAAATACTTTCTCAGCTTATTTTAAATATATTAAGAATGAAGAAACTGGTAGATATAATTGGGAGATAGAATTTATTTAAGAGAAATTGTTTTGCAATTTCTCTTTTTTGAATAATGTTTTTTCTATAGGGAAATTTATTTATGAGGTGAGATAAATGAAAAAGATAACTTTCAAAGGAACTGATATAACCCTTGAAGGTAGTCAGTTATCAGTTGGAGATACATTAAAGAGCTGTATACTTGTTGGGAATGATTTAAATGAAGTTGAATTAACAAAGACAAATGGTATTAGAGTAATATTATCAGTGCCATCAATTGATACTCCTGTTTGTGATACTGAAGTTAGAAGGTTTAATAAAGAAATTGAAAGTTTACCAAATGCACATTGCTATACTGTTTCAATGGATTTACCATTTGCTCAGGCAAGATGGTGTGGAGCAGCTGGAATTAATAGAGTAACAACTTTATCTGATTATAAGTATAAAAGTTTTGGAGATACAACAGGAACTTATATAAAAGAGCTTGGATTATTAACAAGAGCTTCTTTTGTAGTAGATGAAAATAATAAAGTTATATTTGTAGAATATTTGGATGAAGTAGCTAATGAACCAAGTTATGATAAGATAATTAGTGTTGTAAAAAATGCTATTTAATAATGTATTTATAAGTTTAAGAGGAGAGCTTTGCAAAGGCGAAGCTCTCCTCTTATTTTATTAAGCTATGAATATATAAAGATATGTTGTAGGCTAATGGAGCAATAAATACTGTCATTATTCCAGCCACTCCAATTGAAAGACCACTCATAGCGCCTTCTGTTTCACCTATTTCTAAGGCCTTAGTAGTACCTACTGCATGAGCTGCTGTTCCTAGGGAAATTCCAACTGCAACACTGTCTTTTATTTTAAATATTTTACAAATTGTAGGGCCTATAACTGCTCCAATTATTCCAGAGAGAATTATTGCAAGAACAGTTATTGAAGAAATACCTCCTAATTGATTAGAAAGTTCAATTCCTATTGGAGTTGTAACTGACTTAGGTAATAGTGACTTTATTATTGAAGCATCTAATCCTAAAAAGTAAGAAAGTCCTATTACTGCAAATATTCCTATAATAGATCCAAGAAGTACTCCAAGAAAGATAGATAAAGAATGTTTCTTTAATAAATCTAACTGTTTATATAGAGGTACTGCAAGTATTACGGTTGATGGTCCAAGAAACATATTTATAAATTTTCCACCTTGATTATATGTGTCAAAATCAATATTAAAAGCAAGTAAGAATGCTACTACAATTCCTATTGCAATAAGTAATGGGTTAAATAGTGGAATATTTGTCTTTCTATATATATATAACCCTATTTCAAAGGCAACCAGTGAAAGGACTATACCAAATAAAATATTATTAGTTATTATGCTCATCTACTCCACATCCTTTTGTATTATCAACTTTTCTAGATATAAATTGAACTATTAACCCTGTGCTAGCTATTACTATTGAAGTGGTTAATATACATACTATTATTAGTTTTATCCAAGTATCTTTTATAACTCCAACAGAAGTCATAAGTCCTACACCAGCAGGGATAAAGAAAAATGCTAGATGATCTAAAAGAAATGTTGATACAGTTTCAATCTGTTCTAGTTTTATTACCTTTGTGCATAAAAGTAACAATAAAATTAGCATTCCTAGAATGTTTCCAGGTATAGGGAGGTTTAAAAGTCCAGATATTAGTTCACCCATTAGATAAATTCCGAATATTATAATTGCTTCTCTAAATAGTTTCATAATGCGCCTCCTATTTTATATCACTTTTAATTTATCATTTATGAAAATAAATGTAAACTACGAAAAATTGCGGAAAACAGTTAATTATGTCTATATATATCTGTAGGCTTTAGTTACTTAAAAGTTACTAATTGATAGTATAAATAATTATTGTTATACTTAAAAACAAGCTATATATAAGATAGGAGATGAATAAAGTATGGATAATAATAAATTTAAGTGTCCTATTGAATCTTTATCAAATATATTAGGGAAGAAGCAAATTTAAAATGCAAATAAAGGAGTATTAAAATGTTTGAAGGATTAGCAGCATTAGAAAATATAAGTTTTTTACTAGTATTTTTAGAAGGGATATTATCATTTCTATCACCTTGTGTTTTACCTTTAATACCTATTTATATTAGTTATTTAGCAGGTAATGCAAAGAAAGAAAATGAAGATGGAAGTATAACATATATAAGAAAAAAGGTGTTGTTTCACACAATATTCTTTATATTAGGAATTTCAACAGCCTTTTTTGTATTAGGTTTATCATTCACTTCCTTAGGAAAGTTCTTTAATACAAATAAAGCTTTATTTAGTAAAATTTCAGGAATTATAATTATAGTTTTAGGGTTATACCAAATTGGGATATTTGATTTTAAATTCCTTCAAAGAGAGAGAAAGATAAATCTTAATTTAAGTGGTAAGAAGATAAATCCTTTAATGGCATATATAATGGGATTTACATTTAGTTTTGCATGGACGCCTTGTGTGGGACCAGCGTTATCATCAGTATTAATTTTAGCTTCTAGTGCTAAAAATGCTGCTTTAGGAAATTTATTGGTATTATTGTATACAGTTGGATTTACAATACCATTTTTATTATTAGGTATATTTACTACACAAGCTTTAAACTTTATTAAGAAAAATAAGAAGATAATGAAGTACACAATAAAGGCTGGTGGTGTAATTATGATTATAATGGGTGTAATGACCTTTACTGGATGGGTAAATAACATAACAGGATATTTAAGTTCAACTGGAAATAATCAGAATGCTCAAAAGGAGCAGCCTAAAGATGAAGAAAAGGAAAGTGATAGTGAAGGGGATAAGAAAGAAGCACCAGATGCAATTGACTTTGAACTAGTTGATCAGTATGGGAATATACATAAGTTATCAGATTATAAAGGAAAGGTAGTATTTCTTAATTTCTGGGCAACTTGGTGTCCTCCTTGTAAAATGGAAATGCCTAATATAGAAGAACTTTATAATGAATACAATTATAATAAAGATGATGTTGTTATATTAGGGGTAGCTCAGCCTGGAGGGCAAGAGAAAAGTATTTCTGGTATAAAGGAATTTATAAATAGTAATGGATATACTTTTCCTACAGTTTTTGATGAAAGTGGGGATGTATTTGGAAATTATTATATAAGATCACTACCAACTACTTTTATGATTGATAAAGATGGAAAGATATATGGCTATGTAAGCGGAGCTTTATCAAAGGATCAAATGAAGAGTATTATAAATCAAACAATAGAAAAGAAATAATAATAGGCTATGAGGGGTCTCATAGCCTATTACTTTAAAAGATTAGGATTCTTTAATATATTTTTTTTCTATTATAGCAACTAATTTATACATTAAGAATGCAATTATTGAAAGTAGTACTATACTCATCATTACCATATCTAACTGGGAGATTTGACCGCCATAAACAATTAGGAAGCCAAGCCCTTCTCTTGCAACTAGGAATTCACCCATAATTACACCAACCCAAGATAGGCCAACATTAATTTTTAAAGCTGATATTAATACAGGAATAGTATAAGGTATAATTAAATATCTTAAAATTTGTATTTTGTTAGCTTGGAATGTTTTCATTAATAGAATTTTTTCTCTATCTACATCTTGGAATCCTGTAAATACACTTATTATAGTGGTTACAATAGATATTAAAAGTGCTATTACAATTATAGCGCTAGTACCATTACCAACCCAGAATATTATAATAGGTGCTAAAGCAACTTTTGGTAGAGCATTTAATACAACTAAATAAGGGTCTAATACCTTAGCTGTAAATGGGAACCACCAAAGAACTATAGCCACTATAGTACCTAAAATAGTACCCAGTGAAAATCCTAATATGGTCTCATAACATGTAACCCAAATGTGTCTTAGTATAGTTCCATCTTCATAGAAAGATAGGAATGATTTAAACATCCTACTGGGACTTGAAGTTAAAAATGGGTCAATCCACTTCATATCTGCTGCTAATTCCCATAGTACTATAAATCCAAGAAGAATTAGTATTCTAAAAAGAGTAACTTTTAATTTATCACGTTTAACTTTCTTAACGTACAGTTCATGTTCCTTACTCATTATCCATCCAACTCCTTCCATAATGAATTAAAATAGCCTTTAAATTCAGGCTCTTTTCTTCTTTGGAAAGGGGTAGCATATTTATTTGCAAATTCCATAGGAACATCAATTTTTATAGTAGAAGGTCTTTTTGCTAAAACTAAAACTCTATTTGCTAAAGAAATTGCTTCACTTATATCATGAGTAACCATAATTGCTGTTTTCTTTTCTTTTTTGATTATAGAGCTTACATCATCACAAACTTTTAATCGTGTTTGGTAATCTAAAGCAGAAAAAGGTTCATCCAAAAATAATACATCAGGATTTAAAGCAAGAGTTCTAATTAAAGCAACTCTTTGTCTCATACCACCTGAAAGTTCTCTAGGATAATGGTTTTTAAACTTTAAAAGGTCATAATCTTTTAATAGTTGTTCAACTCTTTCTTTATTTTCTGGGGTCATAAGTTTCTTTATTTTCAATCCTAAAGTTACATTTGTCCAAACAGTTTCCCATTCAAATAAATGATCCTTTTGAAACATGTACCCAATTTTATTTAAATGTTTATGAATGTCATCTCCGTTATAAAGTACTGTTCCACTAGAAGGTTCTAATATTCCAGATAGTATATTTAAAAGAGTGGATTTTCCACAACCAGAAGGTCCAAGTATACAAATAAAATCTTCATTACTTACATCAAAATTTATATTGGTTAATGCTTTTGTCTCTCCTTTTAAGGAGTGATAATTCATAGATATATCTTGAATTTCAAGCAAAGACATCTAATCACCACCTTTTTATTTTATGTATATAGGTGGATTATCTTATATGTGATGTGGGAAGCCTTAAAATTAAGACTTCCATCATCCACACTTGTTCGTCCTGTATTTCTACTATTTTTCATTTACTATTTTTTCAGCAAAAGAGTTATTTACTATTGTCTTATATTCAGGTCTAGAAGGTATAAGTGATGCGTCATAGGATTGAATAACATCCATTAATTTAGTTAAATCTTCTTCTTTTAATGTTGGATCTGAAGCAATAGCATCGATTTCTTTGTAGTTATCGATAACCTTAATAATAATGTCTCTATCAGTTCCAGGGAAGAAAGATATAATTGAATCAGCTACTTCTTCAGTTGTATGGTTTTGGAACCATTGTTGTCCTTTATAGATGGCTCTGGTAAATTTTTCTACTGTTTCTGGATTTTTATCCATATAGGATTTTGTTGAGAAGAAACAAGTATAAGCAAGTTTTCCAGAATCGTTACCTATTGAAGCAACAATCTTTCCACTACCTTCTTTTTCTAGCATTGAAGCTGTAGGTTCGAATAGAGCTACATATTCCCCACTTCCAGCCTTAAATGCACCAGCAGTAGCAGTGAAATCAATATTAGTTACCATTTCTACATCTTTTCCAGGGATAATACCATGGTTATTCATAACATATTCAAGTGCCATTTCAGGAACTCCACCAGGTCTACCGCCTATTAACTTCTTACCCTTTAGTTGTTCCCAAGTGAAGTTTTCTTCAGCATTTCTTCCAACTAGGAAGGAACCATCTTTTTGAGTAAGTTGAGCAAATAGTACTGGGTAGTCTTCTCTTCCTTGATTATAGATGTAAATTACTTGTTCAGGTCCACAGAAACCAATGTCGGCGTTGTTGCTAAGCACATTTTGCATTACCTTATCAGCTCCTTGTAGTCTTTACAGTCAGGTGCGACAAATGGGCATACTTACCTTCAAGTTTCTTCTTAGTGGTAGTATCATCATCAGAGCCAATAAAGTTAATTTTAAAAGTCCCATCATCACCATTCCAAGTTATATCTTTAATTAAACTATTTATAAGAAGTTTCTTTTCATCATGATTTAAACTATCTATAATAGAACATTGATTAAGCAACATACCTATAAAAGATATATCTAAATCTTTTTGTTTATTTTGTTCAACTTCTTCTTCATGATTGGATAGGTTTGCTTTTAATTCATAAAGCTCTTGTTTTAAAGCTTTAATCTTTTGGACTAAAATATCAGATATATCATTATCAAGAGAGAGTTTGTCAACTAGGTTATTAATCTGATTTTCCTTAGTGGCAATTTGTTTTTCAAGTTCAAATTTATAATTAGCAAGTTCTTTATTCTTAGACTTAGCTTTATTCTTTTCAATTAAGTTATCTATGAACTTTTGCTTGTTCTTACCAAGGTTCTTTAAAGCTTCAATTACAATTGAATCAAGTTCATCAACTCTAACATTTTTATTATCACAACGTACACTTCCAGATTGCTTTTTTAGGTTACATGCATAATAGGTACGTTGAAAACCAGTGGTTTTATTTTTTGAAGCATATAAAATTCTCATTCTAGAGCTGCATTTTGCACATTTTAGAATACCAGTAAGTAGGGCTTTTGTAGACCTTGCAGAGGTTTCAAATCTAATAGAGTTTTTGGCAATAAGCTTTTGTGCATCAATCCATTCTTTACTTTCAATTATTCCATTGTGTTTTGATACTCCTGCCACCCAATCACATTTATCTCTTTGGGTTCTAACTAGTTCACCATCAACAGTGTAATTACTTTTAAATTTGTTGTAGAGGATTATTCCGTGGGTATTATCAGGGCTTCCACAGGCATCAATACCTTTACTTCTAAGATAATTCATTACTTCTTCAGATGATTTAGTGTAAACAGGATTAGTAAGTATATTGCTTATAGATTTAAGGGTGAAATCAGCATTATTTCTAGTTTTAATATAATTTTGTAACAGGTACCTTTGAACAGAGCTTAAGGATTTTAACTCTAGGTATTTTTTAAATATTATCTTAACTGTATTAAGTTCATCTTCATTAGGCTCTAGTATAGCCATAGAACGCTCTTTTAAGTTTTCATCTAGGTATTTATAGGGTTTGGATGTAAAACCTAAAGGGGGAGTGCCACCTAGCCATCTTCCTGTCTTAGCTAGTTCAAGCATATTATCTCTAACTCTTTCTGCAATAGTTTCTCTTTCAAGTTGTGCAAATACAGAACTTATATAGATCATTGCTCTTCCCATAGGGGTAGTGGTATCAAATTGCTCCTTAATACTTACAAAGTCTATATTGTTACCTTGGAGAAGTTCTAAGGTATTTGAGAAATCTGCAACATTTCTTGAGATTCTATCAAGTCTATAGCAAATGAGAATATCATACTTTTTACTCTTGGCATCATTTATGAGCCTTTTAAATTCAGGCCTATTTGTATTACCCCCTGAGAAACCTTCATCTTCATAAATTAGGAATTCAGTTATATTTTTTTCTCTTAGGTTGATTGAAGCGTATTCTTTACACATTTGGATTTGGTTTTCTATACTCTCACCTTTTTCAGAGAATTTAGATTTTCTGCTGTATATAGCTGCTTTCATTTGTAACCTCCAATGAATATATTTCTATGTTTAGTTTATGAAATTTTAGTAGAAAAAGAATTAGATTCATGGAATGAATGGAATTAACAAAATAACCTGATATGAATAATATGAAATAATAGCAATTTTAAGGGGGAGGAGCTTTGAAGGTAAAAGCTATCATAAACTACCCAAAGGATATGGATGCTTTATATGACAAAGCTTCAGATGTTTTAGCAGATATTTTGATTAAAAAGCTCCAACCAAAGGAAATAGATAAGCTTGTAGCTTTACTTAAAGATAAAAATAAAAAAGTAACTTGGTAAGAAGTTTAAGAGAGGACTTAAGAAAAGGGGAAGATTGGTTGATTTGAATGTATAGGGAGTATTAGGGGGGGATTCTCCCCTCTGGTAGATTGGAGAATTTTATGATTAAAAATATGGGGGGGAGGGAGATAGAATAAATAAATTGGAGGTTGCTCTTAGGGGATATGCTAATAGGAATTTAATATTGGCTATAGAGAATAAAAGGTTGGTAGGGAAGCATGAGGGGCTTAAGAAAGTACCACAGAAATGTTCTATGAAATTGAATAATATGTTATTGGAATAATATGTTATAATTACAGTGAATAATTACTAGCAAATTATAACTTGCAGGAGGATTGTTTATGTAATCTGATAAAATTATGGGGGTATATGATGGGTAAATTTATGCAGATGAAGTCAACATTATTTATTATTAGTGGTTGGGTTATATTGTTTATTGTAAATAAAAAAGTTAATATAATACCTTTATTATGCAGTAATGGTATTAACAAGCTGAATGGAGAATATTATCGTTTTATTACTGGTGCAATGCTTCATAATGATTTGATACACCTGCTTGTAAATTGCTTTGCTTTATATTGGATTGGGTATTATTTAGAAAGAAATATAGGGAGTGTAAAGTTCTTAATTTTTGGAATACTTGCTTGTATATTATCAGAAGTTATATTTTTATCGATATATAGTGAAGCAGAAAGTTCATTTGGAGGATCAACTTTTACATTCGCATTTATTGGTTTAATATTAGTATTGCAATTTTTAAGACCAGAACTTCAAAAATTAAAATTAGGTACATTGTGTGGAAATTGTATATTTATTTATGGAATTTTTTCTAATATTCCAAGTTTCTATTTTATAGATATAACAACCGTAATATCACATTCTATTTCGTTAAGTGTAGGAGCTTTGTTAGGAATATTAGCTATTCTTATTATAAAAAAATCCAATTTATTCATTAGCTTATTGAAGAATAGAAGAGGAAAATTAAATGAATGATAAAGTTATAATTTATTAAGGAGAGAAAGGTATGCTTTTAATTGGTGTAAAAGAAGAAAATGGTTGGTTACTATCAAGATGGAATTTAACATATAGAGTTGGTTGGGAATTAATTTGCAAAGCTACACATTCTGTATTTGAATACTATAAAAATTTAGAGATATTAGTTGACGACAAACCGATTTGTATTTTAACCAAAGATGATATATTTAAGATGAAAGAAGGGAGAAGTTTGACAATTAGAGGTTTATCATTAATTCTTGGTGTTCCTATTATGATTACATTTTTTAACCAGACAAATGCAGTCAGTATAAACGTTGCAAGTACCACAGAAGAATTCAAAATAGCGGATTACCAAAAATTTAATCTGTCTTTGGGGCAATATGTGGATAGTATTGAGCTTTCTATGTACCGTTAAAATTATAAACCGTGAATGCGGAGGTTGTGGAATATGGAGTATCAAAGGAGATATGAGTACATGTATTTTAAGAGGTGCCAACATTGTAATACTGAATTTGAATACGAGATAAGTGGAAATTTTATAGTCTTTTGTCCCCATTGCAGAAAATGTGTTCTTGTAGAATGTGAATATGGATATGGACCGGTAGTTCCTTGTAATATATTTTTGGGAAAAGAAGAAATTGCCACAGTAACAAATCATACTAAAAATGTAAGTGTATATAGGTATGACTCTGATAAATTTAATATCCATAAAATATTAAGTAAAAAATATCTTGAAGCTTTAGAGGAAGCAAGAGATATTACCGCTGTATTATTAGACTAAATGATGTAAGCGTATTGAGAGAATTTCAGAGCCTACAAGAGTGTATTGATAGATATGATTAGTTCAAAAGGAATATACGGTATTTTTTTATTTTGTAATTATAAGATATTATTAACTATCTGAAATTATTGAGAACTAATTAATATATTTTGACCTTTGAAAATCAAATAGTATGATATTTTCAAAATATGCTATAATTAACTTATAATTGTAAAAGGGCTAGATATAAATAAAATAAATTCAAAAGGAGAATATTAGATGGGGTTAGTTATTATAGGAACAATTTTAGTAGCTATATTTATTGTTATATTCTATATACCAACTAAGTTAAAGGAACAAGAAGAAAAACAATCGTTATATGTTAAAGAACTATATATAAGAATAAATAGACTTGAATCTAAGATAGATAAAATACTAGATTCAAATAAAAATGAATTTTGAAATAGTTACTTAAATATATTAAGAAAGTGAAATGAAATATTAAATTAATGGTGGCACCGTATTATTTAAAAATGAATTTGCAATATTTTTTTATAAAAAGTACTTAAAAGAAAAAAGTTGAGGGGATTTACTCTCAACTTTTTTTCATTAAATGATCATAGTAAAAGCAAATAGCACTATCTATAATAGTATTCATATAAATATTGTAGTCAGGGCTTGTACCTTTAATCTGATTAAGTTTTATTAGGGTAGATTTTCTAAAAGAATAAGATCTACGGACTTCAAAAAATTCTCCATCTATAGGAGGGGTAATACCATTTGGTTGAGGTTTATGTCTATTATCTTCAATAGGTGGAGGAGTAAAGTTTATTTTAGTGACAGGTTGAACCTCTTCTTTAGCTTCATCGGTAAAACAAAAACTAGCAACAGCATCCTTTGATGGGGGAACATAATCTGTAAAGCAGATTTCATCCATTGGTTCTTCGTAACATAAATCGTCTTTTGACATTACAAATTCTTTTTTTCTTCTTGCCATCTCAAACCTCCAAATTGTTTTTCTA
>NZ_JAHAIF010000103.1 GCF_018372875.1 Clostridium sp. | reverse complement strand
CAAAAGAATTGGGAATATGAACTAGGATTAGATAGATATAATAATAGAATTCTTGATTATCATAATGAAAATCCGATAAATAATGCTATAAAGGGGGTAGGACAAGCTAAATTTAAATATAAAAATAATCCATCTGATAGCCCCAAAGTTTTATTAGATGCTGTTGAAGATAGTAATGCGGTATATGGATATAGACCTAATGATACAGGAAGTTTAAAAAAATTCGTAAAATATGATTGGACGGACTCTGATGTAGTAGCTAAGTTTCGTGAGAATAGGTTACGATATCACATAGAAAATGATGGATATAGAGAACTAGTAAATTCAATGAGGGCAGACGGGCATTCAGATGTAGAAATAGCAAAGACTCTAGTTGAGAAGAGAAATGCTAATAGGTTATCATCCTATATTGATGAAAATGGTAAAATATCAGATATTGAACTTTATAATCAGGCTAAAGAACATTGTGTCACATATGAACAATTAAAGCATGGCATTAATGGTAAACCTGGCAAATCAGATTTGCAAATTATAGAGTCAGCAATGAAAGGTAATGAAGGTATGGATGCATGTTGTGGATTATATGATGATTATTATTATACTTATAAATAAAGGAGGACTAAAATTTGGATAGATTTTTATATGATATTCCAACGCTTGAACCAGACAAAGATGGTAATATTGTAATTATAAATAAGTATTCATTAGGACCAATTGAAACATTAACTTATGGAATAACAAAGGATAAAAAGTTTTACTTAGATTGGGAATATCCAGAATTCAATGATGAGGAATTAGTTAGGGATTATAAGATAATTTCTAAAGAACGTATTTTAAAAGCTTTAGAATCAGAAATTGAACGATGTAAAAAGAATGGAGATATACAGTTTACCGAAAAATATGAAGAAGCAAAAAAATTAATAAATAATTATTAATAAGATTAAAGATTATGTTATTGATGGTATATTTTTATAAAAGAAAATAGAATCATAAATATAGATGCATAATTATTAAATGATTAATTGCATAAAAAGAAATACTAGAATAATAGAGTTAAATCAATCAAGGTAATAAAAATAGATACTGCATAACTTAAATAATGCAGTTAAAGAAGTTGAGAAGGTTAATGTTTCAGTAATGGAGCATTAATCTTTTTTTCATGCACTGAAATATTTATAAAAGCCAAGATAACTAGGATTGAAAACAACCGTAAGCTGAAAAGTAGAGAACCCAAATCTATGATTTGGAGTGAATCACTTTCACAGAGTGCAAGCTAGGAAATCCTAGGGTCAACAATTCCACTTGAAATCGAGAGAAACTCTGAACATATAATATGTAGTAGAAAAAGATATAGGAAACACACTACTCATATGCATTCGTAGGTGTAAGTTCGACTAGCTAAATGTAAAATTTAGAGTCTC
>NZ_JAHAIF010000031.1 GCF_018372875.1 Clostridium sp. | reverse complement strand
AACTTGTGGTAAGGTACCTTTTGTAAGTACTTTTGCAATGTTTGCAGCAGGAAGAGCTTTTGAACAAATAAGAAACTCAATATGTTATCCTAAATTAAATGTAAAGGTATGTGCAACTCATGCTGGTTTAACAGTTGGAGAAGATGGTGCGTCTCACCAAGCTATTGAAGATATCTCTTTAATGAGAAGCGTGCCTAATATGGTAGTTATAAATCCAGCAGATGATATAGAAACAGAAGCTGCAATAAAGGCAGTTGCAGAAATGGAAGGACCTTGCTATGTAAGACTTGGTAGAATGGCAGTTTCAAGAGTTAATGATGAAGCAAATTATAACTTTGTAATAGGTAAGGGAATAACTTTAGCTGAAGGAAATGATGTAGCAATAATAGCAACAGGGATAATGGTTGAAGCTGCATTAGAGGCAAAGGAAGAATTAGCTAAAGAAGGAATAAATGCAAGGGTTATTAACATACATACTATTAAGCCAATAGATGAAGAATTAATAATAAAAGCTGCAAAGGAAACTGGAGTTATAGTAACAGCTGAAGAGCATAGTATAATAGGTGGATTAGGATCAGCAGTAGCAGAAGTTGTTTCAGAAAATTGTCCAGTACCTGTTTTAAGAGTTGGTGTTAAGGATACATTTGGGGAAAGTGGAAAGCCAAATGAATTATTAGAAAAGTACGGATTAACTTCAAATGATATAGTTAATAAAGTAAAAAAAGCTTTGGAATTAAAAAAATAGATTAGTATATAATAAAAAGAACACTGGAAGGTGTTCTTTTTATTATATAGGGATATTATTAATATGTCAGAGGAATTATAATTATATTAGTAATTATAGTTGGAGGAGAATAATATGAGTAAAAAGTTACTTAAGGAGTACTGTTTAATAACATTAGGAATAATACTTGTAGCTATTTCTGTAGAATACTTTTTTGCACCTAATAATCTTGCAGCTGGTGGTGTGACCGGTTTAGCAATAGTAGTTAACAACTATATACCAGTAATAAGTGTAGGAACTATAACATTGATAGTAAATATAGTTCTCTTTGCTGTAGCATTTATGGCTATAGGAGGGAACTTTGGTGGAAAAACCATATATGCAAGCTTAGGACTATCGGTAATTATGTGGATAATAGAAAAATATTTTTCACCATATGCAATAACTCAGGATTTAATTATTGCTACCATATTTGGAACTATTATATCTGCTTTTGGTATGGCAATAGTTTTTAACAATAATTCTTCCACAGGAGGAACAGATATATTAGCAAAAATATTAAATAAATATTTTCATTTAAATATAGGCACTAGCTTGTTAATAGTAGATTTATTAATAACTTTTGGTGCTGCATTAACTTTTGGATTAGATATCGGATTTTACTCTATGCTTAGTGTTATGATTCTTGGGGTAGCAGTAGATAATTTTATAGATGGATTTAATGCCAGTAAAGAAGTTATGATAATGAGTGATAAAGTAGATGAAATTAGCAAATTTATATTGGAAGAGCTATATAGAGGATGTACTTATTTAAAGGGTGAGGGGGCTTATACAGGCCAAGAAATTAAAGTTATATATTCTGTGTTAACAAGAGCAGAATTTATAAAGTTAAAGTTATTTATTAAGGAGATAGATCCTAAAGCCTTTATAACAGTTAGAGCATCCCATGAAGTCTTAGGCGAAGGATTCAAGGATATGGAAGAAATTTAATGACAAATAAAAGTATATTTCTATTTTATTAATGTTAAAAAAAATATATAATAGAGGAATATAGGGGAATAATGTATCCTACCATAGATATATGCTATAATAGCATTGTAAGATGGACAGGTATTTTAACGAAAAATATCTTAATATACTAAGGAGTGTTAAAATGATTGAATTTAAGAATGTTTCAAAACTTTATAATAATAATGTAAAAGCTCTTTCAGATGTTAGCATAAATATTGAATCAGGGGAATTTGTTTTCTTGGTTGGACCATCTGGAGCAGGTAAATCAACTTTTATAAAAATGATATTGAAAGAAGTTGAGCCTACATCAGGAAAGGTAGTGGTTAATAATACAGAGCTTTCAAAGTTAGCAAGAAATGATGTACCATACTTTAGAAGAAAGATAGGAATGGTATTTCAAGACTTTAGATTAATTCCAAATCTAAATGTATATGAGAATGTAGCCTTTGCTATGAAAGTTGTTGAAGCCACACCAAAAGAGATTAGAAGAAGAGTACCAATGGTATTATCTCTTGTAGGACTTTCTCATAAGTACAAGATGTTCCCAAATGAACTTTCAGGAGGAGAGCAACAAAGAGTTTCCTTAGCAAGAGCTATAGTAAATAATCCATCATTATTAATTGCAGACGAACCTACTGGAAATCTTGATCCAGAAACAGCAAAGGAAATAATGGATTTATTAGATGATATAAATAAAGCTGGAACTACAATCTTGATGGCAACTCACGCTAAAGATATAGTTGATACTATGAAAAAGAGAGTTATCGCTATTGAAGGTGGAGAAATAGCAAGAGATGAAAAGAGAGGTATGTACGAAGATGAAAATTAATACAGTTAATTATTTTATTAGTGATGCATTTAAAAGTTTAAGAAGAAATAAAACTATAAGTCTTGCTTCAGTTATTACTGTTTTAATTACTTTCTCAGTATTAGGAATTTTTACTTTAGTAGCTAAAAATGCTAATTTGGCTATAGGTGGAGTAGAGTCGAAGATAGAGTTAAAAGTTTACTTGTTAGATGATGTAAAGTTAATTGATCAAAGAGAAATAGAAGTAAAGTTAAGAGAACAAGATGGTGTTAAAGAAATAGAATATGAGTCAAGAGAACAAGCTTTGAAAAATTTTGAAGATATGATGAAAGATACACCAGGTTTATTAGAAGGATATACACTAAAAAATAACCCATTACCAGCTTCTTATATAGTAAGGCTTACAGACCCTAGTTATGCAGAAGCTATAAGTGAAGCAGTTCAAGATCTTCCAGGTGTTGAGAGTATAGGAAACCAACAAGATGTTATAAATCAAATACATGGTATTGTTAAGGTAGTAAGAGTTGTTGGTATAGTATTATTTATAATTTTAATAGGAGTATCTATATTCTTAATTATGAATACTACAAAGTTAACAGTTTATTCAAGAAGAAGAGAAGTTGGAATAATGAAATTTGTAGGGGCTACAGACTGGTTTATAAGATGGCCATTTATAATTGAAGGAATGGTTATTGGATTATTAGGAGCAATACTATCTATAATAGGAGTATACTTTATATATAGATTTGGTGTAGGCATTATTGCAAATAATATGCTTATGGTTAGTTTAATTAATCCTACATATGTGTTAACAATGTTATCATGGCAGTTTGCTTTAGGAGGAATTGCTGTTGGTGGAGTTGCAAGTTACATAGCATTAAGGAAATTCTTGGTAGTATAAATATAGATATTAAGAATAAAATAATTACTATGGGAAAAGGTATTTTGGAATTGAAAGGAAGTTGTTTGGATGTACCAGTCTAGTAAAAATAATAAAATGAAAAAAATTATAAAACCATTGGGGATTATATTATCAATATTAGTAGCATTTTTTGCGGGAAATTATATTACTAGATATGGGATAGTCATAGGAAAAAATAGTAATAAGTATGGAACTTTATTAAAATATGCAGATGATGTAGAACAATTTAAAGGTTTATATGAAGTAAAAGAAGATTTAGAGAAGCTGTATGTTGGAGATATAGATCAAGAAAAGCTAGTTGATGGAGCTATTAAGGGAATGACAAATTCCCTTAATGATCCATATACAGTATTTATGAATAAAGAAGAGTATGATAGGTTTATGCAATCCAATTCAGGAGAGTTTAAAGGGATTGGAGTATATGTAAAGCTTGAGGATGACAAAGTTGTTGTTGATTCAACTATTTCTGGAGGCCCTGCTGAAAAAGTAGGAATTAAAGGTGGAGATGTAATTCTTAAGGTTGATGGTGAAGAGGTTGGAAGTGACCAAAGTAAAGCTGTTGCACTAATAACAGGTGCTGAAAATTCTCAAGTAAATATTATAGTAGGAAGAAAAGATACAGAGTTAGAGTTTAATGTAACTAGAGAAACTATAAAGACTGTTTCTGTAAAAAACGAAATGTTAGGAAATAATATAGGATATATTAATCTTTCTACTTTCAATAAAGATGTTTCAGTTGATTTTGTTAAGGCTTTAGAAGAACTTAAAGGAAAAGGAATGAAAGGGTTAATATTAGATCTTAGAGGAAACGGTGGAGGATATTTAGTGGAAGCAATAAATATTGCATCACAATTTATTCCTAAGGGTGAAGTTATTACTTATAGAATTGATAAGTATGAAAGTAAGGAAATAAGTAAATCTGAGGGAGGGGTTGCAATAGGATTGCCTCTTGTAATATTAACAGACGGAGGTACAGCAAGTGCATCTGAAGTTGTTACAGGTGCTTTAAAGGATTATAATGCAGCTGTAACTGTTGGAACCACTACATTTGGAAAAGGGGTAGTTCAACTTCCTTTTGAGCTTAAAAGTGGGATAGGTGGCTTAAAAGTAACTGTTTCTAAATATTACACTCCAAAGGGAGAAGATATAAATAAAAAAGGGATTATACCTGATTATGAAGTTAAGTTGACTGAAGAAGACGTTAATAAAGAATATAGTAAAGATACAGATCCTCAATTACAAAAGGGCATTGAAGTGATAAAAGACATGATAAATTAGGAGGAGCAAAACTTATGAATCTAATTATGTATACATTAAGATCGGTGGCATATGTTATAGTTGAGCCCTCATTAATGTTAATATTAATTCTTTTAGGTGTAATGTTCTATATGAAGAATAAGAAAGTAACTGCTATGCAGCAGATGATTATAGGAGATAAAGTAAACTCTGCTTTAGAGCTTACTTTATCTCAAATAGTTTTAGGAATTTTAGCTGGTGTTATAGCTAGTTTACTATTAAGTCATTTAGGAATTGTTTTTAGAGAGAATTCTGGAATAGAACTTTTATTTATGATTTCTATATTGTTAATGTTTATAAAACCGAGATTTGTATGTTTTTCTTACTCTGCATCTATTCTTGGCTTAGTAAGTTTAATTTTTACTTATTTTAATATAACAACTAGTGATGGACTAGAAATATTAAGAATAGATATAATGTCATTAATGGCTTTTGTTGGAGTTCTTCATATAGTAGAGTCTATTTTAGTAATGCTAGATGGAGAAAAAGGTGCCATTCCTGTTTTTTCGAATAAGGGAGGCAGGATTTCAGGCGGATATGCTTTAAATAGATATTGGGTATTACCTATAGCTATATTTATTGCATATGCAGCTACATCTATAGGATCAACAGCAGGGACAGAAAGTATATCAACACCAAGTTGGTGGCCTATACTTAGGACAAATGACATATTAAATGTTATCAATACAATGATATTAGGGCTAATTCCGTTTTTTGGAGTTTTAGGCTATTCTTCTGTTACCTTTACACAAAAGAAGAAAAAGAAAGTTCTTTCCTCAGGAATTGCTATATTAATATATGGGATAATTCTAACCCTTGTATCTCAGTTAGCTAGGTTTGGATTAGTTGGAGAAGTTTTAGTGTTAATATTTGCTCCTTTAGCTCATGAAGGAATGTTAATGTTGCAAAAGAAAGTGGAAGAAAAAAGAGAAGCTATATTTGTTAGTGGTGAAGATGGTATATCTGTATTAGAAGTAGTTCCTTATTCCATAGCTTATGAGGCTGGTATACGAGTTGGAGATAAAATTGTATCTCTAAATGACCAAAATATAGATGATGTAACAGAAATATATAAGATGGTTAGAAATAGTATATATGATATAAATGTGAAAGTTTTAGGTATGGATGGTAATGGAAAAGAAGTTACATTAAAACCACAAAGAAATAAAAACTTAGGTGCTGTTTTAGTACCTAAAATGGTGCAAAGTGATAAAGTAGTGGCTTTTGAAGATAAGAAATTTTCTGAAGTATTAGAGAAAATAAAAGAAAAGAGAAAGGATATAAAATGATATAAATTCATTTTATATCCTTTTTTAACGTCTATGAAAGTATATTACTTTAAGCATGAAGGGAATAGATGTTTATTTTTCTGTGACTTGGAGCTTGCAGCGGAATAAGCAAAATAAATATCTATACTACCTTTTTTGAATAAAAAGGACTTTAAATACTAATATTATTGACTATAATATACAAAAAAAGTAAAATGGTAATACGAATATAAGTTCGAGATAGGAGATTAATGATGAATAGTTTTAAAATACATTCGAAATTTAAACCAACCGGTGATCAACCTCAAGCAATAGACACATTAGTAGAATCATTAAAAGAAAATCATAGAGGGCAGACGTTATTAGGGGTAACAGGATCGGGTAAAACTTTTACTATGGCAAATATTATTGAAAGACTTCAAAGACCTACAATAATACTGGCTCATAATAAGACTTTAGCAGCTCAATTATGTTCAGAATTTAAAGAATTCTTTCCTGATAACATAGTTGAATATTTTGTATCATATTATGATTACTATCAACCAGAAGCTTATGTTCCTCAAACAGATACATTTATAGAGAAAGATGCGTCAATTAATGATGAAATAGATAAATTAAGGCATTCTGCTACATCTGCTTTATTTGAGAGAAGGGATGTAATTATAGTTGCCTCAGTATCATGTATTTATGGCCTTGGTAATCCAGATGAATACAAGAAATTAACTGTAAGTTTAAGAACAGGAATGGAAAAAGATAGGGATGAAATAGTAAGAAGATTAATAGATATACAGTATGAAAGAAATGATATAGATTTTAAGAGAGGAACATTTAGAGTTAGAGGGGATTCTTTAGATATAATTCCAGCTTCCTCTTCTAATAAAGGAATAAGAGTAGAATTTTTTGGTGAAGAAATTGATAGAATACGTGAATTTGATGTTCTTACAGGAAATATACTTGGTGATAGGGATCATGTTGCTATATTCCCTGCGTCACACTTTGCTACATCACATGAAACGTTAGAAAAAGCAATTAGTAGAATTGAGGATGAACTTGAAGAAAGATTGAGAGAGTTGAATGCTCAAGATAAATTATTGGAAGCACAAAGATTAAGACAAAGAACAAATTTTGATATAGAGATGATGAGGGAAATGGGATATTGTAGTGGAATAGAAAATTATTCAAGAATCTTAGATTCAAGGGATCCTGGTACTCCACCTAAAACATTGTTAGATTATTTTCCGGATGATTATCTAATGTTTATTGATGAAAGTCATGTAACCCTACCTCAAGTAAGGGCAATGTATGCTGGAGATAGATCTAGAAAAAATACCTTGGTGGATTATGGATTTAGGTTACCTTGTGCATATGATAATAGACCTCTTCAATTTCCGGAATTTGAAAAGAAAATAAATCAAGTTGTTTATGTAAGTGCTACACCAAGTCAGTATGAATTAGATAATTCATCAGTTATAGCAGAGCAAATAATTAGACCAACAGGATTGATAGATCCTCAAATAATTATAAGACCAATAAAAGGTCAGATTGATGATTTGTATGGAGAAATTAAGAAAACTACAGAAAAAGGATTTAGAACTTTAATAACTACTTTAACTAAGAGGATGGCAGAAGATTTAACTAAGTATCTAACAGAATTAGGAGTAAAAACAACATATATGCATTCTGATATTGAAACAATAGAAAGAATGAAAATAATAAGGGAACTTAGGTTAGGTGAATACGATGTTTTAGTAGGTATAAATCTTTTGAGAGAAGGTTTAGATATTCCAGAAGTAGCATTAGTAGCTATCTTGGATGCTGACAAAGAAGGGTTCTTAAGATCTGAAACATCATTGATACAAACAATAGGAAGGGCAGCTAGAAATTCTGAAAGTAAGGTAATAATGTATGCAGATAATATTACTGGATCTATGGATAGAGCTATAAAAGAAACTAATAGAAGAAGAGAAATACAAGAACAGTATAATGAGAAACATGGAATAACGCCAAAGACAATATTAAAGGAAGTAAGAGATGTAATAGAGGCTACAAAAGTTGCAGAAGAAACAGTTGAATATAAAGCAGAAGAAAAAATGAGTAAAAAAGAAAAAGAAAAGCTTATTAAAAAGTATACAGAAGAGATGATGGATGCAGCTAAGAACTTACAATTTGAAAGAGCAGCTCAATTGAGGGATATGATAGAGCAATTAAAAAATTAATAATGTGGTAAGGGGAGAAGGGGCTTTTGAAAAGGAAAAATGAAGTTATAGGGTTTTCTATTATTGTAGTATTAACAATTTCTATAATTGGGGTATTTACTACAATAGGAGTTAAGTTGATAAAGGATAATAACATACCATCACCTGATTTTAGTGGAATATTAGGTTGGTTCTCTAAAGAAGAAGAAGAGGAAGATGCATATGCGGAGATTGAAGAGATAACTTTAAAATATGATGATGTTAAGTATTATCCATACCAGGCGAAGAATAAAAAGTGGGGTTATGTAGATGAAAATATGAATGTAGTTATAGAAGCTAAATTCGACTATGCTACAGCTTTTAGTGAAGGTATAGGATTAGTAAAAGAGGATGATAGATATAGATATATTTCAAAAGATGGAAATTACATGCTTGATAATTCTTATTACTATGCTACACCGTTTTGTGGTGGCGCAGCTATAGTTGAAGAAGATGATACAGAGATTTTAATTGATTATGATGGAAAAAAGCTATGTGAAATAGATGAAGATATATATGTTCATGAGTTTGTTGATGGAATAGCTGTTTTTGAGAAAAATGATAAGTATGGATATATTGATATTAGAGGAAATATATTGGTGAAAGCAAAATATGAATATTGTGAAAGCTTTATGAATGGTGTAGCAATTGTTAAAGACAGTGATAATTACTATCTTATAGGGAGAAATGGTAAAAAGGTAATTGATAGTGGATTTGAGTATATAAGTTCTTATGATAATAAATACTTCTTGTGTAGCAATGAAAGAAATTCTTATTTGATTGATAGTAAAGGTGAAAATGTAGACTTACCTATTGATGTAATTGATATTATGAGAATTCAGAAGGATGGAGTAATATTCCGTAGTGGAAATAATAAATGTGGCTTTATGGATTATGAAGGAAATTTAGTTTTCGAAGTAGAAGTTGATTTCATTAATGAGGTTATCAATGGAATAAGTTATGGGGAGATATATAATGGAAGTAAGTATGAAATAGTCTGTATTGATAATGAAGGAAATATAATAGCTAATTATACTGAATTAGGATATACCGATGTAAATGAGTGGTATGGAGAAATAAATGTATTAAGTAGCAATGAACATAAATACTTAGTAGATAAGATGGGGAATAAAATTGAAGATTTAAATGGAGTAACAGTTCAGTTTTATGGGGATTTTATAATATTGTCTAAAAATGATAATACCAATACAAAAGTATATTCACAAAATGGAAAGTTATTATTAGAATTAGATGACAAATATTATATTAATTATACAGATTTATATGGTACTAATTATGAAGAAAATGTATTGCTATTGAGAAATGATAAAGATGAGAATGTTACTATAAATATACAGGGTAAAATTGCAAAGTAATATTAATGCTATGACGGGTGTCATAGCATTTTTTTAATGCATAGGAAAGTATAAACATGATTTTATTATGTTTTTTTCATATTCTCCTCAATAATTGACAAGAATAAATATAAAGTTTAAAATACAATAATAGGAACTTATGTTCGAGAACTCATTAAGCTTAATATAGGTAGAATATAGATATAAAATGAAGAGGGGATAAGAGTATGATAGATAAAATAGTCATTAAGGGAGCTAGAGTACATAATCTTAAAAATGTTGATTTAGAAATTCCAAGAGATAAGCTAGTGGTATTTACAGGGCTATCAGGTTCTGGAAAATCATCTTTAGCTTTTGATACCTTATATGCAGAAGGACAAAGAAGGTATGTAGAGTCACTATCTGCTTATGCAAGACAATTCTTAGGTCAGATGAATAAGCCTGATGTTGATTATATAGAAGGATTATCACCAGCTATATCAATAGATCAAAAGACTACAAGTAAGAATCCTAGGTCCACAGTTGGTACAATAACAGAAATATATGATTACTTAAGATTATTATATGCAAGAGTTGGAACACCATATTGTCCAAAGTGTGGTAAAGAGATAAGTCAACAATCTGTTGACCAAATTGTTGATAAAGTAATGTCTCTTGGGGATAGAACTAAGATTTTAATATTATCTCCAATTATAAGAGGTAGAAAAGGGAATCATGAAAAAGTAATAGAAACAATAAAGAAAAATGGTTTTGTCAGAGCAAGAATAGATAGAGAAATATACGACTTATCAGAAGATGAAATAAAATTAGAGAAAAATATAAAGCATAATATAGAAGCAGTAGTAGATAGAATAATTATAAAGGATGGAATAGAGGGTAGGCTTACAGATTCTTTAGAAACAGCCTTAAAGTTAGGAGAAGGATTAGCACTTGTAAGTGTTATAGGTGATGATGATATATTATTTAGTGAAAAATTTGCTTGTCCTGATTGTGGCATAAGTATAGATGAACTAGCTCCTAGACTATTTTCTTTTAATTCACCATTTGGTAAATGCGATTATTGTGATGGATTAGGAACGCTGTATGAAATAGATCCAGATCTAGTAATACCAGATAAAAGTCTAAGTCTTATGGAGGGAGCAATTTCAAGCTGGGGAGCTGGAAGATTAAAAGATGACTCTTGGACTTATGCAATACTTCAAGCTTTAAGTAAGGAATATGATTTTTCACTTAATACTCCAATAAAGGATTTACCTAAGGAAATAGTAGATGTAATTCTTTATGGTACTAAAGGTAAGAAACTTAATGTTACTTATACAAAAGAAGGAGTTACTGCTGAATATAATTATTCATATCCAGGAGAAATTAATAATTTAACTAAGAGATATAGTGAAACAAGTTCAGATATGATGAAAAATGAAATAGAACAATATATGAGCGATAATCATTGCCCAAAGTGTAGGGGAGCAAGGTTGAAAAGAGAAGCTTTATCCGTTAAGATTGGTGGAAAAAATATTTATGAATTTACAAATATGCCAATTAGAGAAGAATTAGAGTTTTTAGATGGAATAGAATTCTCAGAGAAAAATAAAATTATAAGTGAGCAAATATTAAAGGAGATAAGAAGTAGATTAAATTTCCTAATAGATGTAGGATTAGATTATTTAAATTTATCAAGAAATTCAGGTACCTTATCAGGAGGAGAATCACAAAGAATTAGGTTAGCAACACAAATAGGATCATCTTTAATGGGAGTTCTTTATATTTTAGATGAACCAAGTATAGGTCTTCATCAAAGAGATAATGATAAATTAATAGCTACATTGAAAAACTTAAGAGATGTAGGTAATACTGTTGTAGTTGTAGAACATGATGAAGATACAATGAGAGAAGCAGATTATATCGTAGATATTGGACCAAGAGCTGGTGAACATGGTGGAGAAATTGTTGCAACTGGAACATTTGATGAAATAGTAAATAATGAAAAATCAATTACTGGTCAATATTTAAGTGGGAAGAAAAAAATAGATGTTCCTAAGGAAAGAAGAAAAGGAAATGGCAATAAGATTACTATTAAAGGAGCAAAAGAAAATAATCTAAAGAATATAAATGTTTCAATACCTTTAGGAACTTTAACAATGATTACAGGGGTTTCTGGGTCTGGAAAAAGTACATTAGTTAATGAAATCTTATATAAAGGGTTAAATAAGATTGTAAATAGAAGTAAAAATCCAGTAGGCTCACATAAAGAAATTACGGGATATGAAAATATTGATAAAATTATTGATATAGATCAAAGTCCTATAGGAAGAACTCCAAGGTCAAACCCTGCTACATATACAGGAACTTTTGATATAATAAGAGAATTGTTTGCTAATACTACTGAAGCAAAAATGAGAGGGTATAAGCCAGGTAGATTTTCTTTTAATGTAAAAGGGGGAAGATGTGAGGCTTGTTCAGGTGATGGAATAATAAAAATAGAAATGCAATTCTTATCAGATGTATATGTTCCTTGTGAAGTATGTAAAGGTAAGAGGTATAATAGAGAAACTTTAGAAGTAAAATATAAAGGTAAGAATATTGATGATATATTAAATATGACAGTGGAAGAAGGACTAGAGTTCTTTGAAAATTTACCAAGGATAAAGAATAAATTACAAACATTATATGATGTAGGACTAGGGTATGTAAGATTGGGTCAACCATCTACCCAATTATCTGGAGGAGAAGCACAAAGAATAAAGTTAGCATATGAATTATCTAAAAGAAGTACAGGAAAAACATTATATATATTAGATGAGCCTACAACAGGCTTACATATAGATGATGTGAGCCGATTAGTAGAAATATTACAAAGATTAGTAGATGCAGGTAATACTGTTTTAGTTATAGAGCATAATTTAGATATGATTAAGTGTGCAGATTATATTATTGATTTAGGACCAGAGGGTGGAGATAAGGGAGGTACTTTAATTGTTCAAGGTACTCCAGAAAAGGTTGCTAAATGTGAAGAATCCTATACTGGTAAATATCTAAAGAGGATGATATAAATCTTAAATTATTCTTAGTTAAGTATAAATATTATGGTTTTATATAACTTTTGTTGTATAATCTACTTATATATGAAAAGTTTTCGAGGTGAAGTTATGAATTTTACGAAATTATCTGCCATAGTATTTGGAATCTTTTTTATAATTTTATTATATTCTTTAATATACTCAGCATTAAAGATAATGTATAAAGATGTTAAAGGTGGCGGAAGAAAAAGACCTTCAGAATCTAGGAAAAATCATGGGTTGGAAGTAATAGAAATTAGTGAAGAAGGAAACTTAAAGAAGGGTTCGGTAATTCCAGTTAAAGGTATTATAACTATAGGGAGAAAAGAGGATAATTCTATTATATTGCAAGATTTACATGTATCAGGTAATCATGCAAAGCTAATTGTTAAGAATAATGTATTGTTAATTGAAGATTTAAATAGTACAAATGGAACTTTTGTTAATGATAAGAAAATTAATGGAAGGGTAAAATTATTTAGCAAAGATATAGTTACAATAGGAACAACTAAGCTTAAGGTATTAGGTTAACTGGAAGAGTTAGAGGTGATTATATGAAAATGCGAAAGGATGAAAGAAAGTTACTTATACTTACTTATATTTTATGTATAGGCCTTTTTAGTAATCTAGCTATATTATCTAATCCTATAGATAAAAAAGCACTTATAATTGGTGGAGCATTGTGTTTAGTTATAGGATATTCACATTTTGTTATAAGAAGATTTTATCCAGATGGAGATAAATTTTTATTGATTTTTGCAGGAATTTTGTCTGTAATCGGAATAGCCATGTTATATAGACTAGAAACATCACTGGCTATAAAACAAATAGTTTGGTTTATAGTTGGTATTATTGTGTATATTTTGACAGTTGTAATTGTACCTAATATTAGGAGCTTTGCAAAATATAAAACTATATACCTAGTAGCAACTCTTATTTTTGCACCTATGGCCTTATTATTGGGAAAAGAATTAAATGGAGCAAAAAACTGGGTATTCTTAGGAGGATTTGGATTTCAGCCTTCAGAGTTTGGAAAGATATTTTTAGTAATATATCTGGCATCAGTTTTGAAGGATTTTGATAATACGAAAAAGGGATTTGAACATATTAAGCAGCTTATTCAGCCTGCTATAGTAGTAATGATTTTCTTAGGATGCTTAGTTTTACAGAGAGATTTAGGATCAGCATTAATATTCTTTGGAATATCAGTATCAGTATTGTATATCGCTACATCAAAGAAAAAGTATGCCTTTACATGTCTTGGTCTTTTTGCATTAGGGTCAAGTATAGCATATAAGCTGTTCCCACATGTAAGAACAAGAGTTGATATATGGAGAAATCCTTGGGCAGATCCTAATGGATATGGATATTATCAAGTAACTCAAGGATTATATTCAATATCTTCTGGAGGTATGCTTGGTTCTGGCTTAGGACAAGGATATCCAGGATTTGTTCCTGTAAAGGAAAGTGATTATATCTTTGCAGCAATATGTGAGGAGTTTGGAATAATATTTGGAATAGGAATATTGATAATATTTTTCTTGCTGTTTTATAGAGCTATAAGAATAGCATTTGTAACGGATGATAAGTTTTCCCAATTAGTTGCTGTTGGATTTAGTATAATGATTGCATGTCAAGCTTTAGTAATTGTAGGTGGTATATTTGCAGTTATTCCTTTAACAGGTATAACATTACCTTTTGTAAGTTATGGTGGTAGTTCTATGGTAACAATGTTCTTTACCCTAGGTTTATTACAGAAGGTTTCAGAGGAGGGATAAAGATGAATGATTTTAAAGATAGTGTAAAAAAGGTAATGATAATATTTTTATTCTTCTTTGTAGCTCTAATATCATATATAGCATATTTTCAAACATTTAAGGCCCCTGATATAGCAGCTGATGCTGGAAATAAAAGATTATGGGCAAAGAGAAATGAAGTTGTTAGAGGAACTATATACGATAGAGATAAAAATGCACTAACCAAGAGTGAAAGAACAGGGACTTTAACTCAATCTAGAGAATATATATATGGAGATTTATATGTACACGCATTAGGTTACGCCAGTCAAAAGTATGATTTATCAGGATTGGAAAAAACTTTTGATACAGAACTAACTACATATAGTAGTGTGCAAGTTGGATTAAGAAACTTCTTTAAGGATTTAAGTTTTGAATCATTAAAAGAAGCATTTAAAGATAGAAGTAAAGAGGAAAATAAAGTAGGTAATGGAGTTATAACAACATTAGATTATGATATTCAAAAAGCTGCTTATGATGCTTTAGGAAATAGAAAAGGGGCTGTAGTTGCTTTAGACCCTAATACTGGAGAAGTACTAGCAATGGTATCAAAACCAACATATAATCCTAACGATTTAGAAACAGTAATGAATAAAATTAATGCTGGGGAGGATTTAGGAAGCCCGCTTATAAATAGAGCAACTTCGGGTAAATATCCACCTGGATCTACTTTTAAGGTTATAACAACAGCTAGTGCTCTTGAAAATATTGATGGAATAACAAAAAGAATTTTTGAAGATAAAGGAAAGATAGAGCTTGGTGGTGGTCAAACTTTATCTAACAATCAAAATAAAGTTTATGGAAACATTAATTTACAAAAAGCTTTTGAAGTTTCTAGTAATGTAGTGTTTGGTACTTTAGCACAAGAATTAGGAAATAAAACTTTAAAACAAACAGCAGAAGATTTTGGCTTTAATAAAGATATTCCTTCTATAGGATTCTCTATTTCAAAAAGTGAGTTTCCTACTTTAGAAAGTTATGAAGTAGGTATGATAGCTCAATCAGGTATAGGTCAAAGTAGTATTGTTTCAACTCCAATGCAGATGGCTTTAGTAGCAAGTACTATAGCTAATGATGGGGTAATGATGGAACCTAAGCTTGTTAATCAAGTAGTAGACTTAAATATGAATGTGGTAAAGAAGTATGGGGATAAAAAGTATGGTCAGGTACTTCCTACTAGTGATGCAAAGACAATAAAGGACTATATGGTTAATATGGTGAAGAACAATTTTGGAAGTAAGTCATATTTCAGTGGTATGAATGTAGCAGGTAAAACTGGAACAGCTGATCAAAGAGATAACAATGGTAACTTACAAAAGCCTCATGCTTGGTTTATAGGTTTTGCACCAGCAGATAATCCTAAAATAGCAGTAGCTGTTATAGTTGAAAATGGAGGATATGGTTCAGAAGCAGCTGCGCCAATTGCAGGGGCAGTAATGAAAGCAGCATTAAAATAGTAATTATGAGGAGAAGATTATAGAATTAATCTTCTTCTTTTTATTTATACGAGGAAAATATACAATTTTAATTTTATTATATTTTCATATTAAAAAATTAATAAGCTATAGATAAAATAAATGTTATAAATAATAATATGTAGAACACTAATATAAAAAGAGTTAGAATAAATTTAGGAGGTGGTTAAAATATTTGATTTTGAATATCAACTAAAAGTTTTGCCTGATAAGCCAGGTGTATATTTAATGAAAAATAGCTTAGGAGAAGTTATATATGTTGGTAAGGCTAAGATACTTAAAAATAGGGTAAGACAATATTTTCAAAATTCAAAAAATCACTCAGAAAAAGTTAGATCTATGGTGAAAAACATAGCTGAGTTTGAATATATAGTAACAGATACAGAGATGGAAGCCTTAATATTAGAGTGTAATCTAATAAAGAAATATAGTCCTAAATATAACATGGCACTTAAAGATGATAAATTTTATCCATTTATAAAGATTACAACTAATGAAGATTTCCCTAGAGTGTTTGTCACAAGAAACTTTGTGAGAGATGGAAATAAATATTTTGGACCCTATACAAATGTAACTGCAGTATATGAGACCATTAACCTAATTAGAAAGATATTTCCTATAAGAACCTGTAAGAAGAATATTGTTGAAGGAGAGGCTCCTACAAGGCCTTGTTTGAATTATCACATAAAAAGATGTATGTCACCATGTGGTGGATATATATCAAAAGAGGATTATAATAAAATAATTGATGAAGTTTTAGATATTTTAAATGGCAAGGATAAAAGTATACTTAAGAAGTTAAAAGATGAAATGCAAGAAGCATCTATGGAGTTGAAGTTTGAGAAGGCTGCATCTTTTAGAGATAAAATTTTAGCCATTGAAAATCTAGTTGAAAAGCAAAAAATGTTTAGAGTTACTGAAGGCGATGAAGATTTTATTAATTTATATAAGGATGAAAAAGACACATGCGTTCAAGTATTCTTCCTTAGAGATGGTAAGATAACTGGAAGAGAACATTTTATGTTAGAAAATACAGCAGATGAAAGTGATGAGATAATAATAAGTCAATTTATAATTAACTTTTATTCTGGAGCAGGAAAAATTGCTAAAAATATTTATGTTCCTGTAGTAGAAGATTTAGAACTATTAGAAGAGTTTTTAACTATAAAAAGAGAATCTAAGGTTTGGATAAAGATGCCACAAAAAGGTGAAAAGAAAGACTTATTACAAATGGTTAGGGATAATGCTAAATTAACATTGGAGCAATTCAAAGATAAAATATTAAAAGAGAAAGAAATTAATAGAGTTTCTGTAGGTGAACTTCAAGAAGTTTTAAATTTAGAAGAACCTCCTTTTAGGATTGAAGCATATGATATATCAAATATACAAGGTGTAGATTCTGTAGGAACTATGATAGTATTTGAAGAAGGTAAAGCAAAAAGTAGTGATTATAGAAAGTTTAGAATAAAAACTGTAAAAGGTGCTAATGATTATAACAGTATGAGGGAAATATTAACAAGGAGGTTTGAGCATGGTTTAAGGGAAATAAGGGAAATTCAAGAAAGAAATTTGGATTTTTCTAAAGGAAAGTTTTCTAGTTTCCCAGATTTGATTATGATGGATGGTGGAAAAGGTCAAGTTAATGTTGCTTTAGAGGTATTAAATGAATTAAATATTGATATAAATGTTTGTGGTCTAGTTAAAGATGATAAACATCAAACAAGAGGGATTATTTATAATAATAAGGAAGTTATAATAAATAGAAATTCTAATTTAATGCAACTAATTAGAAGGATACAAGATGAGGTTCATAGGTTTGCTATTACATATCATAGAACATTAAGAGATAAAAGAACATTGCATTCAGTATTAGAAGATATACCTAATGTTGGACAAAAGAGAAGGATTGCATTACTAACTAAGTTTGGAAATGTGGAGAATATAAAGAAGGCAAGTATAGAAGAATTGCTAGAAACTCCAACAATAGATAGACGAACTGCTGAAAGTATATATTCTTATTTTAATCAAAAGTAACATTTTATATTTAATATGATATAATAAAAAAATATAAGGTTAAGAAGTTGTAACTTGTTAAGTAGTAGAAATTATTTTATACTATTTAAAGATTATTTTGATAATACTTTTAAGGAGAGTAGTATGAATCAATATTTAAGATATATAGATAGTTTTAAAAAGATATATAATGATTCCGAGATAAAGATAGATGAAAATATGAGTAATCATATTCATTTTAAAGTTGGTGGGCCCGTAGATATATTATTGATTCCATCAAAGGTGAATCAAGTAGTTGAAACTTTGAAAATATGTAAGAACGAAAATATTCCTTATTTTATAATAGGAAATGGTTCTAACTTGTTAGTTAAAGATGGCGGAATTAGAGGAGTAGTTATAAAACTAAGTAATTTGTTATTTATAGAAGTAAAGGATAATACAATAAAGGCTAGTAGCGGTACTCTTTTAGAAGATGTATCTAAGAAGGCTGTGGAGAATTCTTTAACAGGATTTGAATTTGCATGTGGTATTCCTGGTTCTGTAGGTGGAGCTGTATTTATGAATGCTGGAGCTTATGACGGTGAAATTAAGAATGTAATAAAAGAAGCTGAAGTGTTAGATAGAGATGGAAACATAATGGTGTTATCTAAAGAAGAACTAGAATTAGGATATAGAACATCTAAAGTTATGAAGGATAATTTACTTGTATTAAGTGCAACTTTTGAGTTGACTAAAGGCGATAAAGAAAAGATACAAGAAAGAGTTGACGAACTTACAGAAAAAAGAGAATCTAAACAGCCTTTGGAATATCCATCAGCAGGTAGTACATTTAAGAGACCAGAGGGGTATTTTGCAGGTAAACTGATTCAAGATGCAGGATTAAAGGGAGCATCAGTAGGCGGAGCAGCAGTATCTGAAAAGCATTCTGGTTTTGTTATCAATAAGGATGGTGCAACAGCAGAAGATGTATTAAATTTAATAGCTCATGTCCAAAATGAAGTTAAAAAGCAATTTGGAGTGGAACTTCATACTGAAGTAAGAATAATTGGAGAAGATAAATAGATTAAGGTATAGATAAAGAGAGGCTTTGGATAGGCTCTCTTTATTTTTTTACCTTTAGTACGAGTTTGGGGATTTGTTTTAATGTGACTTGGAACTTGCGACTGAACAAGTAAAATAAATATCAACCACACCTTTTTTTATTTAAATGATTAAAGGTAGGTGATATAATAGTTAAATAAAGGGAGGGGATATATAAATGGTTGGCACTATTATATTTGGAATTGTAGGGTTAGGTTTATTAATTTTTGCATTGAGAATTAAGGTATATAAAAAAATAGAGTTTATTTCTTCTATTAATGAAGAAAGGTTAAGAAAGATAAAAAATAAAGATAAAGTAGCAAGTGATTTTGGGAATGGAATGATTTTATTGGCAATAGCCTGTTTTGTTTGTGCTGGTCTTATTTATTTTGCAGGAAGAGTTGGTTCATTTATAGGATTAATATTGATTATAATTGCTTCAACAAGATGGAGTAGTTTAAATTCTAGTATAGACGAGAAGATAAAAAGAAAAGAGTATTAGTTAAAGAGTTCTATTAGTAAGTATATAAAAGTAAAATGAATAAGGAAGGTTTCATTTTTAGTCAATCTAGTATGTTATAAATCTATAGAGCACCTCCTTTAATATATAGTTAGTACATTAAAGGGGCCTATCTTAACATTAAGTAGGAGGATTGACTATGACAGTAGGTTGTTTAAGTGCAATACTAATTGGTTGCACTGCATTAGCAGTGATAGCTTACAATGTTTACGAAAAGAAATTTAAGTAGGTGAAATCTTCTTTTTGAAAGGTGTATTGGAATGAGAAAGTCATTCCAATACACCTTTTATTAAATAAATGTTTTGTGCAGTTATTATAGGTTAATATCATTTGATGTGTGATATAATAGTTGTAAATAGTAAGGTTTAGTAGGAGGTAAAGTATGAGATTTGTAATAGTTACAGGATTATCAGGAGCAGGGAAAACTGAAGCTACTAAAAGCTTAGAAGATATGGGATATTTTTGTGTAGACAACTTACCACCAAGGCTTATTCCTAAATTTGCAGAAGCATGTAACTCTGGAAATATTGAAAAGGTGGCCTTGGTTATAGATATAAGAGGAGGAGTATTCTTTGATGATTTATTTGAATCATTAATGTATTTAAAATCTAGTGAGTTTAAATATGAGATATTATTTCTAGATGCTTCTGATGAAATTCTAGTGAAAAGATTTAAGGAAGCTAGAAGAAGTCATCCACTAGCACCTCAAGGAAGGGTATTAACAGGTATTAGTGAAGAACGAAATAAGTTAAGGGAAGTAAAAGATAGAGCTGATATTATAATAGATACTTCAAAATACGCTATAAGGAATTTAAGAGAAAAGATAAATGAATATTATGGAGATGTGAAATCACCAGAGAAGCAATTATCGATAACTATATTAAGCTTTGGTTTTAAATATGGTATTCCTGTAGATTCTGATTTAGTGTTTGATGTTAGGTTTATTCCAAACCCATTCTATATACCAGAATTAAAGAAGTATTCTGGTAGTGATGAACCAGTAAAAAAATATGTATTAGATCAAAAAGAAACTCAAGGTTTTATTGAGAAATTAGAAGATATGCTAAGATTTTTAATACCTAATTATATAAAAGAGGGGAAGAGACAACTTATAGTATCTATTGGATGTACAGGTGGAAGACACCGTTCTGTTGCAATAGCTAATGCAATACATGAACAATTACTTAATGATAGCTTTGACTCAAGAATAGAGCATAGAGATATTAGTGAAGACCTACATAAGGGAGTAAAAAAACTATGAGGTTTTCAGACTGGTTAAAGCCTGGAATTAAGGTTAAGAGATGGGTTGTATTTGGAATCTTTGGTATATTATTAATAGCATTTGGTTTTACAGAATTAGTTACAAAGAGACTTTACGATTTTTATTATAAAATGTTTTATATATTTTTAAACTTATCAGGTTTATTTGTAATATATATTTCAGTTACAGAGGCAATGAAATCAATAATTGTGCTTGTTAATAAAGGGTATATTAAAGTTTCTTTAGATAGTAAAAAGATTGAAAGTATGATTTATGAAAAAAGATTACTTGTAAGAGGTCCTAAAATTGTAGTAATTGGTGGCGGGACTGGTTTATCTACAATGTTAAGAGGGCTTAAATATTATACATCTAATATTACGGCCATTGTTACTGTAGGAGATGATGGGGGAGGCTCAGGAGCATTAAGAGAAGACTTGGGAATCCTACCACCAGGAGATATAAGAAACTGTATATTAGCATTGGCAGATACAGAACCTCTTATGGAGGATTTATTGCAATATAGATTTAAAGATGGAACCTTGAAGGGACAAAGTTTTGGTAATCTATTTTTAGCTGCTATGGATGGTATATCAGATAATTTTGAAGATGCAGTTCAAAAGATGAGTTCAGTATTAGCGGTAACAGGAAAAGTTTTACCTGTAACTTTAGATGATATGCAACTAGAAGCAATACTTGAAAATGGAAATAAGGTTGTAGGAGAATCACAAATTCCTGTTGAGGCATTAAATCAAAAATCTAAAATAAAAAAGCTTATGATAAATCCAGAAAATGCTGAGCCTTTAAAGGATGCTTTAGATGCTATAAAAGAAGCAGATGCAATTGTAATAGGTCCTGGAAGTTTATATACTAGTATAATTCCTAATCTTTTAGTGAAAAAGATTAGAAATAGTGTAAGAAAAAGTGATGCTATAAAAATTTATGTTTCAAATATAATGACACAGCCAGGAGAAACAGATAATTTTGATGTATCTGATCATGTTAAAATAATAAAAAAATATGGTGGTAAAGATATAGTTGACTATGTAATAGCTAATAGTGGAGAAATATCTGAAGAAATAAAAGGTAGATATCTAGAAGAAGGTTCTACATTAGCTAAGTTAGATATAGATAACTTAAAAGATTTAAATGTAGAAGTTATTTGTGATGATTTAATAAAAATAAAAAATGGAACTGTTAAGCATAATGCAGATAAGCTTGCGGAGATTTTAGCTGATACAATAATGGAGAAAAAGTTATTGTATGATAGAAAGAAAATCATTGAGTATATGTATTTATCACAAAGAATTAAGGATAGAGAAAAAAGTAATAAGGAAATTGGATTGTAAGAACTACCAAGTAAAGGTAGTTCTTTTCTTATGTCGTTTATAGTATTAATTTATGCTATAATTAAATATTATAAAATAATAGTTTTTTAGATAAAAGGAGAAATACCATATGTCATTTTCATCAAAAGTAAAAGGAGAAATTTGTAGATATGTAGATATAACGAAGTCTGAAGCCTTAGCACAAATATCTGCAATTATGAAGGTAAGTGGAACTATAGGATTTAGTGGAAAAGGTATAACATTTAGAATAACTACAGAGAATCCTGGAAGTGCGAGATTAATATTTACATTATTAAAAGATAATTTTAATATACATTCTAAGTTAATGGTAAAAAAGAGTAATTCTCTAAAAAAGAATAATATATATATGGTTGTTATTGATGAAGAGATGGGCGTAAGAAATCTTCTTAAGGAAACGGGTATATTACGAGAAATTGATGGTGTTATGAGTATTAACTATAGAATAGAGGATGAAATGGTAAAGAATGATGAAGAAAGAAGAGCTTATATAAGAGGTGCTTTTATTGGCGGAGGAAGTATAAGCAATCCTGAGAAGACATATCATCTAGAATTTGTAACTCATAGCGAAGAATATGCAGTAGACTTGTCAAAACTTATAAATAGTTATGGATTAAATTCAAAAGTTATTCAAAGAAAAAATTCTTATATAATTTATATAAAAGAAGGAGAACAAATTGTAGATTTACTTAATATAATTGGGGCTCATTCTTGTCTTCTAGAACTTGAGAACATAAGAATAATGAAGGAAATGAGAAATAACGTAAATAGATTGGTTAATTGTGAAACTGCTAATCTATCTAAGACAGTTAATGCAGCTGTAAGACAAGTAGAGAGTATAAAACTTATTCAATCACAAATAGGTTTACAAAGACTTCCTAAGAATTTAAGGGAAATTGCAGAACTAAGACTAAATTATCCTGATGAGTCTTTAAAAGAACTTGGAGAAATGTTAGATCCACCAGTTGGAAAGTCGGGAGTAAATCATAGATTAAGAAAAATTGAAAAAATAGCTGAAGAATTAAGAGCTAGTGAATAGAAAGGAAGTGAAAGTGTGGGGGAAAAGAAATTCTGCCACCTTCATCTTCATACGGAATATAGTTTATTAGATGGTTCGGGAAAGGTTTCTAAAATTATAAAGCGAGCTAAGGAATTAGGAATGGATAGCATAGCTATCACTGATCATGGAGTTATGTATGGTTGTGTAGAATTCTATAAGCAAGCAGTAGAGCAAGGCATAAAACCTATCCTAGGATGTGAAGTATATGTTGCAAGCAAATCAATGTATATAAAGCAAGTGGATAAAGAAAATTCAACTAACCATCTAGTACTTCTTGTGAAGAATGAAGTTGGATATCAAAATTTGATGAAGATAGTTTCACAGGCATCTATAGATGGTTTTTATTATAAACCAAGAGTTGACCACGAATATCTAAAAAAGCATAGTGAGGGTCTTATAGCTTTAAGTGCTTGTTTAGGTGGAGAGGTACAAAGTAATATATTAAAAGATAATTATGATAAGGCAAAAGAGGTTGCATTATTATATAGAGATATATTTAAAGAGGGATTTTATTTAGAACTTCAAAATCATGGGATGGATGAACAGAGAAAAGTAAATGAAACTAACATAAAAATATCTAAAGAGACAGGAATACCTTTAGTTGCTACAAATGATGTACATTACATAAATCAAAAAGATTCCAAATCACATGATATATTAATGTGTATTCAAACAGGAAAAACAGTAGAAGATGAAAATAGAAGACGATATCCTTCAGAACAATTTTATCTTAAGTCTCCAGAAGAAATGTGGGATATGTTTTCGTACATACCAGAAGCTTTAGAAAATACAATAAAGATCTCTGAAGAATGTAATTATGATTATAAATTCCATGAATCTAAGTTGCCAAAGTTTCCTCTTCCAGAGGGAGCAGATCCATATGAGTATTTAAAGGAAACATGCTATAAAGGCCTAATAGAAAGATATGATGTTTTTGAATGCCTAAGAAATAAAGAATTAAATTACCAAGATGTTAATTTAATTGTGGATAAAAGTGAGAAAGCTAAAGAATATGTGGATAGATTAGAATATGAGCTTGGCATTATTAAACAAATGGGGTATGTTGATTATTTCTTAATTGTTTGGGATTTTATAAGATTCTCTAATGAGAATGGAATACCAACAGGTCCAGGAAGAGGGTCAGCAGCTGGATCTATAGTAGCATATACTCTTGGGATAACAAAAATAGATCCTATAAAATATAGCTTACTATTTGAAAGATTTTTAAATCCTGAAAGAGTAAGTATGCCAGATATAGATTCTGACTTCTGTTATGAGAGAAGACAAGAAGTTATAGATTATGTTGTAGATAAGTATGGAGTAGATAACGTTTCACAAATTATAACATTTGGAACAATGGCACCAAGAGCGTGTATAAGAGATGTAGGAAGAGCAATGAATTATCCATATGCAGAAGTGGATAAGATCTCTAAAATGATTCCTACTATGCTTGGAATTACAATAGATAAGGCTCTAGAGTTAAATCCAGAGCTTAAGAATGAATATGACACTAATGATAGGGTAAGAACACTTATAGATGTTAGTAAGGACTTAGAAGGCCTTCCAAGGCATTCCTCAACTCATGCAGCGGGTGTAGTTATTGCATCAAAGCCATTAGTTGAATACGTACCACTACAAAAGAATGAAGAAATGATAGTAACTCAGTTTGGTATGACAACCCTAGAAGAATTGGGACTATTAAAGATGGATTTCCTTGGGCTTAGAACATTAACTGTAATGAATGATGCAGTTAAGATGATAAAAGATAACCAAGATATAGATATTGATTTAGATAAAATAGATTTTGAAGATAAAGAAGTTTATAAGATGCTAGGTGAAGGGAAAACAGCAGGTGTATTCCAATTAGAATCAGCAGGTATGACTTCCTTTATGAAGGAATTAAAACCAGATAGCTTAGAGGATATAATTGCGGGAATTTCGTTATATAGACCAGGTCCAATGTCAGAAATACCAAGATATGTTGAGTGCAAGAATAATCCTGATAAAGTTAATTATATAGTGCCAGAACTTGAAGATATATTAGATGTTACATATGGAGTAATGGTATATCAAGAACAAGTTATGGAGATAGTTAGAAAGCTTGGCGGATATTCCATGGGTAGAAGTGATATGGTTAGAAGAGCCATGTCTAAGAAGAAACATAAGGTAATGGAAGAAGAAAGAAAAAACTTTATATATGGAATAGCAGATGAAAATGGCAATGTTGAGGTTCCAGGCTGTGTTAGAAATGGAATTAGTGAAGAAGCAGGTAATAAGATTTTTGATACAATGATGGATTTTGCATCTTATGCATTTAATAAGAGTCATGCTGCTGCTTATGCTGTAGTAGGATATCAAACAGCTTATTTAATGAGATATTATCCAGTTGAAACTATAGCAGCCATGCTTAACTCTGTTATGGGTACAGCAGAAAAGGTAGCTAATTATATAAAGTTTGCAGAAAGTCAAGGGATTCAGGTTTTACCACCAGACATAAATGAGAGCTATTCAAAGTTTACTGTTAAGGGTGACAGTATTAGATTTGGGTTAGCAGCTATTAAGAATGTAGGATGGAACGTTGTAGAAAGTATAGTTAAATCAAGAAAAGAAAAAGGAAGGTTTACATCTCTAGAAGATTTAATAGATAAGATAGACCTTTCAGCAGTTAATAAAAGAGCTATAGAAAGCTTAATTAAAGCAGGAGCATTAGATGAATTTAAAGTGTTTAGATCAAGACTATTAGCTGTATTTGAAAAAGTTATGGATGGTGCATCTAATGAAAGAAAAAGAAATATTGATGGTCAAATGAGTCTTTTTAGCTTAGCAGAGGACGCTATTGATATTCCAAAGATTGTTTTTCCAAATATAAAAGAGTTTGATAAAAGACATATTCTTTTGATGGAGAAAGAAATGACAGGACTATATTTATCGGGTCATCCATTAGATGAATATAAACAAAGTTTAAAGTTACAGACATCAACTACAATTGAAACTATAGAAAAGTCATATGAAATATTCTTAGAGAATATAAATGCTGAGTTAGAGGAAAGCATGATTAGTGAAGAGCCTGTAATTAATGATAATGATACAGTAATAATTGGTGGTATACTTACTGAAGTTAATCAAAAAGTGACAAGAAACAATACCATGATGGCTTTCTTAAAGTTAGAAGACTTAACAGGTACTATAGAAGTAATAGTATTCCCTAAAGCTCTAGATAGACTTAGACATATAATAAAAGAAGATACCTTAGTAAAATTAAAAGGTAGAGTAAGTATAAAGGAAGATGAATTACCTAAAGTTATATGTGAAAACATAGAGGGATTAGAAAAAGTTAATGGTAATAAACTTTATATAAGAGTTAAGGATAGAGTGGCAATAAGGGAAGCTAATAATGATATAAAAAAAATTATAGGAGATTGTGTGGGAAATACTCCTATATATTTATTTGATGCAGAAAAAAGGCAAAATTATAGATTATCTAAAGATAAATGGATAAATGAAGATGATGAGGTTATAGAAAATTTAAAAAGTCACTTCGGAGAAGAAAATGTTAAACTTATAGAAGGATAGGCTAAAAGGGCCATATTAGCATTAAAATTTCGTGCTAATATGGCTTTTTTTCTATGTTAAAGTATTATACAAAGATAAAATGTTAAAAAATTAATAATAAAAGTAGTGGATTTGTAATTAAATATTGAAAAATTACAGTGATATTAACAAAAATGCAAATGAAAAATATTACAAAAATCAAATCGTGAAATATTTTAAAAAGGTTTATAAATTAAGCTTTGCTAGGGTATAATAGTATTGTAAATTTAGATAAAACGACAAAATTCTATAAACTAAGTATGAAAAGTTGAGTTAATTGCATTGATAAAAAGACAAAACTTTTGTACAATTAAATACGGTCATTAATATGTGGTTAAATTTAGTATGTGTGGGACTTAAGCAGTCCCGGTGGTGTGTAAGGAGGAACAAATATGAAGAAGATAGCTATTTTAACAAGTGGTGGCGATGCACCAGGCATGAATGCTGCTATAAGAGCCGTAGTAAGAACAGCGTTAGCTAACGGATTAGAAGTAATGGGAGTTCAAAGAGGATATGCAGGATTAATAAATGGTGAGTTGTTCAACATGAATAGAACCTCTGTATCAGATATAATCCAAAGAGGTGGTACAATCCTTAGAACAGCAAGATGCACAGAGTTCAAACAAGAAGAGGTTAGAAAAAAAGCTGTTAAGATACTGCAAGCTTATGGAGTGGATGCTTTGGTGGTAATTGGAGGAGATGGATCTTTCACAGGAGCCAAGCTTTTATCTAAATTAGGAGTAAAAACAGTAGGATTACCAGGAACAATAGACAACGATTTAGCTTACACAGATTATACAATAGGATTTGACACAGCATTAAACACAGTATTAGACGCAATAAATAAAATAAGAGATACATCCACTTCTCATGAAAGAGTTTCAATAGTAGAAGTAATGGGAAGACATTGTGGAGATCTTGCATTATATGCAGGACTTGCAGGAGGAGCAGAAGCTATAATTGTTCCAGAAAAAGATTTCGATAAAAATGAATTATGCAAAACAATTCTTGAAGGAAAAGCTAATGGAAAAATGCACAACTTAGTACTTTTAGCAGAAGGAATAGGTGGAGCTTTTGAATTAGCAAAAGAAGTAGAAGATGTTACTGGAATAGAAACAAGAGCTACTATTTTAGGACATATTCAAAGAGGTGGAAGCCCAAGTGCTTATGATAGAGTTTTAGCATCAAAGATGGGTGCGAAAGCTGTAGAGGTACTTATGGAAGGAAAGACTTCAAGAGTTATTGGTATAAGAAATAATCAAATAATTGATGACGATATAGACGAAGCATTAGCTATAGAAAGAAAATTTGACGAAAAGTTATATAATATTGCAGAAGTCTTATCAAAATAATTAGTTAATATTTTATATTTTAATATTAATAGAGGAAAAAAATATTAAAGAGGAGTGTTATTTACATGAGAAAAACTAAAATGGTATGTACTATAGGACCAGCTAGTGAAAACGAAGAGGTATTATCAAAGATTATAGAAGCAGGTATGAATGCTTCAAGACACAACTTCTCACATGGAGATCATGAAGAACATGCTGGTAGAATTAACAAAGTTAAAGAATTAGCTAAGAAGTATAATAAGGAAATTGCTATTATTTTAGATACAAAAGGACCTGAAATAAGAACAGGTAAGTTTGAACCAAATAAAGTTGAATTACAATTAGGTACAGACTTTACTATATATGCAGGTGAAGAAGTTATCGGAGATACAACAAAGTGCTCAGTAACTTATGCAGGATTAGCTAACGATGTTAAAGCAGGAGACACTATTCTTATAGATGATGGTTTAGTTGGATTAACTGTTAAGTCTGTAGAAGGAAATAAGGTTCACTGTGTTGTTAATAATACTGGATTAGTTGGAACTCATAAGGGAGTTAATGTTCCTGGAGTATCAATTAAATTACCAGCTTTAACAGCTAAAGATGAAGCAGACTTAAAGTTTGGTTGTGAAATTGGAGTAACAATGATTGCTGCATCTTTCATCAGAAAAGCTGCTGACGTTGTTGCTATAAGAGAATTATTAAACAAAAACGGTGGAGAACACATCATGATCTGTTCAAAGATCGAAAACCAAGAAGGTGTAGATAACATTGATTCAATCTTAGAAGTTTCTGATGCAATAATGGTTGCTAGAGGAGATCTAGGTGTTGAAATTCCAATAGAAAAAGTACCTGCAGTTCAAAAGATGATTATTGAAAAGTGTAATGCAGTAGGTAAGCCAGTTATAACTGCAACTCAAATGCTTGATTCAATGATTAGAAACCCAAGACCAACAAGAGCAGAAGTTTCAGACGTAGCTAATGCTATTTTAGATGGTACAGATGCTATAATGTTATCAGGAGAAAGTGCTAACGGTACTTACCCAGTAGAAGCTGTTCAAACAATGTCTAGAATTGCTACAGAAACAGAAAAGCAATTAGATTATGAAATAGCTGTATCAAAAGCTAAGAAACATATCCCAGCTATCGGAGGAGTTATTTCAAGAGCTGCATGTAATGCTGCAAATGAATTACAAGCATCAGCTATAATTTCTTCAACTCAAAGTGGTGCAACTGCTAGAAGAATTTCTCAATGCAGACCAGAATGTCCAATCATTGCTGTAACACCATGTGAAAAAGTTGCTAAGTCATTAGCATTCTCATGGGGTGTATATCCAATAGTTGCTGATAGAGTAGAATCTACAGATGAAATGATGGATAAGTCAGTTGAAATAGCTGAAAAGAATGGATTCGTTAATAAGGGTGAAACAGTAGTTATAGCTGCTGGAGTTCCAGTTGATAAGGTTGGAGCTACTAACTTAATGAAGATAAGCGTAGTAGAATAATACATAAAATAGAGCATTGAAATTATCAATGCTCTATTTTTTAAATCAATTACTTAAAGTTAACGAAAAGTTTACAAATAGACATCCATATATTAGGATATAATGTATAATATCAGATAAAGTTAGGCATAATTGAGATATGGAATTAAATGGCAACTGATTCTGTATTTGCACCCGCAAGGGTGCTTTTTTACTATCTAGGAAAATATAAAATTTCAATTAGCTATAAATCAAAGGTATTATTACATTTTCATATAACTTGGTAATAGTTAAATATTTTTATATTAGTGCTTTAATAAAAGTATAAAGAAATATTAATATTTTCGGGAGGTTGTCCAGCATAATGTATACTTATAATCAATACAAAAAAGACTGTAATATTTTAACCATAGAATAAGCAGAAAAGATATATGAAAAAATGTTAGCTTTAAAGTAGGAAGAGTAAATAATATAAAATTATTGTGATAAGGTGTGGATCCTATATTTAAGAGGAGATATACCTTTTGTTTTTTGGAGGAGACAATCTTTTTGTATTGAAATCCATGACAATTATGAAATATTAGCTTGGCAGCAGAATTAGATTCAATAGCTTTATCTAAAGTATATTTCTGTTATGAGTTTATATATTTTTATTAAAGCTAAAAAGGATGTATCATAATTGGAAATTTTAAATTCTAAATTAAATTTTATATGCAAAAATATAAGTTCTTAAGAACTTAAGAACTTAAGAAGTTATAGTAAAAATGCGGCGTTGAATAGATTTATTTACCTGATAAAATATTAGTACCCCAATATATAAATATATAAAGAAATAAATATGCATAGTAAAGATGATGGGATAAATAAATTCTTATATAAAAGTGCATACTATTCTATAGCATAAATGAAATTTATTTTATTTGGAGGAGATTATTATGACAAGATTAAGTTGTACAGCTAGGACTTGTGTTCATAATGAAGGAGGTTTGTGTGAAGCAGAAAGTATTCTAATAGAAGGAACTAATGCAAACACTAGCTTAGAAACATTTTGTAGTAGCTTTAGAGAAAATTCAGTAAGTGAACAATTTACCGCAGCATTTACTAATACCAATTATATGGGAGAGATTATGCAAATTTTTTCTTCAAAGGATGAGATAAAAATGAATCCTAATATAGGGTGTCATGCTATTCGTTGTTTTTATAATGGAAATGGAAGGTGTGAAGCTTTAGATATAGCAATAAGAGGAGACAGAGCTTCGGAACCAAGAGATACATTATGTGAAACATTTGTTGAATAATAAAGGACTTGAGCTATTATTATGTGATATAATTTATTGGAATTAGGTAAACGAAAGGTGATTTTTGTGGTTGAAAAAAATAAGGAATATATTTTAGATATAGTAGCTCAAGGATATGAAGGAGAAGGGATAGCAAAGATAGATAGTTATCCAATATTTATATCAGGAGCACTTACTGGAGAAAAAGTTAGAGTTAAGATAATTAAAGTTAAAAAAAGTTATGCTTATGGAAAAGTGGAAGAGATAATAACACCATCAGTGGATAGAGAAGTGGAGAAATGTACATATTACAAACGATGTGGTGGATGTTCTATACAGCATATGAGTTATAAAAAACAATTAGATTTTAAATGGGAAAGAGTTAAAGATTGTATAAGTAAAATTGGTGGCTTATCAGAAAAGTTAGTAAGTTATCCTTTGGGAATGGATATTAATCCATATAGATATAGAAATAAGGTTCAATTGCCCATTGGTAAAGTAAATGGGGAAATTGCTATAGGATTTTATGCTTCAAGAAGCCATAATATTATAGATATAGATACATGTTTAATACAAGATAAGATAGCTGATAAAGTAGCAGTATTAACAAAGGAATGGATTAAAAAATATAATTTAGAACCCGCTACAATAGATGGAGAATTTAATCCCAAAGGTATATTAAGACATATCATGATTAGAAGAGGCTTCAAAACTAAAGAGGTTATGGTTGTTTTGGTAGCTACCACAAAAGATATTCCTTATATAGATGAATTTAAGAAGTTAATTATTGATAATATTAAAGAAATAAAAAGTATTGTTTTAAATATAAATAGCAAAAATACAAATGTAATATTAGGTTCAGAGTGTATAACTTTATATGGTTCAGATACAATTCAGGATTATATAGGAGATTTTAAATTTAATATATCTCCATTATCATTCTTTCAGGTTAATCCAATACAAACTGAAGTGTTATATAATAAAACTCTTGAATTTGCAAATTTAAGTGGTGAAGAAGTTGTATTTGATGCATATTGCGGTACAGGGACGATAACTTTGTTTTTATCACAAAAAGCAAAAAAGGTTTATGGGGTAGAAATAATAGATCCAGCTATAATTAATGCAAAAGAAAATGCGAAGTTAAACAATGTAGAAAATGCAGAATTTTTTGTAGGAAAATCAGAAGAAGTTATTCCTGATTTAATTAGTAAGGGAATTAAAGCTGATGTAATAGTTGTTGATCCCCCAAGAAAGGGATGCGATATAAAGTTATTAGAGGCTATTGGTAAGACTAGACCAGAGAGGGTTGTTTATGTATCTTGTGATCCAAGCACTCTAGGAAGGGATTTAAAGATATTAGAGGAACAAGGGTATAAGGCTATTAAAGTACAGCCTGTAGATATGTTCCCACAAACAGCTCATATTGAGAACGTAGCTTTACTTGTCAAGGACTGTTAAGGACGAAGAGAAGTATATAGCACGTTCCATGCAAGGTATGCCAAAGAACGAAGAGATTTGTAATGCATTGAAGCATTTTTAGATGTTTTAGTTGGAGGCAATAAACTCCACGTATATTTAATTCTTGGTTACAATGAAGTTGTGAAAAGAATAGATTGATGAAATAGTGAATAAGCGAATTGAGGTTAAATCGTGATGGTTTAACCTCTTTTTATTGTTGAGTTTAAATGGTAATATGAAAGTGTATAAAAGTTTCAACATGGAAATGTAGGTACATAGAAAAGTATAAAATTTTAATTTGTTATAAATCAAGGATAATAATTTTATGATTATTCGTTACAACTGTTAGAATAAAATCCGATACCAGACAAAAAGACAATTAAAGAAAGGTTGTTTAGTATAGAAATAGATATCTAAATAAGATAAAAATTTAAAATTAAAGGATAAATTAGGAGTTGAAGGGGGAAAGAAAATGGATTTTCATAACTATCCACTAGACAAGAAAAATAGCCCGTTTAATCCATCAGATGGAGATAATTATTTTGCATACTGCAATATATTTTCATATTTGGGGAATTATGAAGAGATAGGAAATATAAGTTCACCGATGGATGAAAGAAACCGTTTTTTTCTGGGGGGATGGGTTTTAAGTATTTTTAAAAGGTACGAGATTATAGAAGATGGAAAAGTTATTTTTACAAATGATAATTTTAATGATGGACATATAATTGGAGCTAGCAGACTGAAAAGTGTTCAATATGCAATTCTGACAAGTCAACAGCAAGAGTATGAAATACCATCCTGGGGAGCGAACACTCTGAAGACCTATTCCATACAGGATGATAGTAGTCATTTACAGTTGAAGCTGTTTGAAAATGCAGATGATGCAGTTGAATATGCTATACAGCTATCAAAAGAACAGCATATGAAGTGTATAGTCGCCCAATGGTTTGCAGATATTGATAGGCATTAATAACGTTAAACTGACCTCCAAAAGTTAGAAGAAAAATCTAATGATTGGAGGTCAGTTTAACATTAGAGTAATTTTTATTAGTTACTAATAAAAATTAGTGTAATAAATCATATAGACGATCAACTGCACAACGAGAATCTGCTACGTGACAGTTTAGACCTTTAACTTGTTTATCTAAAGATAACAGAAGGAACTTTTCAGTTTCGTTTATACATCCTGAATTGCATAAAACTTGAGTTAGAAACAATAAATTAGCTTTTGTTTCTGCTAAAGTAACTCTCATATCACATAGTTCTTCAGATAAAGTACTTAATTCTTTAGTTACTGGGTCAACACAAGGTTTTTGAGGGCAAGTTTGATGTTCAAATAATGAAGACAATTCATCAGAATTTGTACAACAATCAAACATATTTTTATCCATAGGTATAACCTCCTAATATTATTCAATATATAGTATGAATAATAGGGGGTTAAGGTTATCGTTTTTGTAATTAAAGAGGTAAATGTGCTGATATATGTCAAAAATAATAAATTAATTTTGACATATATCAGTTAAATTATTTAATTAGCAAATATCATTGTTTAAAGAGTTGATATTATTTCTTGTTTGAGAAAGTGTGGAAGTTGCAGCATCCACTCCTCTTTCAATAGCTAATAATAACTCTTTTTCTTCATCACAAATGCATCCATTGCAAATGCACATAATTCTAACAAGGTTGAGCAAGTTAGCTTTTGTTTCTGCTAGGTTAGCTTTCATATCACATAAATCGTTTTGAATATTTTTTATGGTTGAACAAGGATCTTGACTATTATTTTCACAACAGCAATTTTTCTCAAAACCACTGCATTCACATAAATCTCTCATTGGTTCTCCTCCTAATTCTCTTTAAAGGTTTTGTTTGTACATACTATGTATATTATTAGTTTAATGTTACACGTTAGAGTATAATTTTAGTAGGCAGAGATAGTAATAAAAACTAGATAAAAATAAAAGGAGATGCAAAAGCATCTCCCAATATACATAAATATCCATTA